>NZ_CP095481.1:629062-943593 GCF_023023025.1 Amycolatopsis sp. WQ 127309
CAGCCGCGGCCGGCGCGCGGGGTCAGCATCGGCGGCAGGTCGCCGTTGGTGGCCGGGGACAGCAGCAGCCCCAGCTGCCGTTCGGCCAGGTAGACCGCCATGTGCATGGCGAGCCCGGTCTGGTCGGAGGCGAGCCCGACCGGCATCGCGTGGAAGTTGCCGCCGTGCAGCAGCCGCCCCTCGAAGGTGATCGGGTTGTCCTGGCAGCCGTCGACCTCCAGGGCCAGCACGTTGCCGACGTTGTCGAGCTGGTCGAGCACCGCGCCGAGCACCTGCGGCGCGCAGCGCAGGCTGTAGGGCTCCTGCAGCGGCCGCTTCGGGTCGCGGGTCTGGCTGTCGGGCAGCTCACGCCGGATCCACTCGGCCGCGGTGAGCTGGCCGAGCTGGCCGCGCGCGATGCCGTGCCCGGCGTCGTAGTGCTCCGGGTTGGCACCCAGCAGCGTCGCGAGCCGGCCGGTCAGCATCGCGGCGGCCTGGACCAGCCGCAGCGACGACTGGTGGTTGACGATCGACTGGGCGAGGCTCGCGCCGGTGCCGTTGACGAACGCCAGCGCCTCCCGCACCGGCCAGTCGACCGGCTCGTGGCCCAGCGCGGCCAGCGCGTCCTTCGCGGGCACCGTGATCCACCGGCCGCCGCCGTCGCGGCGCCACGCCCGGCCCTGCCCGCCGAACGCCAGCGCGGCGTGCGCGAGCGGCTGCAGGTCCCCGCTGGCGCTGACCGTGCCGTGGCGCGGGATCACCGGCGTGAAGCCCTTGTTCCACAGGTCGGCGAGGATCTGCCAGAACCGCGGCGTGACGGCGGAGTAGCCCTTGCGCATGTTCTGGATGCGCAGCCACAGGATCAGCCGCGAGACGTCGGGCGAGAGCGGTGCGCCCTGGCCGGTGCCGAGGTGGGAGATGAGCGAGCTGCCCTGCTCCATCTCGGAGTCGGCGTCGAACACCACCAGCGGCCCGAAGCCCTGGGTGAGCCCGTACACCGGCTTGTCGGCGGTGAGGTGCTCCTCGATGGTGCGCGCGCTCGCCCGCATCCGGGCGATGTCCGCGTCGTCGCACGGGTCGATCTTCGCGTCCCAGTCGGCGCTCCAGACGATCTCGCCCAGGTACAGGGAACTGGTCAGCTCGCGGCCCTGGCTTTCGGCGATCGGTGTCACCTCGCTGCGACCTCCTCGTCGGGTGTGGTGGGGGCGGGAACGTGCCGCAGCTTGCCCAGGGCGGACCGGTCGATCCGGGGCACGACGTGCAGCTTGCGCGGCCGGACGCCCAGGCGGGCGAACGCGGCCGCGAGGTCGAGGTCGGCGACCTCGGTGCCGGGCGCGAGGGCGACGAGCAGCTCGACGTGCTCGCCGATCTTCGGGTCGGTGACCGGCAGCAGCGCGAGGTCGGCGCAGTCGAGCACGGCCCGCAGGGCGTACTCGGCGTCGTCCAGGTTGATCCGGCGGCCGTTGACCTTGACCAGGCGCCCGGCCCGGCCGGCGTGCCGGAACGAGCGCTCGCCGAGCGGCACGACCCGGTCGTCGGCCTCCCAGGACGCCGGCTCCGGTTCACCGGGCCGGAACGCCAGCCGCGGGCTGGTGACGGCCAGCGGCCCCTCGGCACCCGGCGTCACCGCACCCGCGAACCCGACGTCGGGGAACAGCTGCCACTCCGGCGGTTCGCCCTCGCGCCAGGTGCGCGTCGCGATGCCGCCCGCTTCGGTGGAGCCGAGCACCTCGACCAGCAGAGCCCGCTCCGGACCGAGCTCGCGCAGCAGGTCACCCGCGGTGCCCGGCAGCATGGCGCCGCCGTAGAGCACGGTGAGGTGGTCGAGCCCGCGCACCCAGTCCAGGTGACGCAGCAGCAGCTCGAAGATCCACGGCGTCGCCATCACCACCGGGCGCCCGCCGATGTCGGGCAGGGTGCCGTAGAAGCCGTCGCGGTACCACGCCGGCACGCGCAGGCGGGCCGGGACGAGCACCGTGGCCAGCGCGCCGAACAGGTGGACCGGCGGCACGAACGAGACGACGGCGTCCGGCCGTCCGGGCGCCACGAGGTCGGCGAGCATCCCCGCCTCGGCCCACACCTTCGGCCCGTACCGCCGCCACTGCCGGCGCGGCCCGGTGGTGCCCGAGGTGTGAAAGTCGACGACGGCGGGCAGCGCGTCCGGCCCGATCGCCGGCTCGCGGTCCCACCGGACGTGCCAGGCGCGCCCGGTCACCTCCGGCGCCGCGAACCCGGGCGTGAGCAGCTCGTGCGGGGTCAGCTCCGCGTATCCCATCGCCCTAGCCCAGCGTCTCGGCGAGCTGGATCAGGTACTTGCCGTATTCGGAGCTCTTCATCGCCTCGCCGGAGGCGCGGCACCGCTCGGCGTCGATGTAGCCCATGCGCAGCGCGATCTCCTCCAGGCAGGCGACCCGCACGCTCTGGCGCTTTTCGATCACCTGAACGTATTGGCTGGCGGCGAGCAGGGAGTCGTGCGTCCCGGCGTCGAGCCAGGTGAACCCGCGGCCGAGCCGGCACAGCTGCGCGCGGCCCTCCTTGAGGTAGGCCTTGTTGACGTCGGTGATCTCCAGCTCGCCCCGCGCCGACGGCTCGATGCCGCGGGCGATCTCGACGGCGTCGGAGTCGTAGAGGTACAGCCCGGTGATCGCGTTGTCGGAACGCGGGCGCAGCGGTTTCTCCTCGATCGACACGAGGGAGCCGCGCTCGTCCGTTTCGCCGATGCCGTAGCGCTCGGGATCGGAGACCGGGTAACCGAACAGCGTGCAGCCGTCGAGGCGCTCACGCGCGGCGCGCAGGATTCGGGAAAACCCGGCACCGTGGAAGATGTTGTCGCCGAGGATCAACGCGGACGGATTCCCGTCGATGTGGTCCGCGCCGATCAGGAGCGCCTCGGCGATGCCGCGCGGCTGGTCCTGCTCGGCGTAGCTGATGTCGAGCCCCAGGTCGGAGCCGTCACCGAGCAGCGCGCGCAGGGCCGGGATGCTGTCGGGGGTCGAGATGACCAGGATCTCCCGGATGCCGGCGAGCATCAGCACCGAAAGCGGGTAATAGACCATCGGCTTGTCGTAGACCGCGAGCAGCTGCTTAGACGTCGCCTTCGTCAGGGGGTACAACCGCGAACCGGTTCCGCCGGCGAGAACGATTCCTTTCATGGCCTTGTTCATTTTCTGGGTCCATTCGTCGATATACGTCGACCGCGAGGCGAGAATGAGAATGCCGCGATGTGGATATCGGGAACACTAGGCAAGGCGACGCGGGGGCGTCAATGGTGCGGGCACCGCATCGAAGCGCTTCTCCCCGATGGCCGCGCGGCGGCGATTTCCGGTCGCGCTCCCAGCCGGGCCGGGAACGCGCCGTCGCGGGCCGGACGTCCCGCCGGCGGGACGCCGGGCCCGCGCGCGGCACCCGGCGGACCGGCGCGGAACCGGTGCCGAGTCCGACGTGGACACAGCCCGCCCAGCTTGTCAAAGGCCTACAGCGGTGCCAGAATCCACCTGGTCACCGAGGTGGTCCGCCTCTGCGCGGCGCCGCCCGCGCACCCGGACCGCTTTCGGCCGGACGCGGGCCCCGAAGAGGCCCGTACCACTGGGGCACCTGGGGGCGCTTTGGACACGACCGTTTCGGCACGAGGCTCGTGCACGACCGGCAGCGGCGGACGCGGACGCGCGCGCCGGGCCGGGGAGCCAACGGACAAACCCGAATGACCTTCATTTAGTCCACGGCGTGGACTAACCGGCAGGACCCCGCCCGGGCGGCGGGACGTGTGCCCGGGATCACTTTTCCAATCCACCACACCGTTGTGGTGCTATCCCGGAATGGGACGGCGAGGGCGGCCGCGCGCCGTTCCGATCCCCGCGGCCGGGCACCCCGGTGAGCGGCACCGCCCGCATTCCGGAACGGCGCGCGAAGCCGCCCCGCGGAATCCCGGAAAACCCGCCCCGCACCAGGCCCGCGTGTAGGGTGCTGACACCAAGGAATTCACCCGATCGTGGAAGGAGGAGAAGGCCAATGGGGAGGAGTACAGGGCGGCCCGGCGATCACGTTCGCCGGGCCGAGGTCGTCTACGTCGATGACGCCTAGGAGACGAATGGTGATGATGACGAGCAAAGAGGGCAGGATTCCGCGGCACGCCGAACCGGCCGGCAGCCCGCGGGACACCGACCGGTCACCGGTCGCGTCGCCCCCGGGCCGGCTGACCGGCCGGCCGTTCACCGACGGGATGCTGACCAGGCGGACCAGCCTCAACCTGCCACCCCAGATCCCGCTCGACGAGTGGAGCAGGATCGGCCACGAGATCTTCGTGATCTCGGAGTCCTCGACGTGGTGGCTGGGCGACTGGCTGATCTACGGGCAGGCGCAGTACCCCGACCGCTACATGCACGCGATCGCGAAGACGTCGCTGGACTACCAGACGCTCCGCAACTACGCGTGGGTGGCGCGGCGGTACTCGGTGACCCGCCGCCGGCCGGCGCTCAGCTTCCAGCACCACGCGGAGCTGGCGAGCCTGCCGGAGGAACAGCAGGAGAACTGGCTCGATCGGGCGGAGAAGTTCAGCTGGTCCCGCAACGAGCTGCGCAACCGGGTCCGGGCCAGCCGCAAGGCGGCGCGGGCGGCGGACGACGAGGGCGGCAGCGACGTCCTCAGCATCGAGATGAACGTGCCGGCGGACCGGAAGCAGCGATGGCTCGAGGCCGCCAGCACGACGAAGCAGGACCTGCTCTCGTGGATCGTGTCCATTTTGGACAACGCGGCGGACACCGTGATCGGGCTGCCGGGCGACGACCACGCGATATCGGGGAAGAAGGAAGGCTGACCGCCTCCCGACGCACCACCGGGGAAACCGAGTTCGACCGAAGTTCACTGGGGACTGGGGAAAGACTTTAACTCGGGTTCACCACCAGCGGCAGGCATTCCTTGCGGGGAATGCCTGCCGCTGTCTGTTACTCCCGACAAAAACTCAATGGAAGCGAGGACCCGCCATGTCCGGCAGCAGGTTGTTCACCTCGGAGTCGGTGACCGAAGGGCACCCCGACAAGATTTGCGACGCCATCAGCGACTCGATCCTGGACGGGCTGCTGTCGAAGGACCCGCGCAGCCGCGTGGCGGTCGAGACCCTGATCACCACCGGGCAGGTTCAAGTCGCCGGTGAGGTGACGACCGAGGCCTACGCCGACATCCCGACGATCGTGCGGGATGTGATCCTGCGGATCGGGTACGACTCGTCGGCGAAGGGGTTCGACGGCAATTCGTGTGGCGTCAACGTGGCGATCGGGTCGCAGTCGGCCGACATCGCCCAGGGCGTCGACACCGCGTACGAGTCGCGGGTCGAGTCGGATGAGGACGAGATCAACCGCCAGGGTGCGGGTGACCAGGGCCTGATGTTCGGGTACGCCTGCTCCGACACGCCCGAGCTGATGCCCTTGCCGATCGCGCTCGCCCACCGGCTTTCCCGTCGCCTGACCGCGGTCCGGAACGACGGCGTGCTGCCCTACCTGCGCCCCGACGGCAAGACGCAGGTGACCATCGAGTACGCGGGCGACCGGCCCGTCCGGCTGGACACGGTCGTGGTCTCGTCGCAGCACGCGGACGGCATCGACCTCGACCGCATGCTGGGCGTCGACGTGAAGGACCACGTCGTCGAGCCGGAGCTGGCGGGCCTCGGGATCGACACGTCCGGCGCGCGGCTGCTGGTCAACCCCACGGGCCGGTTCGTGATCGGCGGCCCGATGGGTGACGCGGGGCTGACCGGCCGGAAGATCATCGTCGACACCTACGGCGGCATGGCCCGCCACGGTGGTGGCGCGTTCTCGGGCAAGGACCCGTCCAAAGTGGACCGTTCGGCGGCGTATGCGATGCGGTGGGTGGCGAAGAACGTCGTCGCGGCCGGGTTGGCGACGCGGACCGAGGTGCAGGTCGCGTACGCGATCGGCAAGGCGGCGCCGGTGGGCTTGTTCGTGGAGACGTTCGGGACGGAGACGGTGGACCCGTCGAAGATCCAGCAGGCCATCACCGAGGTTTTCGACCTGCGGCCGGCCGCGATCATCCGTGATCTGGACCTGCTGCGCCCGATCTACGCCCCGACCGCCGCGTACGGCCACTTCGGCCGCCCCGAGCTGGACCTCCCGTGGGAGAACACCGCCCGCGCCGCGGACCTGAAGGCCGCCACCGGCGCCTGACCTGTCGTGAGGGGCACCTTCAGGGACATCTAAGCCCTGAAGGTGCCCTTCACGACGTTCGGTTGGCCCAGTCCGAGGCGAGGATGGCCCAGATTTCCTTGTCGTAGCGGGCGCCGTCGTACGGCCAGTACTCGCGCAGGACGCCTTCGCGGACCATGCCGAGGCGTTCGGCCACCGCCGAGCTGCGGACGTTGTCCGCGCGGCAACGCCACTCCGCGCGGTGCAGGCCGCGGGTGGTGAACGCCCAGCCGAGCAGGACCTCGCACGCCCGCGTCACCAGGCCGTGGCCCTCGGCGCCCGGTTCCAGCCAGCAGCCGATCTCGCACGAGCCCACGCCCGCGTCGAACTCCACGAACATCACGCCACCGACCAGCCGGCCGTCGAGCCGGATCCCGAGGAGCCGGCCGCCGCCGGTGGCCTGGCGCTCGGCGTACCGGCGCAGGGTCGCCCGCGCGCCCTCGACGTCGTCGGTGACGAACGCCGGCCCGACCCACGGCCGGATGTGCTCGCGCGCCCGCTCGAGGTGCCCGGCGAACTCCTCGGCCTGCCACGGCTCCAACGGCTCGAGCCGGGCGTTTTCCGTCAACGATCTGAAGAACACAGCTGCCCCCATTCACACAACGACTGTTATGCTAACACGCGTGCCGCGCCCCAGGGGAGACCACGAAGCCCGCCGCCGCGACGTCTCCGAAGCGGTCTGGCGCGTCCTGACCGCGCACGGGTTCGGCGGCCTGACGATGCGCGCCGTCGCGGCCGAGCTGGGCGCCACCACCGGCCTGCTCACCCACTACTTCAGCGGCAAACAGGAGCTGCTGGCGCACGCGCTCGACCTGCTGGACGAGCGCACGAGCACCCGCGCCCGCCGGACCACCGGCCCGGGCCTCGCCGCGGTGCGCGCGAGGCTCCTGGACATCCTGCCGCTGACCGCCGACGCGACCACGGGCAACCGGATCTGGGTGTCCTCCTGGGACACCGCACTGGCCGACCCGGCGCTGAGCGTCGCGTACGCACGGAAGTACGGCGAGAGCCGCGACCGGCTGCGCGACCTCGTCGTCGAGGCACAACACCTAGGCGAGCTGCGCCCGGGAGACCCCGAGCGCATCGCCGCGAGCGCGCTCGCGTTCACGCTCGGGCTGGTCGTCCAAGCGCTGTTCGACCCGCTCGCGTTCCCGCCGGACCGGCAGGCCGACCTGCTCGACGACCACCTCGCGCCCCTGGTGGACCCGCATTTCCCGGCGAACGGGTGAGTCCGTGTTAGCCTGTCGCCGTGCAGCGCCTGATGACGTCCTCGCGACTCGTAACCCGGCGCGCCGGCTGAACCAGGTCGCCGGCGCGCAGCGCTGACGACCCAGTTTCGCCCCCGGGGCCTGGCCCGGATCCCCTGAGAACCCGACTTCCGGAGATCCGTCATGGCCCCCACGTCCTTCGCCAGTTCCCTGCTGGTCCGCCGCCGCATCGCCACGTACTTCACCGGCGGCGCCGCGGGAATCCCCGCCCTGGTCGGCACCCTCACCCAGCAGGCAAGCATGATCCACGAACTCTCGGTCGACATCCGCGACGGCGTCCGCGAGAGCTCCCTGGCCTGCGCACTGCTGCTCCCGGACGAGGAGACGGACCACCTGCTGAACCGCCTGCGCGAACTCCCGACGGTGGTCTCGGCCGAACTCGCCTGACACCCCGGCCACAACGGACCCCGCTGACTGGACTTGCCGGTCCAAAAAAGTCTCGGCACCCTGGAGGAGTCCACCAGATTTCCGTTGCACAGGAGCACTTCCCCATGGCACTCGACCAGTACTACCTCCTCGGCCGCTCGGGGCTGCGCGTCAGCCGGCTCGCGTTGGGGACGATGAACTTCGGCACCGGCGGCTTCCACGCCGCCTACGGGAAGACCGAGGACGAGGCCCGCCCGATCTTCCGCGGTTACCTCGACGGCGGCGGCAACTTCATCGACACCGCCGACTTCTACACCGCCGGCGAGAGCGAAACCATCCTCGGCAAGCTCATCGCCGAGGCGAACGTCCGGGACAAGGTGGTGCTCACCACCAAGTTCACCAACAGCGTCGCGGACGGCGACCCGAACGCGGGCGGCAACGGGCGCAAGCACATGGTCCGCGCCCTCGAGGCGTCGCTGCGCCGGCTCGGCACCGACTACGTCGACCTCTTCCTGCTGCACACCTGGGACCGGCTCACCCCGGTCGAAGAGGTCATGCGGACGTTCGACGACCTCGTCCGCGCGGGCAAGATCCGCTACGCCGGCCTGTCCGACGTGCCCGCCTGGTACGCCTCGCGCGCCCAGACCTACGCCGAGGCGAACGCGCTCACGCCCGTGATCAACCTGCAGCTGCCGTACTCCCTGGTGCAGCGCCAGATCGAGACCGAGCACGTCCCGCTGGGCCAGACACTCGGCCTCGGCGTCACGGCGTGGAGCCCACTGGCGGGCGGCTTCCTCACCGGCAAGTACCGCGACGCCGGCACCGGCCGCTACACCGCCACGACCGGCCCGGCCTGGACCGAACGGGACTGGGCGCTGCTCAAGCCCTGGAAGAGGTCGCGGGCAAGCTCGGCGTGACGATGGCCCAGGTCGCGCTCAACTGGGTCGCCACCCAGCCGGGCATCGCATCCGCAATCGTCGGCGCGAGCAGCGCCGATCAGCTCGGCGCGAGCATGGCCGCCCTCGACTTCGAGATCCCCGCCGAGCTGCGCACCCTCCTCGACGAGGCGAGCGCGGTCCCGCCCGCGTCGGTCTACCAGATGTTCACCCCGGGCTACCAGAACTGGATCGTCACGCCGGGCCTGAAGGTCGGCGACAAGCCCGAGGGCTACGCGCCGAGCGTGCGGAACTGGGTCTAGGCCACCACTTCCCCGCCCTGCACCACGTGCCGGAACGGCCGGGTCAGCACCCCGATGTCGGCGAGCGGGTCGCCGTCCACCACCACGAGGTCCGCGTGCGCGCCGATGGCGAGGGTGCCGATCTCGCCCGTCAGGTTCAGCAGGTCCGCCGCCGTGGACGTCGCCGCGCGGATCACCTCCAGGGGTGACTGGACTTCGGCTCGCAGGCGGAACTCGTGGTTCTGGTGGCGGTGCATGCCGCCCAGGAGATCCGTGCCGTAGACCAGCTTGACGCCGCCGCGGGCCGCGCGGTCCAGGGCGGCGAGGCCCGCGTCGAGGACCTCGTCCACCTTGCGCCAGCTCGATTCCGGCAGGCCGTGCTCGCGGCCTTCCTCTTTCAGCGCCCAGTACGTCACGAGCGTCGGCACCAGGTACGCGTCCCGCTCGACGAACAGCTCGACACTGCGGTCGTCGAGGAGGTTGCCGTGTTCGATCGACCGGACGCCCAGCTCCAGCGCCCGGTTGACGGCGCGGGCGGTGTACGCGTGCGCGGCGACGTACCGGTTCGCCGCCTCCGCCTCCTCGACGATCGCGCGCAGCTCGTCGGCCGAATACTGCGTCGAGTCGATCCGGTCGGTCGGGGACGCGACGCCGCCCGAGGCCATCACCTTGAGGTGGTGGGCGCCCTTGCGCAGCTCGTCGCGCGCCGCGGCGCGGACCGCGTCGACGCCGTCGGCGATCCGGTTGAGGCCCGCGCAGCACGGGTGGTCGTCCCGGACGTGGGTGCCGCGGGTGCGGCTGTCGCCGTGCCCGCCGGTCTGGCTCAGCGCCTTGCCGCAGAACAGCAGCCGCGGGCCGCGGAACAGCCCCTCGGCCTGCGCGTCGGCGAGGCCGTAGTCGGCGCCCGCGACGTCGCGGACCGTGGTGAAACCGCGGTCGAGCATCGCGCTCATGATGCGCGCGGCCTGAGCGGCCGCGTAGGCCGGTGACTGCGCCGGCAGCGAGCCGAGGTCCGCGGTCGACGCGGCGACGTGCACGTGCGCGTCGATCAGCCCGGGCAGCACGACGGCACCGCGCAGGTCGAGCGTCCGCACGTCGGCGGCGGCGGCCGGCCCCGGCCCGGCCTCGGCGATCCGGCCGTCGGCGCACCGCAGGTCCCCTTCGGTGTACTCCCCCGTCAGCGGGTCGAGCAGGCGGGCGTTGCGCAGGAGCAGCGAAGAGGTCACCACGCCATTGGATCGGGCCGCCGCCCCGGATTCAACTGTGACTCAGCTCACGCCGCTGTCGCGACGGTTTCCGGCGCTCCCGCCGGTCTTGATCCGGACCGCACCGCACCACCCCCGGAGGACCCGATGTCCCACCCCAGCCAGACCGCCGTCGCCACCGGAGCCGGCCGCGGCTTCGGACGCGCGATCGCCACCGCGCTCGTCGCCGACGGCCACACCGTCGTCGGCATCGCGCGCGGCGAAGCCGACCTCGACGCGGCCCGGGACGAGCTCGGCGAGCGCTTCGTGCCCGTCGCCGCCGACGCGACCGACGACACGCTCGCGCGAGACGTCATCCACGAGCACCGACCGGCGCTGCTCGTGCTCAACGCCGGGGCCGTGCCGCCCATGGCGCCGATCCACGAACAGACCTGGGAGACCTTCAGCCGCAACTGGCCGGACGCGGGTGACAGCGGCCGCCGCAGCGCGGAGGACATCGCGCGCGAGGACGGCCGGGAAGCCGCGGGCCACAAGGGTGCCGCCCAGCGGCCCTTCGGCACGGTGGACTGACCACGCACGACCAGGGTGCTCAGGCTTGGCGGGGCCGAACGGCCTCGCCGGACCCGGCATCCGGCGAGGCCGGAAGCCCACCCCGGTCAGGCGCCCGGCCACCCCGAACACCCCCGCACGGCGAACCGACCGACTCGCACGGCGCGGCCGAACAGCCTGCACCGCGCGGCCGACCGGCTCGAAGGAACAGCCCGCGCGGCGCAGCCGACCGACTCGCACGGCCCGAACGAACAACCCGCACCGCGCGACCGACCGGCGCGGACGAACACCACGCACGGCACAGCCGACCGACCCGCACGGCGCGGCCGAACAGCCCGTCGGCGCTGCTCAGGCCTCCGTGTGGCCCAGCAGCGGGCGCGGCACGAACCGGACCGCCGGGTCCAGCAGCGTGTCCAGCTCCAGGACCGCTAGTTCGTTGGCCCCGCTCCGGACCACCGGACGTGGCACGTACAGCGTCCGCTGCGGCCCGCGCCGCCAATACCGGCCGAGCAGGAAACCGTTGCACCACACCATTCCCTTGCCCCACTCGGCCGTGTCCAGGAACAGGTCGGCCGGTGCGGGGACGTCGAAGGACGCGCGCAGCAGCACCGGCCCGGCCACCGGACCCGCACCATGAGCGGACGGCTCCGAAGAGCCCGGCAGCGCGGCCAGGTCGATCGGCAGCACTTCCCAGCCCAGCACCGGCGAACCGGCCACCGAGGCGCCGCCGATGATGCCCTTCGGCTCGCCGATCCGCGGGCCGTAGTCGACGCGGCCCTGGTCCTCGACCAGCACCAGCAGTTTCCCCGACGCCGGCAGCCGCACCGCGCGGTCGTGGTGCTCCCGCAGCAGCGTGCCGACGCGGACGCCGTCCAGGAACACCGTCGCCCGGTCGCGGACCTCGCCGAACACCAGCACCCCCGGCCCGTCGACCCAGGTCCGCAGCAGCGCCAGCCGCGGCACCGGGGACAGCTCGTCGAACACCGGCAGCTCTTCGCGCCACTGCCACGTGCCCCAGCGCTCCGGGGCGTCGAGCAGGGACACCGGGTCGCCCAGCACCGCCGACGGCGTCGGGGCGGCCCGCGCCGGGGGCGGCGCCGCGTCGGGAACGTCGTGGTAGCGGGCGATCACGTCCCGGAACGCGTGGTACTTCGGCGTCGGGTCGCCGGCTTCGTCGAGCGGCGCGTCGTAGTCGTACGACGTGACGATCGGCCGGTAGACGCCCTTGTCGTTGGCGCCGCTGGTGAGCCCGAAGTTGGTGCCGCCGTGGAACATGTAGAGGTTGACCGACGCGCCCGCGGCGAGCAGCGCGTCCAGTTCGGCCGCCGCGTCCGGGGCGGACGTCGTGTGGTGGTGGGTGCCCCAGTCGTCGAACCAGCCGTTCCAGAACTCGGCGCACATCAGCGGCCCGGCCGGCTGGTGCGCGCGCAGGACCGCCAGCCGGGCCACCGCGCCGGAACCGAACGACGCGGTCCGGTGCAGCCCGTCCAGGCCGCCCGCTTCGAGCATGTCCGGCTGGTCCACTGTGGTCAGTGGCACCGTGATGCCCGCCTCGCGGGTGTACTCGGCCAGCGCCTTCAGGTACCGCTTGTCGTCGCCGAACGCGCCGTACTCGTTCTCGACCTGGACGAGCAGCACCGGCCCGCCGCGGTCGACCTGGTGCGGCGCCACGACTTCGAACACCCGCGTCAGGTACTCGTGCACGGCCGCGAGGTACCGCGGCTCGAACCGGCGCACGCCCACCGCGGGGTCGCGGAACAGCCACGCCGGCAGCCCGCCGTTGTCCCACTCCGCGCAGATGTACGGGCCGGGCCGGACGATCGCGTACATCCCGGCGTCGGCGATCAGGCGCAGGAACCGGTCGAGGTCGAGACCGCCGGTGACGTCGAAGGTGCCGGGCTCGGGCGCGTGCGCGTTCCACGGCACGTACGTCTCGATGGTGTTGAGCCCCATCCGCCGCGCCTTGTCGATCCGGTCGGCCCACAGGTCCGGGTGCACCCGGAAGTAGTGCAGGGCGCCGGACAGGATCCGGAACGGCCGGCCGTCGAGCAGGAAGTCCGTGTCCCCGATGGCGAACTCAGGCATCCGCGCCCGCCAGCCGGAGCACGGTCCAGGACAGGGGCGGCAGCGTCGCGGTGATGACGGTTCCCTTCGCGTCGGACGTCGCTGCCGGCCCGGGCAGCGGCACCGGGCCCGCGGCGCCGAGGGTTTCGGCGGCGGCGACCGCGAACCGCCCGCCGCGGAGCCGGATCTCGACGTCGGTGCTCGTCTTCGTGGCGCGATTCGTCAGGAACACCGCACCGGTGGACCCGTCGAGGGTCGCGGCGACGTCGACAAGATCGACCTCGCCGTGCTGGGCGGTCCGGATCCGGTCGCCCCCGGCGGACAACCGCAGGCTCACGCCCCGGGCCAGCGACGAGACGAGCCGGAACGGGTGGAACGTCGGCTGCCGCCAGGCCGGGCCGCCGGGCTCGGTGCGGATCGGCGCGATGGCGTTCACCAGCTGCGCCTGACTGGCCATGGTGACGCGGTCGACGTTGCGCAGCAACGAACCCAGCAGCGAGCCGACGACCACCGCGTCCGTGTGAGAGTAGTTGTCTTCGAGCAGCGGCGGGTGCTCCCGCCAGCCCCCGGCGACGAGCCGCGGCTGGTCGGTCTCGGTCCAGCGGCGCAGGTCCCAGACGTTCCACTCGTCGACGCTGATCCCGACGGGACTGCCGACCTCGTCGATGATCCCGGCCGCCGTCCGGATGTAGGCGTCCAGCGCCGACGCGCTCGCGAGGTAGCTGTCGGTGTCGCCGTCGAGCTCCTGGTAGTAGGCGTGCAGCGAGATGTGGTCGACCAGCCCGGCGGTGTGGCGCAGCACCGTGCGTTCCCACGCGCCGAACGTCGGCATGCCGGCGTGGGAGCTGCCCGCGACCACCAGCTCGACGTCCGGGTCGATCATGCGCATGACCCGCGCGGTCTCGGCGGCCAGCCTGCCGTACTCGTCGGCCGTCTTGTGCCCGATCTGCCAGGGGCCGTCCATCTCGTTGCCCAGGCACCACAGCCGGAAGCCGAACGGGCGGTCGGCGCCGTTCGCGCGCCGCCGCTCGCTCAGCTCGGTGCCGCCGGGGTGGTTGCAGTACTCCAGGACGTCGGCGGCGTCGGAGATCCCGCGGGTGCCGAGGTTGACCGCGTACATCACCTCGACGCCCGCGGCTTCGGCCCACGCCGCGAACTCGTGCAGCCCGAACCGGTTCGGTTCGACGCTGTGCCACGCGGGGTCGAGCCGGACCGGCCGGTCGGGCCCGACGCCGTCCTCCCAGCGGTACGCCGAGACGAAGTTCCCGCCGGGGTAGCGCACCACCGTCGGGCCCAGCTCCCGGACCAGCTCCAGGACGTCGCCGCGGAATCCACGGCTGTCCGAAGTGGAGTGTCCCGGCTCGTGGATCCCGGTGTACACGGCCCGGCCCAGGTGCTCGACGAACGAGCCGAAGAGGCGACGCGGGACCGGACCGACCGCCTCGCGCACGTCACCTTCGATCCGGACGCTCATCCCGCGGTGACCGTGAAACCCTGCTGGTTGCCGTAGTCGACCAGCGCCTTCTGCCACGCGGCCAGCCCGGCGTCGAGGCTCGTGCCGTTGAGGTAGGCCTGACCCACGGTGTCGGTGAAGACGCTGTTCGCGTAGGTCTGGTAGGGCAGGTACGTCCAGCCCTTCGCGACGTCCTTCGACGCCTGCGTCAGCACCTGGTTGACCTTCTGGCCACCGAAGTACGGCACGGCCTGGTCGACGAACGCGGGCGAGGTCAGGTCCGCCGTGGTGGCCGGGAACCCGCCGCTCTCGATGAACGGCTTGACGCCGTTGCCGTGGTTGAGCCAGCGCACGAACGCCGCGCCCAGCGCCGGGTTCTTGCTCTGCTTGAGCACCGACTGCGTGCTGCCGCCGTTCTCCGCGGTGACCGGCTGCCCGTCGTAGGTCGGCATCGGCGCCACCGCCCACTTGCCGGTGCCGCCGGGGACCGAGGACTTGAAGTTGCCGGGCATCCAGGCCCCGGTGACCAGCGAGGAGACGGTGCCGTCGCCGAGCGCGCGGAACCAGTCGTCGGACCACTCCTTGACCGGGGCGAGCAGCTTGCCCGCGATCAGCTGGTCCCACAGCGCGGTCCACTTCTTCGCGCCCGCGTCCGCCAGGTCGATCTTCACGTTCCGGCCGTCGGTGGTGAACGGGTGCCCGCCCGCCTGCCAGATCATGCTCAGCGCGAAGCCGGGGTCACCGGTGTCGGAGGTGATGTACTTCGTCGGGTCGGCCGCGTGCAGCTTCTTCGCCGCCGCGACGTACTCCTCCCAGGTCTTCGGCACGGTGATGCCGAACTTGTCGAAGACCTCCTTGTTGTAGAACAAGGCCATCGGGCCGGAGTCCTGCGGCAGGCCGTACAGCCCGTTGTCGTTCTTCACCTGGGCCCAGGTCGACGCGCTGTAGTCCTTTTCGAACGCCTGGAAGCCGAACTGGCCGAGGTCGGCGAGCGAGTCGGTCAGCGCGAACTGCGGCAGCGCGTAGTACTCGACCTGCGCGACGTCCGGGGCGCCGGAGCCGGCCTTGATCGCGTTCTGCAGCTTGGTGTACTCGTCCTTGTTCGTGCCCGCGTTGACGTAGTTGACCTTGACGTTGGGGAACTCCTTCTCGAACGCGGCGACCTGGTCCTTCGCCGACGGCGTCCAGCTCCAGTAGGTGATCTCGCCGCCGGCCTTCAGCGCGGCGTCGACGGAGTCCTGGGTACCGGTGGCGCCGGCCGGCCCGGACGAGCTTCCGGACGAGCAGCCGACGGCCAGCAGTGCGGCCAGCGCGACGGCGCCGAACGCCTTGGCGCGACTACGGGTGCGTGACATCGAGTGTCCCTTCACGACGGTGTGACGGTTATTGCTTGACGCTGCCCGCACTGAGCCCGGACTGCCAGAAGCGTTGCAGGAGAAGGAAAGCGACGACGAGCGGGATGATCGTGAGCAGTGAGCCGGTGAGCACCAGGTTGAACACCGGCTGCGCGCCGGCGCCGGAGGCCTGCGCGCTCCACTGGTTCAGCCCGACGGTCAGCGGGTACCACTTCGGCTCGCTGAGCATGATCAGGGGCAGGAAGTAGTTGTTCCAGGTGGACACCATGGTGAACAGCGCGACCGTCACGACGCCGGGGATCAGCTGGCGCAGCGTCACGGTGAAGAAGATCCGGAGCTCGCCCGCGCCGTCGATCCGCGCCGCCTCCATCAGCTCGTCGGGGATGGCTTCGCTGGCGTACACCCAGATCAGGTAGAGCCCGAACGGGCTGATCAGCGACGGGATGATGATGGCCAGCGGGGTGTTGGTCAGGCTGAGCTTGCTGAACATCAGGAACGTCGGCACGGCGAGCGCTGTCCCGGGCACGGCTACCGCGCCGAGGACGACGGCGAAGACCGCTTTGCGGCCGGGGAAGCGGTACTTGGCCATCCCGTACCCCGCCGCGGTGGCGAGGATCGTCGCGCCGCCGGCCCCGGCGCCGACGTAGAGCAGCGTGTTCCCCAGCCAGCGCAGGAAGATCCCGTTGTCGTAGGTGAACGTCTGCCCGATGTTGTCGAACAGCGCGAACGGGCCGCCGAACGACAGGCCCGAGCTGGTGAACAGCGCGGCCTGCGTCTTGGTCGCGTTGATCACCAGCCACACCAGCGGGACGAGGGTGTAGAGCAGGTACAGCGCCATGACCGTGGTGAGCACGCGGGACCGGCGCGGCCGCGTCACGGAGATCGCCGTCATCACATCCCCTTCCGGGCGCCGCGCAGCTGGACGACGTAGGCGATGACGGCGGTGATCGCGCCCATCACGATCGCGACCGTGGCGGAGTAGTTGTACTGCTGGCCGCCGAAGGAGAGGTTGTAGGCGTACATGTTCGGCGTGTAGAACGTGCCGATCACGTTGGGCGCCAGCGTCCGCATGATGTTCGGCTCGTTGAACAGCTGGAAGCTGCCGATGATCGAGAAGATCGTGGCGATCACGATGGCGCCCCGCAGCGCCGGGAGCTTGATGCTCGCGATGGTGCGGAACGCGCCCGCGCCGTCGATCGCCGCCGCCTCGAACAGCTCCTTCGGGATCACCTTCAGCGCGGAGTAGAAGATGAGCATGTTGTAGCCCACGAACTCCCACGTGACGACGTTGCCGATCGAGGCGAGCATCCAGTGGTCCGACAACGGTTTCACGACGTCGCGGCCGAGCAGGTGGTTCAGGTCCGCCGCGAGTCCGAAGTGGTCGCCGTAGATGAAGCCCCACATCAGCGCGGCGACCACCGCGGGCACGGCGTAGGGCAGGAAGATCACGATCCGGAAGAAGCCGGCCGCGTGCAGCCGGGCGCTGTCGATCGCCAGCGCCGCGACCAGCGCGAGCAGCAGCATCACCGGCACCTGGACGGCGAGGAACAGCAGCACCTGCAGGAAGGACGCCCAGAACTTCGCGTCGGCGAGCACGTCGGCGTAGTTGGCGGCGCCGACGAACGTCGTCCCGCCGAAGAAGGCCTGGTCGCGGAAGAGGCTGAGGCCGAACGCGTAGCCGATCGGCGCGAGGAACGTCAGCGCGAACACGACCATGAACGGGGCGACGAAGAGCCAGCCACGCCACTGCCGCCTCGATCCGCGGGTCGGTGGAGCCACGGGAGCCTCGGGAGCCACTGTGGACGTCATCGTCCCTCCGGCGGTTCGAGCTGATGTTAACGTCAACATGGACGACCGGAGGGTAACGTGTTGACGTAAACATGTCCAGGACACCCGAGGAGTCATCTGTGTCGGCTGCACCCGCCCGCCGTGGACCGTCGATGGCGGACGTGGCCCGCGAGGCCGGCGTCTCGGGCCAGACGGTCTCGCGGGTGGCGAACGGCCGGACGAACGTCGACGACGCCACGCGCGAACGCGTCCTGGCCGCGATGCGCCGGATCGGCTACCGGCCCAACAGCGCGGCCCGCGCGCTGCGCAACGGGACGTTCCGCAGCATCGGCGTGATCATCTCGGCGCTGCCGACCTTCGGGAACAGCCGCACGCTCGACGCCATCGCGGCGGCGGTCGTCGCGGAAGGGTTCTCGATCATCCTGATGCCGGTGACGCGCCCGACGCAGGGCGAGGTCACCGGCGCGTTCAGCAAGCTCAACGAGCAGGCCGTCGACGGCGTCGTCATCCTCATCGAGCAGCACCAGCTCGACCAGAGCGAGATCGAGCTGCCGCACGGACTCCCGGTCGTGGTGATCGACTCCAGCGCCCGCTACGACTACCCGGTCGTCGACACCGACCAGGCCGACGGCGCGGCGAGGGCGACCCGGCACCTGCTCGACCTCGGGCACCGCACGGTGTGGCACATCGCGGGCCCGCCGCAGTCGTACGCGGCCGAGCGGCGCCGGAAGTCGTGGCAGGCCACCTTGGAGCGCGCCGGGCGCGAGGTGCCGCCGGCGTTGACCGGCGACTGGTCCCCGGAGTCGGGCTACCGCGCGGGCCAGTGGCTCGCCACGGACCCGGCGGTGACGGCGGTGTTCGCGGCGAACGACCAGATGGCGCTCGGCCTGCTGCGCGCGTTGCACGAAGCCGGCCGGAGCGTGCCGGGCGAGGTGAGCGTCGTGGGCTTCGACGACATGGACGAGTCCGCCCACTTCTGGCCGCCGCTCACGACGATCCGCCAGTCGTTCGAGGCGGTCGGCCGCCACGCGGTGGCGGCCCTGCTCGCCGAGATCGCGGCGGACGTCGAAGCGGGCGCGCCGGTGACCGTCCCGACCGAACTGGTCGTCCGCGCCAGCACGGCACCACCGCCGGAATAGCCGGTTTCACCCCGCGTCCCAGGGGGAACTACTGGCCACCAGCCGGACGGCGAATTTGTTGCCCGGTAACGCAAATGCCGTAGTGGTGTGGACCATTCAGCCGTGTCCACCAAGGAAACGAGGACGTCATGCTCGCCATCGTCGCCGCAGTGCTGTTCGGGATCGCCCTGATCATGGAGCTCGCCGGGTTCAGCCTCGGCCCGGTCATCACCACGAGCACCCTGACCACGGCCGGGCTCCTGTGCGTCGCGCTGCACCTGGCCGGTGTCGCCACCGACCGCTCGCGCTTCAGCCGGAGCCGTCGCCGCCGCTGACCCGCCGCTAGCTCGCCGCGGGCTCCAGCGCCCGGCGCAGCACCTGGGCGAACACCTCGGGTGTCTGCGCGCCGGCGACCCCGAACCGGCTGTCGATCACGAAGAACGGCACGCCGGTCGCCCCGAGGGCCCGCGCCTGCTCGCCGTCCGCCTCGACTTCGGCTTCGTAGGTGTCGGACGCCAGCACGGCGCGGGCCTCGTCGGCGTCCAGGCCGGCTTCGGCGGCCAGCTCGACCAGCGAGTCGCGGTCGAACAGCGACCGCCGCTCGGTGAAGTGCGCGCGGTAGAAGCGGTCGACGACCTCGTCGGCCAAGCCGCGGTCGGCGGCGAGGTGGACCAGCCGGTGCCCGTCGACGGTGTTTCCCATGTGGACACCGTCGAGGTGGTACTCGAGCCCGTCGGCCGCGGCGCGCTGTTCCATCTGCGCCTCCATCTCGTCGGCCTCTTCGAGCGTCCGGCCGTACTTCTCCGAGAGCAGCTCGCGCGTCGGCCGCGACGTCCCGCGAGGGAACGACGGGTCGAGCTGGAACGAGTGGTGCACCACCTCGACGTCCACGCCGAGCTCGGCCACGGCCTGCTCGAACCGGCGCTTGCCGAGGTAGCACCACGGGCAGACGAGATCGGACCAGATGTCGACGCGCACGACGTACTCCTTGATCGGGAACTCCCACCACCGTAACCACGGGGCACCACGCACTTCAACGTAACCGTCGGCGACCTGCGGGGAATTCCCTGCGCTCAGCGGGATCCGGGCGGGTACTAGGCTGCGCCCGGTGACTGTCTCGACCGACGACATCGTCCGGCACGCGGCCCGGCTGCTGTTCGCCGGCACCCGCCTCGACCTCGGCCGGATGGCCGCCGAGCTGGGGATCTCGCGCACGACGTTCTTCCGCCGCGTCGGCAACCGCGACGACCTGATGGGCGCCGGGCTCCTGCTGCTGTCCGACCGCACCTGGCAGCAGGCGCTGGAGCGCTGGCACGCGAAGCACGGCGACGACGTCCGCGGCCCGGACGGGCGGCTGCGCTGCCTGTGGGTGATGGAGGAGTACCGCCGCGAGGTCGCCGGCAACGCGGGCATGCGCAAGCTGTTCGCGACCGAGTCGACGGTCGCGCTGCGGGTCCTGACCGACCCGCGCGGCGGCGTCCAGCCCGCCCTGGTCGACGCGCACGTCGACCTGTTCCGCGCCGACGCCGAGGCCGCCGGGCTGACCCCGCTGGTCCCGCTGCCCGACCTGGCGTTCGCCGTGGTCCGCCTGGGCGAGTCGTTCCTCTACTCCGACGTCCTGGCCGCGCGCGCGGTCGACCTGGCGGTGGCGACGACGCTGCTCGACAAACTCGTCCAAGGCGCCCTCGAGCGCTAGGTCTGGTCCTCATTCACCAACAACCGGACAATTCCTCACCCGTTCGGCCGTTGTGGAACATTTCGACGAAGTGTTTCATGGGTCGACGGGAGCGGCCCACTCCGCCTCCTCGCACGCGGCATGCGTTCCCCTGCCGTGCAACGGTTCCATCGATCCGCCGTCCGTATCCGGGCGCACTTTCGCCTGCCCGGGGAAAGAGAGCGATCCATGTCCGTACTCACCAGCCCGCCGACGTCGTCTGGCTCGGGTGAGAAAACCCGCCGCCTCGGCTGGCGCAGCAAGACCGCCGGTGTCGTGGTGGCCGCGCTGGCGCTGACCACCGGTGTCGTCGCGCCGGCCCCGGCCGCCGCGAACCCCTACGAACGGGGTCCGGCACCGACCACGTCCAGCATCGAAGCCAGCCGCGGCAGCTTCGCGACCAGCACCACCACGGTGTCCCGGCTGGCCGTCTCCGGCTTCGGCGGCGGCACCATCTACTACCCGACCAGCACGGCCTCCGGCACGTTCGGCGCGGTCTCGATCGCGCCGGGCTTCACGGCCACCCAGTCGAGCATGGCCTGGCTGGGCCCGAGGCTCGCGTCCCAGGGCTTCGTGGTGTTCACGATCGACACGATCACCACGAGCGACCAGCCCGACAGCCGGGGCAGGCAGCTACTGTCCTCATTGGACTACCTGACCCAGCAGAGCTCGGTGCGGTCGCGGATCGACAGCAGCAGGCTCGGCGTCGTCGGGCACTCGATGGGCGGCGGCGGCACCCTGGAGGCGGCGCGCTCACGGCCGTCCCTGCAGGCGGCCGTCCCGCTGACCGGCTGGAACCTGACGAAGAGCTGGTCGACCGTGCGGGTGCCGACGCTGGTCGTCGGGGCCCAGGCGGACACCGTCGCCCCGGTGGCGTCGCACTCGATCCCGTTCTACACGAGCCTGCCGTCCTCTTTGGACAAGGCGTACCTGGAACTGCGCGGTGCCAGCCACTTCGCGCCGAACTCGGCGAACACGACGATCGCGAAGTACACGCTGTCCTGGCTCAAGCGGTTCATCGACGACGACACCCGGTACGAGCAGTTCCTCTGCCCGATCCCGGGCACCAGCACGACGATCTCCGACTACCGGGGCAACTGCCCGCACGCCGGCTGACCGGTCCGCCGGGCCCGCGCTTCACCGCCGCGCGGGCTCGGTGGCCCACTGCAACAGGAACCGCAACGCGGATTCGGAGTCGGACCCGGGCTCGGCGGTGTAGGCCACCAGCCGCTGACCCGGGTGCGTCTCCACCGAGAACTGCTGGACGTCCAGCGTGACCGCGCCCGCCACCGGGTGCACGTAGGTCTTGGTCAGCTCCCGCGGCCCGCGCACCTGGTGGCTGCTCCACCACGACCGGAACTCCGCGTCCTTCAGCACCAGCTCGCCGACCAGCGCGGCCAGCACCGGGTCGGCGGGGTCCCGGCCGGCCTCCATCCGCAGCACCTCGACGCACGCGCGTGCCGCCCGCGGCCAGTCCGCGTAGCGGGAGCGGTAACCGGCGTCGAGGAACGTCAGCCGGATCAGGTTGCGCTCGGCCGGCGCCAGCGCGCCGAAGTCGATCAGCAGCGCGACGGCCGCGCGGTTCCACGCCAGCACGTCCTGCCGGCGGTTCAGCACCAGCGCCGGGATGTCGGGCATGCCGTCGAGCAGCCGCCGCAACGGGCCCGCGACCCGATCCGCCGCAGGCGGCCGGGGCGAGGTGCGCGGCGCGACGTCGGCGAGGGTGAACAGGTACGCGCGCTCGTCCGGGGCCAGCCGGAGGGCGTCCGCGAGCGCGTCCAGGATCGTGCGGGACACGCGCCGGGTGCGGCCCTGCTCCAGCCGGATCACGTAGTCCGTGCTCACGTGCGCGAGCTGCGCCAGCTCCTCCCGCCGCAGGCCGGGCACCCGCCGCGGCCGGCCGTCGTCGGGCAGCCCCGCCCGGCGCGGGTCGAGCGCGGCGCGGCGGGCCCGCAGGAACTCGCCCAGTTCGGTGCCACCCATGCCTCCAGTGTCGCACCGGTCGGCGGCCGGCTGCCTGGTACGCGCGTGCACAGGCAACACCCTCCCTGGTCCGGGGCCCGCGGAAGGCCGACGGTGGGGTCATGACCACTCCACGAATCGGTTACGGCGCGATGCGGCTCACCGGGCCGGGCCACTGGGGCGACTACCCCGACCGCGAAGGCGGCGTCAAGCTGCTGCGTCAGGTCGCCGACGCCGGCGTGACGCTGATCGACACCGCCGACGTCTACGGCCCGCACACCAACGAGCTGCTGATCCGCGACGCGCTCCACCCGTACCCGGAGCACCTGCGGATCGCGACCAAGGGCGGGTTCGTCCGCAGCGGCCCGGAGATCTCGACGATCGCCGCGCTCGGCCACCGCCAGTACCTCCGCCAGTCCGCGAAGCTGAGCGCGCGCCGTCTGGGCGTCGAGCGGATCGACCTCTACTACCTGCACAGCGGCTGGGCGCGGGACGCGTCGTTCGAGGAGCAGGTCGGCACCCTCGCCGAGCTGCGGGAGGAGGGCGTGATCGGCGACATCGGCCTGTCGAACGTGACGCTCGAGCAGCTCCGCACCGCACAGGCCATCGTCGAGGTCGCCGCCGTCACCGCGCACTACAACGTCGCGGACCGCCACGAGCAGCCGCTGCTGGACGCCGCCACCGAGGCCGGCGCGATCTTCGTCCCGTGGCAGCCGGTGTCGCTGGCCGTCCCGGGCGCACCGACGGACACCGCCGGGCCGGACGCGGTCCGCCGCGTGCTCGAGCCCATCGCCGCGCGGCACGGCGCGACCGTCTCCCAGGTCGCGCTGGCCTGGCTGCTCGGCCGCTCCCCCGCCGTCCTGCCGATCCCCGGCACGACGTCCATCGCGCACGTGCGGGAGAACCTGGCCGCCGCGGACCTCGTCCTGAGCCCCGAGGAGCACACGGCGATCACCTGACCGGCGTTCAGCAGGTGGGACGACGACGTCCGAGGGGCAGAATCGAGAGCGTCATCCCGTCCCGGATCGTGGAGGAACACCGGTGTCGCGACCCCTGCGGAAGCTCGGCTTCCTGACCATCGGCCTGTTCGACGCGGCCGACCCGCGCCGCGGCCACGAATCGACCCTCGAGATCATCGAGCTCGGGGAACAGCTCGGCTTCGACAGCGCCTGGGTGCGGCACCGCCACCTGCAGTACGGCATCTCGTCGCCGGTCGCCGTGCTGGCCGCGGCGTCGCAGCGCACCAGCCGGATCCACCTCGGCACCGCGGTGATCCCGCTGGGCTGGGAGAACCCGCTGCGGCTGGCCGAGGACCTCGCCACGGTCGACCTGCTCTCGGGCGGGCGGCTCAACCCGGGCCTGAGCGTCGGGCCGCCGATGCGCTGGGACGAGGTCAAGCCGGCCCTCTACCCGGACACCGCGGACGTCGAAGACTTCAGCTACGAGCGCGTCCAGCGGCTGCTGGACTTCGTGCGCGGCGAGCCGGCGACGGAGTTCAGCGGCACCGCGGGCTTCGAGGTGTTCTCCGACCGCGTCCAGCCGCAGGCGCCCGGGCTCGGCGACCGCCTCTGGTACGGCGGCGCGAGCCTGCGCTCGGCGGAGTGGGCCGGCAAGCACCGGATGAACTTCCTGACCAGCAGCGTCGTCAAGGCCGAAGAGGCGGACGACTTCGCGGACATCCAGCTGTCCCACATCCGGACCTTCCGCGCCGCCCACCCCGACGGCGAGAACGCGCGGGTATCGCAGGGGCTCGTCGTCGTCCCGACCGACAGCGCCACGCCGGAACAGCGCGCCAAATACGAGGCGTTCGCCGCGAAACGGCTGCCGCGCACGGAAACCCCGCAGGGCCCGGCGCGAATGCTGTTTTCCCCCGATTTCGTCGGCACTTCCGCGGAAATCGCCGAGCGGCTGCACGCCCACGCCGCATTCCGGGAAATCGACGAGGTCGCGTTCGCGCTGCCGTTCACCTTCGAGCACGAGGACTACGTCCAGATCCTCACGGACATCGCGACGAAGCTCGGCCCGGAGCTCGGCCGGCACCCCTGAGACGCGGAAAGTCCACAGTGGCCTCGATAAGGCCACTGTGGACTGATCCGGGGAATGCTTACTTGTTGGTGCCCGGGGTCAGCACCTTGTCGATCACGAAGACGGTGGCGTTCTTGGTGGGGATGTTGCCGCAGAGGATCTTCGCGCCGTTGACGGTCATGTTGTCGCCGGTGCCCTCGATCTTCAGCGGGCCACCGGCGGCGTTGAGCGAGTCGAGCGTGCCGGCGGACGCGAGGCCCTTGGCGTCGTAACGCTTGCCGACGACGTGGTACTGCAGGATCGGCGACAGCTCGGCCGGCTTGCCCGCCAGCTCGTTGAACTTGGCGTCACCCAACGCGGCGAAGGCCGGGTCGGCCGGCGCGAACACCGTGATGGCGGGGGCGCTGTTGAGGGTGTCGACCAGGTTGGTGGCCTTGACCGCGGCGACCAGCTTGGTCAGCAGCGGGTTGGTCGACGCGGCGGAGGCGACGGGCTGCGGGCCCATCGAGTCCAGCGAACCGGGCGCGGAACCCTGCGGCAGCTGCGAGCAGGCCGGACCGAAGACGTCGGCGTTGGTCGTCATGCCATCGGAAGCACCCGCGGCGGCGCTGGAGGACGGGGCGGCCATCGAGGACGACGGGGCCGGGGCGCTGGAGCTGCCCGACGACGCGGTGTCGCTGCCGCTGCACGCGGTCAGGGTGAGCGCGGCGGCCGCCGTCAGACCGATACCGGCGATACGAAGGTTACGCACGAAAAATCACTCCATTAAGCGGCTTGGACAGTTCACTCGGAACTGTTTGTTGTGGGTCATTCGGGGCTGCGGCGAAAACGGATTGGGTCCGATCGGGTGACACGGCTCACTGCGCGGTGAAAGCGAAACCGTGTCACCCTGCCGGCGTTTCGGCGAAACTGGTCAAGAAAGCGAAATCGTGCTGACCGGCGCGGTCGTCGGGCCGGCGGAACCGCCCGCGGGCTCGACGGTGATCCCGATGTGGTCGGTGCCCGGCGGGATCGCGGCGAGCATCGGGCGCATCTGGTGCGGCGACTCGGGTTGCATCAGCCCCGCCGACCGCGTGCCGCCGGTGCCGGTGAACCACACCTGGTAGGCGTGGCCCGCGTCGAGCGCCGGGAACCCGGAGGCGAGCAGGACGGCCTTGCCCTGGCCGCGCGACACCACGAGCGTGGCGCCGCTCTGGCCGGAGCCCTTGAGCGTCGAGGCGTCCGGCGCGGTCAGCACCGAGTTGAGCGACGCCTGTTCCTGCTGGGCGGTGTCGAGCTGCCGGTCACTGGAGGCGGTGTGCACGCCGAACGCGACCGCCACGACGGCCGCGGCGGCGGCGCCGAGCAGCGCGACGCGCACCTGCCAGGTCCGCGCCCGGCCGGGCGCGGCGCCGATGGCGGTCACCTTGGGCGGCACCTGCCGGGTCCGGGTCACCTCGGCCAGCACGCGGGCCCGCAGCTCCGCCGGCGGGTCGACCGCCACGGCGACGGCGAGCCGCGAGCCGGTCGCCCGCAGCTCTTCGACCTCCTGGCGGCAGGCGGCGCACTCCCCGAGGTGCCGTTCGAACTCGGCACGTTCCGCATCGGACACCGCGTCGAGCGCGTAAGCGCCGGTCAGCGTGTGCAGTTCGGCAGTCATCGTTCCACCCCCAAGCAGTCGCGCAGCCGGATGAGCCCGTCCCGGATCCGGGTCTTGACGGTGCCGGGTGCCACCTTCAGCACCTCGGCCACTTCCGGGTAGGTGTAGCCGTTGTAGTAGGCCAGCACGATGGACTCGCGCTGCAGGTCGGTCAGCGCGGACAGGCACTGGCGCACCCGCTCCTGGTCCAGGCTGGCCATGGTGGACTCGGTGACCTCGTCGAACGGCCGTTGCACGTCCATCCGGCCGACCTTGTCCTCGCGGTCGAGCACGGCCTGGTGGGAGCGCACGCGGTCGACGGCCCGGCGGTGGGCGATCATCAGCACCCACGACAGCGCGCTGCCGCGCTCCGGGGCGAACCTCGTGGCCTTGCGCCACACCTCCACCAGTACCTCCTGCGCCACTTCCTCGGCCTGGGCGTGGTTGCGCAGCACGCGCATCGCCAGACCCAGCACCGGACCGGCGATGAGGTCGTAGAGCGCCGAAAAAGCGCTCTCGTCCCCGGCCCCGACCCGCTGCAGCAGTTCCTCGGCACTGGCCACGGTCACCGGAGCCTCGTCCGTATGCAGCCGCAGCCGCCCACGCTCACCCATCCCCGGCAACCTCCACGTCACCCACGACGCCCTCCGGCATCTGCGGGGGATTCGCGACCGGCGGGCGCGGCGGACTGGTCTGTGCGGCGATGAGGTGGCGTGTCCCACCCTGACGGGGCAAGTTCGGCAGCCGGACCCATCCGTCCGGTCAGCGGCTCCGAAGACCTGGTGTCGCGGACTCGGTCCGGTCCGGCCGCTTCGTGAAAGTCGCGACGAATCCTTCACGTTCGAGGCTGCGCGTTGCCCGTTTGTTCGCGCTCACGGTGACCTTTAGCACTTCTCGGTCCCCCTATGGAGTGAAACGCTTTCGCATTGAGAAGGCATTGACCTCACTATGGGTTATCTCCAGAGCAAGATCGACAGAACCGACGAGACGTGAGGGGCCACCCCATGGCCGAGCCGCACAGCCTGACCAGCACCAGCGTCGACTTCGCCCTCCGCACTTTCGGCGCGGAGCCGAAGCCGGTGCCGGCCGAGCTCGAGTACGACACCCGCGACCCGTACGCGGTCGCCGTCGTGCTCCACGCGGGCGCGAACGCCGTCCGGTGGCTGTTCGGGCGCGACCTGCTCGCCGACGGCCTGCTCGCCCGCTGCGGCGACGGTGACGTGCGCATCGGCCCCGCCGGCAACCCGGAGCTGGTGATCGTCGAGCTGACCTCCCCGGACGGCGCCGCCGTGCTCGAGGCGCCCGCGAAGGAGCTCGCCGCCTTCCTGGACACGACGTACGAGGTCATCCCGGCCGGCAGCGAGAGCGACTGGTTCGACTTCGACACCGAACTCGAGAAGCTCTCCTACCAGGACTGAGCAGTACCGTCGGCGGGTGAGCTTCTTCCTGACGACCGTCCTGGCCGCCCTCGACGACGGCGGCGACCGCGTCCTGTTCCACCAGGACGGCGTCACGACCTACCACCAGGCCCGGAACCGCCTGCGCCGGCTGCACGGCGGCCTGGGCGAGGTGGACGTCGTCGCCATCGACGTCCGGAACCGGCCGGAGACCCTGCTCGTGCAGCTCGCGGCGCTTCTGCGCGGGGCGACCGTGCTGCTGGTCGCCGCTTCGGCGCCGCGGCAGGACCGGCTCGCCGCGGCCACCGCGGCGGGGGTCACCACCGTCGTCACCGACCGGCCGGACGACTGGCCCGGCGACGACGTCCGCACCCTCGACGACCTCGACGGCGAGCTCCGGGACCGGCACCTGCCCGGCGCCGTCCGCGTCCTCTTCCCCACCGGTGGCACCACCGGCACCCCGAAGCTCATCCGGCACAGCGGCATCTACGACGGCATGGCTTACATCTTCGCGCCGTCGCCGGACGGCCCCGGCCGCACGCTGCTCGTCGCGCCGATGACGCACATGACCGGCAACGCCACCGTGTTCGGCGCGCTCCTGCGCCGCGACACCCTCGTGCTCCAGGACGGCTTCGACGCGGGCGCCGTCCTCGAAGCGATCCAGCAGCACCGGATCGACACGCTCTCCCTGACGCCACCGCGTCTCGCCGCGGTCCTGGACCACCCGGCGTTGACGAGCACCGACGTCAGCAGCGTCCGCTCACTCTCCCTGGGCGCCGCGCCGCTGCCGCCGCACCGGCTCGCGCAGGCGCTCGACGTCTTCGGCCCGGTCGTCGGCCAGGGTTACGGCCTCACCGAAGCCCCGATGATCGCGAGCATCTCCGCCGCCGAGCTGATCGGGCACCCCGAGCGGCTCGGCTCCGTCGGCCGGATCGTGCCCGGGATGGAGGCGCGGCTCGCCGACGGCGAGGTCGAGGTGCGCGGACTGTCCATGATGGACGGTTACCTCGGCGGCCCGGAGGTCGGCGCCGGCTGGCTGCGCACCGGCGACCTCGGCCGCTTCGACGACGAGGGCTACCTCTACCTGCTCGACCGCGTGGACGACGTCGTCGTGGTCGGCGAGCACGGCACGAAGGTGCCCTCGACCGTCGTCGAGCACGCCCTCGCGACGCACCCCGCCGTCCGCGCGGCCGCCGTCTTCGGGAGGCACACCGTGGACGGCCAGGTGCTGCACGCCGTCGTCGTCGCCGACGGGGTCACCGTCGAAGAACTGCAGGCCCACGCCCGAAAGGCGTTCGGTCAGGAGCACTACGTCCCGGCGAGCGTGTCCTTCGCCGACGCGCTGCCGCACACCGAAGTCGGCAAGGTCGACAAGCGCGCGCTCGCTCAGGTCGTGACGGCGCCGTAGGACGACGACCGGACCAGCTTCGCGTACTTGCCGAGCACGCCCTCCGGGAACTTGTTCGGCAGCGGCTCCCAGCCCTCGCGACGGCGGGCCAGCTCGGCCGCGTCGACCAGCAGGTCGATGCTGCGGGCCTTGATGTCGACGGCGATCCGGTCGCCGGTGCGGACGAAGGCGATCGGCCCGCCGTCCACGGCTTCGGGCGCGACGTGCCCGATGCACAGGCCGGTGGTGCCGCCGGAGAACCGGCCGTCGGTCAGCAGCAGGACGTCCTTGCCGAGCCCCGCGCCCTTGATCGCCGCGGTGATCGCCAGCATCTCGCGCATCCCCGGCCCGCCCTTGGGGCCTTCGTAGCGGATGACGACGACGTCGCCGGCTTCGATCTGGCCCTCGTTCAGCGCGGCCATCGCCTCCTGCTCGCGCTCGAACACGCGCGCCGGGCCCTCGAAGCCGGCCGTGTCGAAGCCCGCGGACTTCACGACGGCGCCTTCGGGCGCGAGCGAGCCGCGCAGGATGGTGATGCCGCCGGTCGGGTGCAGCGGGTTGTCCAGCTTGCGCAGGACCTCGCCGTCGATCGGCTCGGGGTTCAGCTCGGCCAGGTTTTCGGCCACCGTGCGACCGGTGACGGTGAGCGCGTCGCCGTGGATCAGGCCCTCGTCGAGCAGGGCCTTCATCAGCACCGGGATGCCGCCGTGGCGGTCGATGTCGTTCATGACGTACTTGCCGAACGGCTTCAGGTCGCCCAGGTGCGGGACGCGGTCGCCGACGCGGTTGAAGTCGTCGAGGTCGAGCGCGACCTTCGCCTCGTGCGCGATGGCCAGCAGGTGCAGCACGGCGTTGGTCGAGCCGCCGAGGGCCATGACGACGGTGATGGCGTTCTCGAACGCCTCCCGCGTGAGGATGTCGCGTGCGGTGATGCCCTGTTCGAGCAACCCGACCACGGCCTCGCCGGACAGGTGCGCGTAGTTGTCACGACGCCGGTCCGCGGACGGCGGCGCGGCCGATCCCGGCATGCTCATCCCCATCGCCTCGGCCGCCGACGCCATCGTGTTGGCCGTGTACATCCCGCCGCAGGCGCCCTCACCGGGGCAGATGGCGCGTTCGATGCGGTCCAGGTCGGCGGTCTTCAGCCGGCCCGCCCGGCACGCGCCGACGGCTTCGAAGGCGTCGATCAGCGTGACGTCCTTCTCGGTGCCGTCGGTCAGCTTCACCCAGCCGGGGGCGATCGAGCCGGCGTAGAGGAAGACCGACGCGAGGTCGAGCCGTGCGGCGGCCATCAGCATCCCGGGCAGCGACTTGTCGCAGCCGGCCAGCAGGATCGAGCCGTCGAGGCGTTCGGCCTGCATCACCGTCTCGACCGAGTCCGCGATGACCTCCCGCGACACCAGCGAGAAGTGCATCCCGTCGTGGCCCATCGAAATGCCGTCGGAGACGGAGATCGTGCCGAACTGCAGCGGGTAGCCGCCGGCCGCGTGCACGCCTTCCTTCGACGCCTGCGCCAGCCGGTCCAGCGACAGGTTGCAGGGCGTGATCTCGTTCCAGGAGCTGGCGACGCCGATGATCGGCTTGCGCCAGTCGTCGTCGCCCATCCCGACGGCGCGGAGCATGCCCCGGGCGGGTGCGGCCTCGATCCCGTCGGTGACCGTGCGGCTGCGGGGCTTCGGGTCGATCGTCATGACGCGCCTTCCGATACGACGTTCGGACGCACTGGATGCTACCCGCGTCCGCGCGGTCCGCTCACCGGAACGGTTCCCTTCCCGGACCCGGGCGAACGGGCGAAAACTCGGCGAAATGATCGCCACAGTGGTGTGGGGCACGGGCAACGTCGGCCGGGCCGCAATCCGGGCCGTCGAGGCCCATCCCGCGTTGGAGCTGACCGCGGTGCTGGTGCACAACCCGGACAAGGTCGGCAAGGACGCGGGCGCGCTCGCCGGTGTCGGCGACCTGGGTGTCACCGCGACCGACGACGTCGAGGCGGTGCTGGGCGCGAGTCCGCGCGCGATCGTCTACGCCGCTTCCGGCGACGTCCGCTTCGACGACGCGCTGGCCGACATCGTGCGCGCGATCCGCTCGGGCGCGATCGTCGTGACGCCGGCCCTCTACCCGCTCTACGACCAGCGCAACGCGCCCCCGGAGCTGCGGGACCCGGTCCTGGCGGCGATCACCGACGGCGGCGGCTCGCTGTTCGTCTCCGGCGTCGACCCCGGCTGGGGCAACGACGTGCTGCCGCTGCTGATCAGCGGGCTCGGCACCGACGTCGACGTCATCCGCTGCCAGGAGATCTTCGACTACTCGACCTACGAGCAGCCCGACTCCGTCCGGTACCTGGTCGGCATGGGCCAGCCGATGGACTACGACCCGCCGATGCTGATGACCGGCGTGCCGTCGATGGTGTGGGGCGGGCAGGTCCGGCTGATCGCGCGCGGCCTCGGCGTCGAGGTCGACGAGCTGCGCGAGACGCTGCACCGGCGTCCGCTCGAGGAAACCGTGTCCACGCGGACCATGGGCGAGTTCGAGAAGGGCACCCAGGGCGCGGTGCGGTTCGAGGTCCAGGGCATCGTCGGCGGCGAGCCGCGGATCGTCATCGAGCACGTCACCCGCATCCACCCGGCGTGCGCGCCGGACTGGCCCACGCCGCCCAGCGGCGACGGCGCCCACCGCGTGATCATCGAAGGCCGGCCGCGCATCGAGGTCAGCGTCGAAGCGAGCGACGAAGGCGAAAACCGGTCCGCGGGCGGCAACGCCACCGCGGTCGGCCGCCTCGTCGGCGCGATCGACTGGCTGGCCGACGCGAAACCCGGCCTCTACGACGCACTCGACGTCCCGCTGCGCCCGGCAGCCGGCAAGCTCGGAAGGAGGCGCTCGTGAACATCGACATCCCCGAGGGCAAGGACCCGATCGGGTACGTGTGGGGCGAAATGGTGCCCGGTATCGGGGTCGCCGCCTCGAAGTTCTCGCTGGCGGTCTATTCGCACACCACGTTGGGGCTGCGGGAGTTCGAGGCCGCGCGGCTGCGGATCGCGCAGATCAACGGCTGCGTCTTCTGCCTCGACTGGCGCACCGAACGCGACGGCGTCAAGGTCGAAGAGGAGTTCGCCGACGCCGTCTCGGAGTGGCGCACGACGGACCTGTTCGACGAGCGGACGCGCCTGGCGGCCGAGTACGCCGAGCGGTACGCGCTCGACCACCACAGCATCGACGACGAGTTCTGGAAGCGGATGGCCGAGCACTACACGCAGAAGGAGGTCGTCGAGCTGAGCATGAGCCTCGGTTCGTGGCTGGCCTTCGGGCGGCTCAACCACGTCCTGGGTCTCGACGTCGCCTGCGTCCTCCCGTCCCATCGGTCGTGAGGGGCCCGCGAGCCCCTCACGACCTTCGGGTCAGAAGTCCGTGGCGATGATCTTCTCGATGTTCCGTTCGGCCAGTGCGGTGATGGTGACGAACGGGTTGACGCTCGTGTTGCCGGGGATCAGGGAACCGTCGATCGCGTACAGGCCCCGGTACCCGGCGAGCCTGCCGTAGTTGTCGGTCGCCTTGTTCAGCACCGCGCCGCCGAGCGGGTGGTAGGTGAGATGGTCACCCCAGATCTTGTAGATGCCGAAGAGGTCGGTCCGGTAGATCGTCCCCTCCTTCGAGTTGATCTTGTCGAAGATGGTCTTGGCCATGTCGATCCCGGGCTGCTTCCAGGCGGTCTGCCAGTTCAGGTCGACCTTCTGCGTCGACGGGTTCCAGCTGAACTGCGCGCGGTTCGGGTTCTTCGTGATGGACAGGTAGAACGACGCCCACGTCTCGATCCCGGTCGGCAGCGGTGCGACCTCCGCGAACGCGCCGCCGGCGGCCCAGTTGTCGATGCCGCCGCACGGGATGGACGACTGGAGGCTGCCGGTCGGGTCCCAGATCTGGTTGGCCCGCCCGACCATCACGTTCCCGTTGTCGCCCCAGTTCTTGCCGACCTCGCCGTTGAGGTTCGGCAGCGCGCCGGTGGCCTTGAGCTTCACCAGCAGCTTGCTCGTGCCGACGCTGCCCGCGGCGAAGAAGACCTTGGCCGCGGTCACGACCTTGGTCGCCGACACGTCACCCGTGGTGTTGAGCTGCTCGATCGTGACGGTGTAACCGCCGCCGGACGCCGGCGTCACCTTCGCCACCCGGTGCAGCGGCGAGATGGTGACGCGGCCGGTCGCCTGGATCTGCGGCAGGTAGGTCTTCTGCAGCGACTTCTTGCCGTAGTTGTTGCCGTACAGGATCTCCCCGGCCAGCGCCGAGCGCGGCACGGTGTTGGCCTGCTCCTGCTTCATGTAGTTCCAGTCGTACACGTCCGGCACGAAGACGAACGGGAACCCGGACCGCTGCGCCTGCTTCCGCCCGACCCGCGCGTACTGGTAGCACTCGGCGGTGTCGAACCAGGCCGGGTCGATGAGGCCGACGCCGAGACCGGCGTTGGCGCGCGGGTAGTAGGTGTTGTACATCTCGTCGGCGCTGACCGTCGGGAGGATCGCGCCGAAGTTCTCCCGCTTCGGCGTCACGGCCATGCCGCCGTTGACGAGCGAGCCGCCGCCGACGCCGCGGCCCTGGTACACGGTGATGCCGCTGAACTCCTCGGCGTCGAGGATCCCGGTGTACTTCGGGATGTCCTTGTCGATCGGGAACCCGAGGAAGTTGGACAGCGGCTGCTTCGTGCGGGTGCGCAACCAGAACGAGCGCTGGTCGGGCGTGGTCGTGTTGGCGAAGATCTTGCCGTCGGAACCGGGCGTGTCCCAGGCCATGCCCATTTCGACGAGCTGGACGTCGACGCCGGCCTGCGCGAGCCGCAGGGCGGTGACCTGGCCGCCGTAGCCGGAGCCGATCACCAGGGCCGGGACCCGGGCCCCGTCGGGAATGGGGCCGGCCGCTCTCGGCGTCGCACCGGCGGCGCGGCCGGCGAGCGCGGCCCCGGCCAAGATAGAACCTGTTCCTGCAATGAAGAGACGTCGGGAAAGACCGCCAGAGTTTGTTCTCTCCATAGCTTTGTCGCTCATCTGATGTTCCTCACCGTTGAGGTATTTAGAACACGTTATAGCTCACTGGTACAGACAAGTCGACATATACTCGCGAGTAACCTCCAGGCACGGCGCAGCATTGGCGCGAATGGGCCATGATGGACGACTGTGGAGTCGACCCGTGTGGACCGCTGGCTGTGGGCGGTCCGGCTGATGAAGACCCGCCCGGACGCCGCGGCGGCGTGCCGGGGCGGCCACGTGCGCGTCAACGACAAGCCGGCGAAGCCCGCGACGACCGTCGTGCCGGGCGACGAGGTCCGCGTCCGCGTCGGCGGCACGACCAGGATCCTCGACGTGGTACGGGTGATCCAGAAACGCGTGGGCGCGCCGGACGCCGCGACGTGCTTCCTGGACCGGACGCCGAAGCCGACCCCGGAGTCCGTGATCCCGGTCGCCCGCCGCGACCGCGGCGCGGGCCGACCGACCAAAAGGGAGCGCCGCGTGCTGGACGCGTTCCGCTCCCCGGACCTCTAGCCACACCTCCACCGCTGAAAGCCGTGAATGCCACATCGAGGGACCTAGCGTCCCTCGATGTGGCATTCACGGCTTTCGGGTCAGGTGGGCGGTGGGACCGGCGTCAGGAATTCCAGGCGGTTGCCGAGGCAGTCGCTTGTGTAGAACCGGCGGTGGCCGGGGAAACCGTCGTCCCATTCCACCGGGCTGCCGTGCGCTTCGAGACGGGCCGCCAGCGCGTCGAGGTCGTCGGTGAGGATTCCCGGGTGCGCCTTGCGGGCGGGCCGGAAGCCCGTCTCGACGCCGAGGTGGAGTTCCAGCCCGCCGGCTCGCAACCACAGCCCGCCGCGGGCGGCCAGCTCCGGCGGCTTCGGGATCTCGGTCAGCCCGAGCACGCCGACGTAGAACGCGCGGCAGCGGTCCTCGCTGCCCGGCTCGATGGCCAGCTGGACGTGGTGCACGCCGAAGGTCATGCCCTCAGCGTGCCACCAGCTCCCGCAGTTCCTTCACGACCTCGGCGGGCGCCTCCTCGGCCATGAAGTGCCCGGACGACACCGTGCGGTGGCGCAGATCGGCCGTCCACGGGCGCCACAGCGCCGTCGCGTCGTAGCCGAGTGCGGCGCCCCAGTCCTGCTGCAGCACGGTGACCGGCATGCCGAGCCGGTCGCCCGCCGCCCTTGACGCCGTGTCGTGCTCGACGTCCACCGTCGCGCTCGCCCGGTAGTCCGCGACGATCGACGGCACGGCTTCGCGGCAGGCCCGCAGGTACTCGGCGCGGACGTCGGCCGGGATCGCGTCCGGCGCCAGCGTCCAGGCGTCGAGGAAGTACCCGAAGAACGCGTCGGGCGCGCCGGCGATGAGCGTCTCGGGCAGGCCCGGCGGCTGGGCCATCAGGTACAGGTGGAAGCCGACCGCCGCGCTCACGCCGTGCAGCACGTCCCACATGTCGAGGGTCGGCAGGACGTCGAGGATCGCCAGGTGGGAGACGGCATCCGGGTGGTCGAGGCCGGCCCGGATGGCGACCAGCGCGCCGCGGTCGTGCCCGGCGAGGGCGAACCGCTCGTGCCCGAACGCGCGGGCGACGGCCACGACGTCGGCGGCCATCGTGCGCTTCGAGTACGTCTCGCCGGTGTCGGCCGGCTTGTCGCTGGCGCCGTAGCCGCGCAGGTCGGGGACGAGCACGGTGTGGTCGGCGGCGAGGTCGGCGGCCACGTGCCGCCACATTAGGTGGGTCTGCGGGAAGCCGTGCAGCAGCACGATCGGGGCGCCGGAGCCGCCGACGGCGACGTTGAGAGCTACGTCGTCACCGACCGTGACGCGCTGGTAGTCGAACCCGGGGATCTGCATGGACGTCCTTTCGCGGTGGTTGCCCGGCGAGCCTGCGTCAAGCCGATCAGCGCAGGGTCAGCGCCGGCTGAGCGCGTTACAGTGCGTGCATGGTCCGGTTCGGCGTGCTCGGTCCGCTCGTGGCCGAGGACGAGCGGGGTCCCTTGGCGCTCAAGGGCCCGCGGCACCGGGCGGTCCTGGCGCGGCTGCTGATCGCGCGCGGCCGGGTCGTGCCGGTGGACGTCCTGGTCGACGACCTCTGGCCGGACCCGCCCGCGGGCGCGGTCGGCGCACTCCAGACGTTCGTGTCCGCGTTGCGCCGCGCGCTGGAACCCGATCGGGCGCCGCGGACCCCGGCCCGGCTGCTCGTCACCTCGGGACCCGGGTACGCGTTGCGCGCGGAGTCCGTCGACGCCTGGAGTTTCGAGGCGGCGGTGACCACGCCCGGCGCGGCACTGTCCCCAGTGGACGAAGCCCTGGCGCTGTGGCGCGGGCCCGCGTACGCCGAGTTCGCCGACGAGCCCTGGGCCCGCGGTGAGATCAACCGCCTCGACGAGCTGCGCCGGCTGGGCGTCGAGCGGCGGGCGGCGGCGCTGCTGGAGCTGGGCCGCGCGGCCGAGGCGGTGCCGGACCTGGCGGCGCACGTCGAGGCGTGGCCGTTGCGGGAGGACGGCTGGCGGCTGCTCGCGCTGGCCCTCTACCGGGCCGGGCGCCAGGGTGACGCGCTGGGCGCGTTGCGGCAGGCGCGGCACGTCCTGGCGGCGGAGCTGGGCGTCGACCCCGGCCCGGGGCTGCGCCAGGCGGAGGCGGACATCCTGGCGGCGGCTCCGGCCGTCTCGCCCCTGGTGGGACGCGCGGACGAACTGGCCCGGCTGGCCGCGGAGGCAACCACCGCCCGCACCGGCCGGCTGCGGCTGGCGCTGATCTCCGGCGAGGCGGGTGCGGGCAAAACCGCGTTGGCGGAGGCGTTCTCGGCGCGCCTGGCCGCCAACGGCTGGACGACGGCGTGGGGCGCCAGCCCGGACGACGAAGGCCTGCCCGCGGTGTGGCCGTGGACCCGCATTCTGGGCGAGGCGGTGCCGCTCGATCCCGAACCGGGTGGCGACCCCGTGGCCGCGCGGTTCCGGCGTCATCGCGCTGTCGCCGCCCACCTCGCCGCGCTCGGCCGCAAGGCGCCGCTGCTGCTCGTGTTCGACGACCTGCAGTGGGCCGGCGCGGAAACCCTCACGCTGCTGGCCTCCGTCGTCGCGGATCCGTCGGTGCGGCGCGTGCTCGTCGTCGGGACGCACCGCAGCACCGACCTGCCCGCCACCCTGGCCGGCTTCCTCGGCCGCGTCGCGCGGGCCGAACCCGCCCGCGTCTACCTGGGCGGCCTCGGGGCCACCGAAGTGCGTGACCTCGTCCGCGCGACGCTCGGCCACGACGTCCCCGCGCCCACCGCGGCGGCGATCCACCGGCGCAGCGGCGGCAACCCGTTCTTCGTGCGGGAGCTCGCGCGGCTCTTCGACGCCGACTCCGACGCCGTCGTGCCGCCCGGGGTCCGCGACGTCGTCCGCCACCGCACGTCGCGGCTGCCCGCCGGCACGCGGGAAGTGCTGCGCCGCGCGGCGGTGCTCGGCCGCGACGTCGACCTCGGGCTGCTCGGCTCGCTGTGCGGCACCGACGTCCTCGACGACGTCGAAGCCGCGGTCCGGGCCGGGTTCCTGGTCGAGCCCGCGCCCGGGCGGGTCCGGTTCGCGCACGACCTGGTGCGGGACACGCTGTACGACGATCTTTCGCGCACGCGCCGCGCCCGCTGGCACGCCGACGCCGGCGCCGCGCTGGAGCGGCTGCGCCCCGACGACGTCGACGCGCTGGCCCACCACTTCCTGCTCGCGGAAAGCCCGGCCGCCGTGCGGTACGCGCGGCTGGCGGCGGAGCGCGCCGAGCGCCGGGTGGCCCCGCACGAGGCGGCGCGGCTGTGGCGGGCCGCGCTCGACCGGGCCGGCGACGACGTCCGGGAGCGGCTGGACCTGATCATGGGGCTGGTGCGGGCGCTGGCGGTCACGGGTGCGCTGGCCCAAGCACGCGAGCACCGCGCGGAAGCCGTGACGCTGGCGGAGTCCCTCGGCGACCCGGTGCTGACCGCGTCCGTGCTGGGCGCGTTCGACGTCCCGGCGGTCTGGACGGCCAACGACGACCCGGAACTGGCCGCGCGGATCGTCACGGTCGTCGAGAAGACCCTGGTCGCGCTGCCGCCGGAGCGCCGCGCCGAGCGCGCGCGGCTGCTGGCGACGCTCGCGCTGGAGCTGCGCAACACCGGTGGCGACCGCGGCCGGGAGGCGGCCTTCGAAGCCGAAGCCCTGGCGCGGGGACTGGGTGAGCCGGCGCTGCTCGCGTTCGCGCTCAACGCGCGGTTCATGCAGGCGTTCGACCGGGCCGGGCTGGCCCCGGAGCGGGCGCGCATCGGCCGTGAACTGGTCGACGTCGCCGCGGCGCACGGCCTGGTGACGTTCGAAGTGCTGGGTCATCTGGTGCTGGTCCAGGCGTTTTCGGCACTGGCCGACCTGCCCGCGGCCGACGTCCACGCCGAGGCGGCCGACCGCCTGGCCGCCGACCACGACCTGCCGCTGGTCGGCGTGTTCACGCAGTGGTACCGCGCGTTGCGGGCGAGCATCACGGACGACCCGGCGGCGGAGGCGCTGTTCCGCGCGGCGGCCGCCCGCCTCCCGGGGACGGGCATGACCGGCCTGGAGGACGGCATCCTCGACTTCGCCCTGCGGTGTCACCGGACGCAACGAGGAGCGTCCACAGTGGACTACACGGGCGACGCCCCGCACGACCTCCTGTACGAGGCCCACCTGTCCCTCCAAGCCCTGACGGCCATCAACACCGGCGACGTCCCCGCCATGACCCGCCTGTACGACGCGCTCCTCCCGGCGGCGGCCGAGCTGGCCGGCGCGGGCAGCGGCCTGCTGACACTCCGCCCGGTGGCGTTCTACCTGGCCGAACTCGCGACGGCTCTGAACCTTCCTGCGGCTTCGCACTACCGCCAGGCCCGGGAACTGGCCCACCGCTGCAAGGCCCCCCACTGGATCGCCGCCCTGGAGTCCCACGCCTGACGCCGTGTCGACCCCCCAATCACACGAGATCCGCCTTCAATCACGCGAGACACGCCTTCAATCACGCGAGACACGCCTTCAATCACGCGAGACACGCGGCTGATCACGCGAGTTCGGCGTACCGGACCGGCGAACTCGCGTGATTGGAGGGTCAGTTCACGTGATTGGGAGGTCGACACGCGTGATTGGGGGGTCGACACGGGCCGCGCGAAAACCGGCACCGCGGGCTGCGTGGGGCGCCTACGCTGGAGCGGGTGAGCGACAGCGAGAACTTCGAGGGGCGCGACGTCGGGTCCGGGATCTCCGTCATCCGGGAAAGCAGCGACGTCGTCGGGTCCGGGCCGCGGCTGCACCGGCATCCCTACGCCGAAACGTTCGTCATCATCCGGGGGCGGGCGCGGTTCACCATCGGTGCCGCGGAGCGTGACGGCGGTGCCGGGGACGTGCTCGTCGTCCCGGCCGGCACCGCGCACAAGTTCGCGGTGCTCGGCCCCGGGGTCTACGAGGCCGTGCACATCCACGAAAGCGACCACTTCATCACCGAGTACCTGGAGTGACGCGCTAGACCTCGTTTTCGCCGATCATCGCGCGCAGCTTCTGGAGGGCGCGGTACTGCGTGATGCGGACGTTGCCCGGCGAAATGCCCAGGGACTCCGCCGTCTCGTTCGCCGACAGGCCGACGACGATCCGCAGTGACAGGATCGCCTGGTGCAGCGGCGGCAACGTCGCCATCAGCCGGCCCAGCCGGGCGCCGAGGTCCAGTTCCAGCACGTGGTTCTCCGGCTCGTTGCCGCCCAGCGGGCGGTCCGGCAGCTCCGACACCGGCTTCGAGCGGTCGCGCGCCACCGAGCGGAACGCGTCGGCGACCTTGTTCGCCGCGATCGCCCGCACCAGGTACAGGAACGAGCCGCCGCGGTCCTGGTAGCCCGGCAGCACCTTCAGCACCGCGAGCAGCACCTCCTGCGCGACGTCGTCGGCCGAGAGGTACGACAGGTCGCGGCCGCCGATCCGGGCGCGGCAGTAGCGGGCGACCGTCGGCTTGATCAGCCGCAGCAGCGCCTGGATCGCCGCCGGGTCACCGGTGCGCGCCGCCGCGACCACCGGGTCGAGGTCCTCTTTGGTCAGCCGGCCTTCCGGTCGCGGCAGCTCCTTCAGCACGGTGTAGCCGTCGACCTCTTCGGCCGGAACCGTGTCCAACGCCATGGTCTCCATGGGGTTCCCTCCTCGTTCCGGCCACCCGGAAATACCTACTCCGCAGGAACTCCTTTTCTGTTCCCGCATTCGATTATCGAGGCGCTGACCAGCAACGTTGCAGCAAAGTGGTTCTTGTCCACATATTGTCCGTTAACGAGAAACGGCCCACTCGGCATACCTGGCGGTCGGCCCCGCCCGGCTGGTCAGATTCTTGACAGTAATCGCCACACCGCGGGAACCGGTAGCGAAATCGCGCCGCGCACCGATGCTTCGCCCGTGACCGCCCCCTACCCCCAGGACCTCCACCGATGATCACCCATTGAACGCCACCGGAGAGTGTGCCCCGATGACGGATTCCGATCCCGGCCCGCACGGTTACCCCGTGACGGACCGGTTCGACGTCTTCCTGTGTTCCCCGCGAGCCGACCCGGCGGTGGAACGGGTCGAAGAAGCGCTCGAAGCCGACGGGCTGCGCGTATTCCGGGCCCGATTCGACGATTTCGACGCACCTGTCGACGCCCTCGCCGGATCACGCGTCCTGCTCGCCTGCTATTCACGCGCCTTACCGGCGGAATACGCGTGCCAATGGCAGCTGACGGCCGCGCTGGCCGCCGCCTGGCGCCACGGCGACCCGGCGGACCGCGTCCTGGTGCTCAACCCCGAACCCGACACGGCGCACCTCGAGCCGGCCGAACTCCGGGACGCGAGGTTCGCCGTGACCTCGGCGAACGTCGTCGCCCGGGTCCGCGCGAAGGTCGCCGCGACCGACGTCCCCCTGGGCCGGCCGGGCCCGCCGGCCGGCCGCTACCCGGCGCTCTGGGCCGTCCACAGCGCGCTCTTCCCGGGCGCCACCGCGGATCCGCGGCCGGTGGTGGTGCGCGGCCTGCCCGGCATCGGCAAGACGGCGCTCACCGAGCGGTACGCCTGCCTGTTCGCCGGCGCCTTCCCCGGCGGGGTGCTCCGGACCGGCCCGTTCGGGCACCTCGACCCGGACGACTTCCTCGCGCAGTTCCCCCTCGCCCTGGCGCGCGCCGCCGCGGACCGGCTCGGCACCGACGTCTCCGGGCTCGACCTCGACTGCCTGCGCGCGCTGCTCACCGACCGGATCGACGCCGCTCGCGAGCGGGTGCTGGTGCTCGTCGACGACGTCCCGGCCGGGCTGCCGCCCGCGGTCCTCGACCGGCTCGTGCTGCCGGGCGACCACGTCCGCACCCTGGTCACCAGCCGGTCGGGCCGCTGGGACGCGGCGACCGTGGACCTGGCCGGCCTCACCGGCGAGGAGAGCCTGCGGCTGTTCCGGACGCCCACCGGCGACGCCGAGCGCGCGGCCGTGCTGCGCTTCGCCGACCGCTGCGACGGCCACCCGGTCACCCTGCGCGCCGCGGCGCTCCGGCCGCCGGCCGGCGAGGTGCTCGACGCCCTGCCGGACACCGCGCCGGAAGCCGTCCGGGATCTGCTCGCCGGACTCGGCGCCACGGCCCGGGAGCTGGTCCGGCTGGGCGCGGTGCTCGCGCCCGTGCCGGTCCCGCCGGAGTTCGCCGCCGAGGTGCTGGGCTCTCGTGCGGAAGCGGCGCTCGTCAGCCGCGGGCTCGCCACCGAAGCGGACGGCGACCTGCGGTTCCTGGGTCTCGCCCTCGACGTCGCCCGCACCGGCCTCGACCCGGGCGACCTGCCCGGCCGCGCCGCCGACGTCCTGCTCGCCTGGCTGGCGGGCCGGCGCGGACGTCGTGACTTCCTGCTCCAGCACGCCCGCGCCCTCGCCGAAACCGCGCCGGCGCACCGGGTGCGGCTGCTGCGGCCGGTCGCGGCGGCGTTCGAAGCCCAGGGCGATCCGACGACGGCCGGCGAGATCCACGCCGTGATCCTCGCGAGCGGCGAGGCGACGTCAGCGGACCACACCCGCGCGGCCCGCGTCGAAATCGCCTGCGGCCTGTACCCGGAGGCCGTCGGGCACGCGCGTGAGGCGCTCGTGCTGGCGGACAGCGAGGCCGAGCGGTACGCGGCCGGCCTGACCGCGGCGCAGGCCCTGGACTGCCAGGGCGACTACGCCGAAGCCGACCGGACGTTCTGGCGGCGCGTCGGTGACCGGCTGCCCGACGACGGCGACGAGCGCTACCGGGCCGCCGTCGTCGCGGCGCAGGCCCACCGGCTGCGCGGCCGGCCGCGGGACGCCGTCGCGCTCCTCGAACCGGTGCTCGCGGAACTGCGGGACGCCCCACCGGATCGCGACGACCCGGCGGCCGTCCGGCTCGAACACGCGCGCAGCCTGCAGCTGTCCGGGCAGCCGCGGCGGGCGCGGGAGGTCGCCGGCGAGGTCGTCGCGGCCTACCACGCGGCGGGCCGGGAGCGGCACGTCCGCTGCGGTGAAGCGGAACTCGTCCGCGCCGACGCGATGCTGGCGCTCGACCTGGCCGACCTGCGGGCTGCCCCCGCCGACTGGGAGCGCTCGGCGGCCGAACTGCGCGAGCTGGAGGAGAGCTACGCGCGCCGCTACGGCTCGGAGAACCCGCTGACCCTGACGGCCGCGGCGCACGCCGACCGCGCGCTATTGGCGCTGGGCCAGCCCAAACGCGCGCTGGCCGTGCTGTCCGCGACCGAGCGGGTGGTGCTGCGGGTGCTGGGCGGGGACCACCGGCTGCGGTACCGGATCCGGCACGGCATGGGCCTGGCGCACGGCCAGCTGCGCGAGTTCGGCCGCCAGGCCGAGCTGCTGGAAGGCATTGTGGAGCCGCAGATCCGGCTGCTCGGCCGGACCCACCCGGAGACCATCGAAAGCCGCCTCGACCTCGGGATCGCGCTCGCGCTGAGCGGCCACGGCCCGCGTGACCGGGCGACCGGGCTGGTCGACGGCGCCGCGCTGGACGTCGTCGACGCGCTCGGCGTCAGCACCGAACTGGCGGCCAAGGCCCAGGCCGCCCGGCAGGTCGTGCGGCTGCCCCAGCCGTTCGTGTCGGCGTTGTTCACCGTCGAACGGCTGATCTGGCCCGGCCGGGCCGGGGTCAGTTGACGTCCGCGGACCCCCAGCGGATGCCGTAGGCGAAGCCGGGGGCGAGGTGCCGGAACCGGACGTGCACCTCGCCGGAGTCGTCGGCCGTGAGCAGCGGCCCGCGCCGGGACGTGTCGCGCGCGTCCTCCTGGAAAGCCTTTTCCAGGAGGACGATGTGCTCCGGTACCCGGTCGCCGAACTTGACGTGCAGGTCGAACAGATCGCACGGGTGCCGCGGCACGCACACGTAGTGCGGTTCCCGGATGCTCGCCCGGAACCGCAACGCGATTTCGTGCTGTTCCCCGCGCCGCAACGGTTCCGGCAACCGCAACGCCAGCCCGATCCGGTCGCTCGACTCCATCGCCCGGCTGGTCAGCACACCGCCGTGGAAGACGTCCACTTCCAGATCCGACTCGTGCACGGATTCGCCTGACTTCGCGGCCGCGCTCAGCGTCAGCGCCAGATCCAGCTCGGTGATTTCGTCGGCGTCCGCGACGACCCGCCGGAATTCGAACGCCTCGGCCGACGGGTCGCCCAACGTCAGCGCGACCCGCAGTTCTTCGGTGTGCCAACTGCGGCTCGGATACCGCGGTCCGGGATCCGGCTCGGTCACCTTGACCGCCATTGCCGCGATCTGTTCGATGCCTTCGTCGATACGACGGCGCACCGTCCGGTCGTCACGCTGCAGCGTGATCGCCGCCCAGTGCACCCGTTCCTGGTAGAAGGGCTTGCGGGCGCTCTCGTGCAGCGCGAACGCGGCGAGCAGGACGATCTTCAGATCCTCCGGCAGCGCCCCGACCAGCGGCAGCAAACGGCCGGACAGTTTACGCTGCACCTCGGCCTGGTCGTCATCTTCGAGAATGCCGCATATCTCGCGCAGCGCCGGCCCGACCCGTTCCCCCAGCGGTGTGGTGAAAATTCCCCTCCCCTTGCGGAGAATCTTCAGCTCGCCGACCACATCCGCCGCTTTGAGGACCACCGTTCCTCCCCTCGCCGTTCCGCGCACGGTCGTCAATACTCGTCAGCCCCGCGGCCGCTGTCCAGTCGATCATGGCACGACATACGGATCGTTATGCCGCGGTTTCCTTTCCTCTCCTTGTGGGAAACGGGAAACTCCTTGCCGGGCCGTTCCGGGCGGCCGCATTCTTGGCGGACCGCGGCGATTCCGCGGCAAAAACCGAAGACCACGGGGTGAACCCCGCGCCGAGTGCTGCCCTGGTGCGCACTGTCGAAGGAGTCGAAATGACGGTTGCCGGTGCGTTTTCGCCACTCCGGTGGCCGGGCCGCCTCCCTGGTCTTCGCCCGCCGAGAGGAGGTGCGCCAACCATGCAGACCCACGCGATCGGGCTGATCATCGCCCTGCTGACCGTCGTCTTCGGCTGAGGACGGGGCCATGCGTGACGAACACGGGCTGTGCGCACAGCGGCCGGCCGGGCCCCGGGACCCGGCCGGCCACCCCGCGGACAGCGCTTCCCCGCGGCAAGTGCTGTCCGAGCAAAGTGGAAACCGACGTGACCACAATGAACTCCGCACGGTTCGCGCCCGTGAAGCTGAGACGAGGCGCTAGCCGGCCACGATTCGGGTCAGCACCGACGGGACGGCGCTTTCCAGCTCCTCCGGGACGTCGGGCGCGCCGGCCAGGTGTCGCAGCAGGGCCTGCTGGAACAGGCCGTCGAACAGGGCGTACGCGACCGGGGCCGGGACCTCCACCGGGGTCGCCGCGAGGTCCGCGTAGCGCGTCACCACGTGCCAGATCATCTCTTCGCGGCGGCGGTCGATCTCGAGGACGTCCGCGCGGAACGACTCTTCGAACAGGCTCTGGTTGCGCAGGTCGTACCAGAGGCGGTGCATCTTCGCGTCCGCGCGCAGGGTGGCGGCCATCGCCGCCGCGAAGTCGCGCTTCAGCTCTTCGGCCGTGCGGGCGCGGGCCACGATCTCGTCGTAGCGGGTGACGCAGACTTCCTCGAACTGGCGGACGCAGTGGGTGAGCAGGTCCACCTTGTCGGCGAAGTAGTAGTGCAGCACGCCGTGCGAGAACTCCGAGTTCTGGGCGATCTCCCGCAGGCTCGTGCGCGCGTAACCGAGCTCGGCCAGCGTCCGCAGCGCCGACCCGGCCAGCTGCGCCCGCCGCTCGGTGAACTTGTCCACCCCGCTGCGGGAGATGCGCTCCCGGGTCCGCTCCTTCGCCTGCGTCACCTGCACCACCTGCCGGTTCGTCCTGCGTGCCGGGTTCAAGTCTATCGGGGGACCCGGGGAGGCGGCCCGCACACCACACCGGACGTACCCGGGTACGCGCGCTGCCGTAGGCCCAAGTGCCGTCCGCCGGGGGACGCTCCCGGCGGCCCGGATCCCGAGGATGGGAGGCAGCGAAAAGGAGGGACCCATGACACGCCGTCTCGGCGCCCGGGCCCGCAAGTGGTACCTGGTGGCCCACATCGTCTCGGGGGGCGCGTGGATCGGAATCGACGCGGTCCTCGGCATCCTCGTCGCCACCGCGCTGATCTCCGGCGACCCCGCCGTCGTCGCCACGAGCCTGCAGGCGCTGGAGCTGTTCGCCGTGTGGCCGATGCTGATCGCCGCGCTCCTCACGCTCGGCACCGGCGTCGTGCTCGGGCTCGGCACGAAGTACGGCCTCGTCCGCTACTGGTGGGTGGCCGTGAAGCTGGCCGTGAACGTCGTGATGGCGCTGCTGATCCTCTTCGCGTTGCGCCCGGGGCTCTATGACGCCGCCGGGTACGGCCGTCAGCTCGCCGCCGGGCAGACCCCGCAGGGCGACCCGGCCGGCCTGCTCTACCCCGTGATCGTCGCCCCCAGCCTGTTGCTGTTCGCCAGCGTCCTCTCGGTCTTCAAGCCGTGGGGCCTCATCCGGAAAGGCAAGGAGACCCGTGAACCTGCCCGTCGAAACGATCGCCCTGACCAAACGCTACGGACCGGCCGCCGCGGTGGCGGAGCTGAACCTGTCGGTGCGCGCCGGTGAGGTGTACGGCTTCCTCGGCCCGAACGGCGCCGGCAAGACGACGACGCTGCGGATGCTGCTCGGCCTGATCCGGCCGACGGCCGGCCGCGTCCGGCTCTTCGGCGCCGAACCGGGCCCGGCCAGCCTCGCCCGCGTCGGCGCGCTCATCGAAGGCCCCGCCTTCTACCCGTACCTGTCGGGCCGGGCGAACCTGCGGGTCCTCGCCGACCACGCCGGCGTCCCGCGCACCCGCGTCGACGCCGTGCTCGACGTCGTCGCCCTCACCGACCGGGCGAAGGACAAGTACGCGACGTACTCGCTCGGCATGAAGCAGCGGCTCGGCCTCGCCGCCGCGCTGCTGAAGGAGCCCGAGCTGGTGGTGCTCGACGAGCCGACCAACGGCCTCGACCCGGCCGGGATGGCCGACATGCGCGTCACGCTGCGCAAGCTCGCCGCGGACGGTTGCACCGTGCTGCTCTCGAGCCACCTGCTGGCCGAGGTCGAGCTGATCTGCGACCGCGTCGGCGTGCTCGACCACGGCCGGCTCGTCGCCGAGACGTCGGTACCGGACCTGCGGGCGGGTGGCGCGCTGCGCGTCGTCGCCGGGCCGCTCGACCAGGCCCGCGCGCACCTCGGCCGGCTGCTAGGCGCGGACCGCGTGCACGCCGACGGCGCCGCGCTCGAGCTCGACGTCGACCCCGGCGAGGCCGGGCGGATCAACGCGGCGCTCGTCGGCGCCGGCCTCGACGTCAGCGAGCTGCGCTGGCGCGAACCCGACCTGGAACAGACGTTCCTCGCCCTGACCGGAGGTACCCCCGATGCCGCGTGACATCCGAGCCGAGCTCCTGAAGCAGGCGCGCCGGCCGGCGAGCTGGCTGCTGCTGGCCGTCGCCATTGTGCTGACGCTGACCTTCGGCTACGCCGTCCCCTACGCCGGCCTGGGCGGCGCTCCGGCGGCCAGCGGGCCCGGCGCCGGCCGCGGGCTGAGCGCGATGCTGCCGGACGCGTTCGTCGGCAGCGCGCTGGGCGGGCTGCCGATCTTCGTCGGCGCGCTCGCGCTGATCTTCGGCGTGCTCGTCGCGGGCAGCGAATACGGCTTCGGCACGTGGAAGACCGTGCTGGTGCAGAACCCTTCGCGTGTCACGGTCTTCGGCGCGAAGCTGGTCGTCGTGACGATGGCGGCGCTCGCCACGGTGCTCACGCTGTTCGCGGCGACCGCGGGCGCGAGTGCGCTCGTCGCGTCGCTGCAGGGCCAGGCGCTCCTCTGGCCGAGCGCGTCCGACGTCCTGCTGGGCCTCGGCGCCGGCTGGCTGGTGACGGCCATGTGGGGCGCGCTCGGCGTGCTGCTGGCCATCGGCCTGCGCTCGGTCGCGCTGCCGATCGGGCTGGGCCTGGTGTGGCTGCTGGCCGTGCAGAACCTGCTCGCCTCGGTCGCCGCGCCGTTGCTGACGTGGGTCGCCGAGCTGCAGAAGGTGCTGCCGGGGCCGAACGCCGGCGCGCTCGCGGCGTCGTTCGGGGCGAGCGCCCCCGGGGTCGGGCCGATCGTCGGGTCCGGGCAGGCCACCGTGGTGCTCGCGGGGTACCTGATCGGGTTCGCCGTGCTCGGCGGGTGGCTGCTCCACCGGCGTGACATCGCCTGATGGTGCCGGTGCGGTGAGCCGGTTCCCGGTCGTGCCCGGTGTAGTGTTTCTCAGTTCGACGGACCGGGTTTGACCACGTGAGGTGCCATGACAGTGCGGCGGTACCCGGTGGCGATCGCGCTCGTCGTCGTCACGGCGGCGCTGATCGCCGGCAACGGGTTCGCGTTCTGGGGCGACACCTTCGCGTTGTGGATCGACGACGCCATGCAGCTGAGCGCCGGGGTCGCCGCGGTCGTCTGCGGCTGTCTGGTCGCCCGCCGCTTCCGCGGGCACCAGCGCTGGTGGCGGCTGCTGATCGCGCTCGGCATGGCCGGCTGGTCGCTCGGGCAGTGCGTCTGGTCCTGGTTCCAGCTGGTCGACGGCCGGGGCCTGCCGTCGCCGTCGCTGGCCGACGTCGGCTACCTGAGCTTCCCGGTCTTCGCGCTCGCGGCGTTGTTCACGCTGGCCCGGGCGCGGATCCGGCCGGACCGCGAGCGCTGGCAGCCCGCGCAGTGGACCGCGCACTTCGGGATCGCGGTGGTGCTCGACGGCCTGGTCGTCACCGGCTCGCTGTTCATCCTGACCTGGACCGCGGCGCTCGGGCAGCTGGTCCGGGCCACCGCGCCGGACGCGGGCTCGTGGGCCGTGGCCATCGCCTACCCGCTGTCGGACCTGGTCATCGTGGTCGTCGCGGTGCTGCTGGTGGTGTTCGACCGGGTGGACCGGCCCTACCGCGCGAACCTGCTGCTGCTGGCCGTCGGGATCGTCGCGCTCGCCTGCTCCGACAGCGTGTTCGCCTACCTCGTCAGCATCGGCGCCGAGAGCATGAAGCCGTGGGCCGACGCGGGGTTCGTGCTCGGCCCGATGTTCATCGCGTTCGCCCTGCTGGCGACGCCGAACGCGCGCCGGCGCGACGACGCCGGCCAGTCCGGCGGCGTCGACTGGTGGCAGCTGGCGCTGCCGTACATCCCGGTCACGGCCGTGGCGCTGCTGATCACCGCGCAGCTGGTGGCCGGGGCCGGGCCGGACGGCGTCGAGGTGTTCGTCGGCGTGCTCGTGGTGTTCCTCGTGCTCGCCCGGCAGCTGCTTTCCGTGCTGGACAACCGGTTGCTGCTGCGGCGGGTGTACGAGGGCCAGCAGCAGCTGACCCACCAGGCCTACCACGACCCGCTCACCGGGCTGGCCAACCGCGCGTTGTTCGGCGACCGGCTCGACCGGGCCGTCGCCGACGGCGCGGAAGCCACCGGGGACCACCGCCCGCTCGTGCTGATCTTCGTCGACCTCGACGACTTCAAGGAGGTCAACGACCGGTTCGGGCACGCCGGCGGTGACCTCCTGCTGCACGGCGTCGCGCAGCGGCTGCTGAGCTGCGTCCGCTCGACCGACACCGTCGCGCGCCTCGGCGGCGACGAGTTCGCGATCCTGCTCGAAGGCGAGGTCGAGGCGCCGCAGGCGGTCGCGGACCGGATCCGCGGCGCGCTGCGCCGGCCGTTCTCGGTGCACGGCACGCTGGTCGTGGTGCGGGCGAGCATGGGCCTGGTCGTGCCGGACCCGGCCGAGCCGCTGGTCACCTCCGACGTGCTGCTGGGCCGCGCGGACACGTCGATGTACGCGGGCAAGCGCCTCGGCAAGGACACCACCGTGGTCTACCGGCCGTCACAGGACGGCCCGCCGGACTTCCCGGCGGCGCTGCGCCGCGCGGCCGGTGGTGTCCCGGAGGGCTTCGGGCTGGTTTTCCAGCCGATCGTGCGGCTCGCCGACGAGACGCCGGTGGCCGTCGAAGCACTGGCCCGCTGGAGCGCCCCGGACGGCACGCCGGTCTCGCCCGAGACGTTCGTCCGCGCGGTCGAAGGCGCCGGCCTCGGGGCCGAGCTGGACGCGCTGGTGCTGGACCTGGCCTGCCGCGAGATCACCGCGGCCGGGCTGGACCTGACGGTGCACGTCAACGTCTGCGCCAGCCGGCTCGGCGCGGCCACGCTCGAACAGAGCGTCAGCGCGAGCCTGGCCCGGTACGGCCTGCCGGCGGACCGGCTCGTCGTCGAGATCACCGAGACGGTGCCGGTGCCGGACCTCGCGGCCGGCGCCGACGCGATCCGGCGGCTGCAGGCCCTCGGCGTCCGGGTGGCGCTCGACGACTTCGGGGCCGGGTACAGCTCGCTGACCGTGCTGCACGCGCTGCCGGTCGACCTGATCAAGCTGGACCGCGCGCTGACGACGGGCATCCAGCCGGAGCGCGACGCGGCCCTGTGCCGCTCGCTGGTCGGGCTGTGCGCCGACCTCGACCTCGCGGTGGTCGCGGAAGGCATCGAGACGGCCGAGCAGGCCGAGCTGATCACCCGCGCGGGCTGCACGACGGCCCAGGGCTACCGCTTCGGCCGCCCGGCCCCGCTGTCGGCGTTGAACCTGCCGGAACGGCTGAGCGGTCTGCCGCAGCCCTCGTGAGTGTTCAGGGCGGTTCCAGCCGCCCTGAACACTCACGACCGGCTCAGTCCGCGTGCACGCCCGGCGGCAGGACGCCGAAGATCGTCGCCGTCGAGCCCGCGCCCCTGCGGTTGATCGGGCCGCCCGCCAGCACCCACGCGCCCGTCGTCGGCAAGGCCTTCAGGTTCGCCAGGATCTCCAGGCTGATCCGGTGGCGCTGGTAGACCAGCTTGGACACGGTGTACGTCTCGTCGGTGCCGACGTCCGGGCTGAACGTGTCGGTGCCCGTGCCGCCCTGCCGGCCCAGCCGTCCGGTGTCGATCAGCCACTTCACCGCCGGGATCGAGAAGCCGGGCTGGTGCAGCACGCCGTCGGCGCCGGTGTTCGGGTAGGCCGGGGTGCCCCACTTGGCGTCCCAGCCGGTCCAGAGCACGACGACGGCGTCGTCGGGGATCCGGCCGTGGCGCTTCTCCCAGGCCTTGAGGTCGTCGATCGTGACGCCGTAGTCCGCGTTGGCCGCGGCCTTCGCTCTTATGTCGATCTTGACGGCGGGCCGGAATAGATCCGCCGGGTCCATCGCGTCGGCGAGGGGCTGACCGGTGTTGAAGTGGCCGGGCGCGCCCCAGTGCGTGCCCGTGTGCTCGCCTTCGCGGACGAACTGCAGGTAGTAGCCGTCGTCCGGGATGGTCGCGATGGTCTCCAGCGAGAACGCCGGATCGCCGGGGAACACGTTGGTCTTGGCGGGGTCGTTGACGTGCGACAGGTTGACCAGGTTCAGCTGGTCGAGCCGCACCGGCGGGGTCGTCGCCGTCGCTGCCTGCGCGGTCCGCCCGGACACGGCGGCGCCGAACACCCCGGCCAGCCCCGCGGCCAGCACCCTGCGTCTCATCGGCATGGGGAATCACCTTTCACCGGAACACCGCCCGTGCGGCGGCCTGCACGTGATATCACCCGGACCGGGTGCGGCCCAAGGAGCTGGGCGAAGATGGGGTCCATGGACGACGACATCGAAGACAACGCCGACAACGGCGTGCTCGACCCCGAGGACACCCTGCTCGACCGCGACGAGCTGGCGGAGGGCTACTCGCCGCCGGAGCACACGCGCGCGACCGAGGATTGGGGCACGACCGCGCGGGAGACGGCGGAGGGCGAAAGCCTCGACGGCCGGCTCGCCCGCGAGGTCCCCGACCTGGCCGACGACGCCGACGATGACGGCCTGGGTGACAGCGAGGACACCGACGGCGAACTGGTCGACGACGAGGTCGGCGACGTCCGCGCGGGCCGGCTGGTCGCTTCGGACGAGGGCTTCGGCGCGGACACCGATGAAGAGCTGTACGCCTCCGACGCGGGCGTCGACGGCGGCGCGGCTTCGGCGGAGGAAGCCGCCGTCCACGTGATCGACCCGTCCCGCCGCTGGTGAGGCGGCGGGGCCGGCCCGGCCCCGCCACTCGCCGGACCTCGACGGTCCGGCCCGCGGTCGTCGCGCTGGGGAACACGACCCGCCCCCTCGGCGGTTCGTGCCGGCCACGACGGCGTCACCGTGCCGCAGTCCCCTTGCACGACGCTGTCCGACTCCTGTCGGCTCCGCTCGGGTCCGCCGCCGGATCCGACCCCTCGACGGGTCCGGCGGCGAATTCCCGACCGGCCTAATCCTTTCCGCCGTCCGGCGCGTGGGGTAGGTGGCAGAGCGGACACCGGCCGGATCCGGCCGTCCACGTCCCCGCCGCTGCCGGAGGAGGGGCACGGATGCTCGAGGGCTTGCTGACGCCCGGCGCGGGCGCGCTGTACGACGCGATGGTGCGCACCGGGCCGTTGCCGCTGGACGATCCGCGGGCCGAGAGCCCGGAGATGCGGGAGCTGTTCGACCAGGGTTTCGTGCGCCGCGACTACCGCGACGACCCGGTGATCGCGCCGATGGAGCCGGTGCGCGCCGTCGACCACGCGATCCTGGGCGCGCAGCAGCGGCTCGTGGAGCAGCAGCGCCAGATCGTCGCGGCGCGCCAGCAGCTGGACATGCTGCAGGCGGTGTACCGCGCGGCGCACGGCAGCGGCGGCGACCCGGGTGTCGAGGTGCTGACGGACCCGCAGCGCATCGGCTCGCTGTCGCTGGAGCTGTGCCTGTCCGCGCGTGAGGAGTTCCTGACCTTCACCACGCGGCACTTCAAGCGGAAACCGGACGCGGGCACGGTGCTGCGGCTGCCGGACGCGGTGACCGAACGCGGGGTGCGGCTGCGCAACGTCTACGAGCGCGCGGCCCTGGAGTTCGACGGCGCCAAGGAGGTCGTGGCGGCCAGCGTCGCGGCCGGGTGGGCCATGCGGGTGGCGCCGGAGCTGCCGATGAAGATGGTCGTCGCCGACCACCACTCCGCGCTGGTCCCGCTCGACCCGAGCGGCATGGACGGCGCGCTGTTCGTCCGCAGCCCGACGATCGTCGCGGCCCTGCGGATGCTGTTCGAGCTGGTCTGGAGCCAGGCGGTCGCGGTGGACGGCGGCGGCGCGCAGCCCCGTCACGGCCTCACCCCGACCCAGGCGAAGGTGCTGGACCTGCTGGCCACCGGCATGACGGACGGCGCGATCGCGCGGCACCTCGACGTCAGCGAGCGCACGGTCCGGCGGCACGTCCAGGGGTTGCTGGAGGCGCTGCAGGCGGACAACCGGGTGGCCGCGGTGTTCGCGGCGACCCGGCTGGGCTGGCTCGGGTGAGCCGGCGCTACTCGAGCTTCCGGCACTCCGGCGGGCCCTGGGTCCAGATCCAGACGCAGTCCGTCCCGGGCGGTTTGACCGCCGGGGTGCCGTTTCCCGGCGCCGCGGCGGCCGCCGGGACGGCGAGGGTGCCGATGGCCGCCGCGGCGAGCAGGCCGGCCAGCACTCGCTTGATCATGGTCTTCCTTCCGGAGCGGGGATCTCCCGGCCAAGTTAGGCCAGGCCGGCCGGCAGCGGCAGGGGCGGTTTCGGTCAGTGTCCGGTACCGGCCACCGGCCGGCTGGCCGGTACCGGACGTTGGCCGCACCCGACCGGTGCGCGGGCCGGCGCGGCTCTCCTACGGTCGGGGACATGGGTGACGAGGCGCCCCCGCGCTGGTGGGGTGAGGAGGGCGCCCGTCCCCGCCCGGACCCGGCCGGCTGGTGGCCGGAAGCCGACACACTGCACTGGGTCGCGGCGACGACCCCCGCCCCGGCCGACCCGGCTGCCGTCGCGGGTCCGTGAATGCCACATCGACGGACACCATGGCCCTCGATGTGGCATTCACGGACTTCAGCGGGCGGGTCAGGCGCGGTTGTACTCGCGGACCGCGTCCAGGTAGCCGGAAATCGCGTCGCGGTTGCGCAGCAGGCACTCCGCGCGACGCGCCATGCGGTCGCGTTCCGCTTCCAGCGTGGCCAGCATCTCCGGGGTCGCGTCCGGGAAGTAGATCGCCCGGGGTTTGTCCAGGCACGGCAGGACCTGCTTGATGATCCGCGTCGGCAACCCGGCGTCCAGCAGCCCGCGGACCTGGATCACGCGGTCGACCGTCGCCTCGTCGTAGTCGCGGTAGCCGTTCGGGCCGCGGGAGGCGATGATGAGGCCCTGCTCCTCGTAGTACCGCAGCAGCCGCCGGGACGTGCCGGTGCGCTCGGACAGCTCGCCGATCCGCATGTGCGCCACCTCACGTCCGCCGGGCTGGACCTTCACATCCATGTGAGGGTTCGAGCATATCCCCATGAGGACTCCCGCTCTGCTCGCCCTGACCACCGCCGCCTTCGTCACGGTGCTCACCGAGGCCCTGCCCGCGGGCGTGCTGCCCGGCATGAGCGCCGGCCTGCGCGTCGGCGAGTCCGCGGCCGGGCAGGCCGTGACGATCTACGCGCTCGGCACCGCCCTCACCGCGATCCCGCTGGCCGCGGCGACGTCGACCTGGCGCCGCAAACGTTTGCTGCTCACCGGGGTGGCCGGGTTCGCCGTCGCCAACACCGTGACGGCGCTGTCCGCGGACTACGCGCTGACGATGGTGGCCCGGTTCGTCGCCGGGGTCGCGGCGGGCGTCGTCTGGGCGCTGCTGGCCGGGTACGCGCGACGGCTGGCGCCCGCCGGTCGGGAGGGCAAGGCCATCGCGATCGTGATGGCCGGCATCCCGCTCGCGCTGTCGCTCGGCATCCCGGCCGGGACGTTCCTGGGCGGCCTGTTCGGCTGGCGCTCGGCGTTCGGCGTGATGTCCGCGATCGCCGTCGTGCTGCTGGCCTGGATCGCCGTCGGCGTGCCGGACCACCCGGGGCAGGCCCGCGGCGGCCGGCTGCCGGTGCTGCGCACGCTCACCGTGCCGGGCGTCGCGCCCGTCCTGGTCGTGACGCTCGTGTTCGTGCTGGCGCACACCGTGCTCTACACCTACGTCGCCGCGTTCCTCGGCCACGCCGGGCTGGGCGGTTCGGTGGACGTCGTCCTGCTGGTGTTCGGCGTCGCGTCGCTGGCGGGCATCGGGATCGTCGGCGCCCGGATCGACCGCGCGCTGCGCCGGCTCACGATCCTCAGCACGATCCTGGTCGCCGTGGCCGCCGCGCTCCTGATCGCGGACCGTCCCGCGCTGATCCACGTCGCCGTCGCGCTGTGGGGCCTCGGCTGGGGCGGCGTCCCGACGCTGCTGCAGACCGCCGCCGGCAACGCGGGCGGCGAGGCGGCGGACAACGCGCAGGCCATGCTCGTCACGTTGTGGAACGCCGCGATGGCCGCGGGCGGGGTGGCCGGCGGTGTCCTGCTCGACGCCGCCGGCCCGACGGCGTTCCCGTGGACGCTGCTCGTGCTCCTGGTGCCGGTGCTCGCTGTGGTGCTCGGCGCCCGGCGGCACGGCTTCCCCCAGCCGTCTTGAGCGCAGCAGTCTCGGGTGCGGCCGTCTTGAGCGGTCTTGCGTGGACGAAGGACCCGGGCGGGCTCGCGCCCGGGCCCTCCAGCTTTCAGCAGCGGCCGGACGAGATGGCCCGCAGCAGTTCCGCGTTGGTGGTGTCACCCGACAGCTCCCAGGCGAACACCCCGCCGAGGCCCTGCGACTTCGCGTACCCCGCCTTGGCCGACGCGGTCTCGGGGGTGTCATAGCTCCACCACTGCGAACCGCACTTGGCGTACGCGGTGCCCGCGACCTTCCCGTTCGCCGGGCAGGTCGTCTTGAGGACCTTGTAGTTCTCGACGCCGTCCTCGCCCGTCGTCGTGCCGGTCACCGGACCGGTGGCCGTGCCGCCCGGCTGCTTCTGCGTCACGCCGTCCCAGCCGCGGCCGTAGAACCCGAGGCCCAGCAACATCTTCGACGACGGCACGCCCTGGTGGCGCAGCTTCTGGATGGCCGCGTCGGCGTAGAACCCGGCAGTGGGGATGCCCGGGTAGGACCGCAGCGGCGAGTGCGGCGCGGTGGGCCCGGTCGGGCTGCCGCCGGCGACGAAGTAGTCGTAGGTCATCACGTTGTACCAGTCGAGGTAGCGGCTCGCCCCGGCGTAGTCGTTCGCGTCGATCTTGCCGTTCTTCGAGCCGTCCGCCGTGATCGCGGCCGTGACGAGCTGGTGCCCGAACTTCGCCCGCAACGCCTTGACCAGGCCCGTGAACGCCTTCGGCCCGCTGGTGTCGCAGTTCAGGCCGCAGGCGTTGGGGTACTCCCAGTCGATGTCGATGCCGTCGAAGACGCCGGCCCAGCGCGGGTCGTTGACCAGGTTGTAGCAGGACTCGGCGAACGCGGCCGGGTTCTTGGCCGCCTCGGTGAAGCCGCTCGACCAGGTCCAGCCGCCGAACGACCAGAGCACCTTGAGCTTCGGGTTCAGCTTCTTCAGCTGCAGGAGCTGGTTGAAGCTGCCGTGGAGGGTACCGCTGTCCGCCTGGCCGTTGACGCTCATCGACGCGTCGTAGGGCATGTCGTGGTCGGCCCAGGGGTCGCCGACCGCGCAACCGCCGCCGGTCACATTGCCGAAGGCGTAGTTGATGTGGGTCAGCTTCGCGGCCGACCCGGACGTCTCGATGTCCTTGACGTGGTAGTTGCGGGCGTAGACGTCCCAGTCGGCGAAGTAGGCCATCACCTTGCCGTCGGACTGACCGCCGTGGGACTGACCGGCCTCGGCGACCGCCGGCGAGGCGAGGGACGCGACGGACAGAGCCAGCGCGGCGACGGCGATCGGAACTCGTTTTCTCAAGCGGAGCACGGGGATTCCTTTCAGGGCCACGGACCGGCTGAGGCTAACAGGTCCAGACCACTGCGGACAGAGCGAAAGGTCTGCCGCAAACAGATTTCCCGGTCGTGTCGCAGCCGGGTCCGGATTCACGGTGTGCGAAGATCCTCGCATGACGGAGTTCGGCTGCGCCCGCTGTTGCGGCAAAGACGCATTGACCGCGATGGCGTTCTGCACGACCCGGCTCCGGGAAACCCACCGCTTGGTGGAGCAGTCGCACTTCGGCGTTTCCCTGCGCGAATGTCCGGAATGCGGCCAGGCGTTTGCCTCGATCTTCACCGAGTTCGTCGACTGGACCGGCGGCGCGGACGCCCAGTTCTTCGACATCGTGCCGTTGACCGGCACCGAGGTGAACTCGTTGGCAGCGCAGGGTTCCGGCGTCGACCTGGTCACCCTGGGCGCGCTCGGCAGCGTGCGCCGGCGGCTCTCGTCGGCGTGGCCGACCGGTGGCGCGAAGACGATTTCGTGGAAATCGGAGCCGCTTTCGGTGCGCGAAGGCTACTGAAGTCCCTGGCCACGTCCGGCCAGCCGCAGGATCGCCGCCGCCGAACGGTCGACGTCGGCCTCCGTCGTGGACCAGTTCGACACCGAAATCCGCACGTACCGGCGGCCGCGCCAGGTGGTTCCGCCGAGCCAGCACGTGCCGTCGCGCTGGATCGCCGTGACGAGCGCGTCGGTGCGGGCGTCGTCGCCGAAGGACACCAGGACCTGGTTGAGGACGACGTCGTTGGCGATCTCCGCGCCGCCGTCGGCGAGCGCCGCGGCGAAGCGGCGGGCCAGCCGGCAGCAGCGGTCGACGAGCTCGGCCACGCCGTCGCGACCCAGTTCGCGCAGGGCCGCCCAGACGGCGAACCCGCGGGCGCGCCGCGACGACTCCGGCGTGAGGTCGCCCATGCCGGCCACCTCGCCCGCGCCGACGAGGTAGGCCGCGCGGTTGGCGAAGGCCGCGGCGTGGGCGTCCGGCCGGGCGCAGAAGACGAACCCCGAGTCGTAGGGCACGTTGAGCCACTTGTGCCCGTCGCAGGCCCAGGAGTCGGCCAGCTCGACGCCGTCGAGCAGCGCCGCCGTGGCCGGGTTGGCCGCGGCCCACAGGCCGAACGCGCCGTCGACGTGCACCCAGGCGTCACCGGCGGCTTCGCGGGCGGCGCGCAGGTCGTCGCACGCGCCGGTGTTCACGTTGCCCGCCTGCAGGCAGACGATCGCCGGACCGGTCCCGGCGGCCAGCACCCGCGCCAGGTCGGCGACGTCGATCGCGCCCTGGGGACCGGCGGCCACCTCCTCGACGGCGGCCGTGCCGAAGCCCAGCAGCCGCAACGCGCGGTCGATCGTCGCGTGCCGTTCGGCGCTCGCGACCACGCGGACGCGCGGGGCGCCGAAGAGCCCGTCGCGTTCGACGTCCCAGCCCGCTTCGGCGAGCACGTGGTGGCGCGCGGCGGTGAGCCCGGCGGTGTTCGCCGCCTGCCCGCCGGTGACGAACCCGGCGGTCGCGCCGGCCGGGATGCCGAGCAGCTCCTTGAGCCAGCCGCCGGCGGCTTCTTCCGCGGCCGCGGCGGCGGGTGAGAGCACGGCGTTGAAGGCGTTCTGGTCCCAGCCCGCGGCGAGGACGTCGGCGGCGGTCGCGGCGGGCAGTCCCCCGCCGATGACGAACCCGAAGAACCGCGGCCCGGCGGTGGCCATCAGCCCGGGCGCGGCGGCCCGCGCGAGGTGTTCGAGCACGTCGGACGGCGGGCTCGGGTCCGCCGGCAGCGGCCCGCCGAAGCCCGCGCGCAACGCGGCGAGGTCGGCGGCCGGCGCGACCGGCCGCTCGGCCAGGGAGTCCCGGTGGTCCGCGGCCAGCGCGGCGGCCCGGGCCAGGAGGTCACGCAGTTCGTCCACGGCCCCGACTCTAGGCGGCCTTCGGGTGCGCGGCCCGCACGTTTTCCCGGGCCAGCTCGGCGGTCGTCGCGATGCGCCGCTGCCGCGTCTCCGGGCGCTTCGCCTTGGCGATCCACTCCAGGATCAGCCGCTTCGACGACGGCGGGAACGCGGCGAAGTGCGCGGCCGCGACGGCGTCGAACGCCCGCGCGAGATCCGGCGGGACGACGCCGTCCTGCGCCTCGGCCAGCGCGTCCCAGGTCCCGGTGCGGCGGGCGAGGTCGACCAGCGCCTGCCCGGACGGCGTCATCAGGCCGGCCGCCGTCAGCCGGGCCACGCGGTCGCGGTTCACGCGGCTCCACGTGCTCTTCGGGTTCCGCGGCGTGAAGCAGAGGTACGTGCTGTCCGCGTCCCGCCGCAGCGCTTTGCTGTCGATCCAGCCGAAGCACAGCGCCTGCTCCATCGCCTCGTGCACCAGCACCCCCGGCGACGCGCTGTGCTTGCGCCGGATCACCAGCCACACCGCTGCCGCCGTGCCGCGCGACGCCAGCCACTCCCGCCACTGCGCGACCGACGTGACCTTCAGCACCGCGATGCCGTCCAAAGTCTCCATGCCCACATCATCGGGGGTGAAGTGTTCATCTTCTGAGCACTTTCCGGCGGGAACAACCGCGGCCCTCCCGGCGTAGCGTCTTGATATGGAGACTGCGCTGAGCACCGACCGGCTCGTGATCCGGGACTGGACGGTGGACGACGCCGAAGCCGCGTTCGAGATCTACGGCGCGGAAGACGTCACGCACTGGCTGACCCCGGCCATGGACCGCGTCAGCGACGTCGGCGCCATGCGCGCCGTGCTGAACGCGTGGCAGGAGGCGCAGCCCAACCTCTGGCCGCCGCGCGGGCGCTGGGCCGTGGAGCGCAAGGAGGACGGCGCCGTGATCGGCGGCCTCGGCATCCGGCTGCTGCCGCCGTTCGAAGAGGACCTCGAGCTGAGCTGGCAGCTCAGCCCCGGCGTCTGGGGCCAGGGTTACGCGTCGGAGGCGTCGCAAGCGCTCATCCAGTGGGCGTTCACGCAGGACACCGACGAGCTGTTCGCCGTCGCCCGGCCGAACAACACGCGCGCGATCGCCGTCGCCAAGCGGCTCGGCATGCAGTGGGTCGGCGAGACCGACAAGTACTACAACCTGCGGCTGCAGGTGTACCGGATCCGGCACACCGACCTCATCGACTGACCGGCTCCAGCAGGAAGACGCGGATCTCGCGGTGCTCGGCCCGCACGGCGTAGCGGTCGTACGCGGGCCAGTACTCCGCGACCGCGTCCCACATCTCCTGGCGCTCTTCCCCGGTGAGCAACCGCGCGGTGACGTCGGCCGTCCGGCCGCCGATCGCGGCGGTCGCCTTCGGGTTCGCCAGCAGGTTCGCCGACCACGCCGGGTGCGCCTCGCCGCCCCAGTTCGAGCCGATGACGACGTACCCGCCGCCGCGCTCGACGTACAACAGCGGCACCTGACGCGGCTCACCGCTGCGCCGCCCGATCGTCGTGAGCAGCAGCGTCCGCAGCCCGACCGCGGTGCCGACGCCGACCCGGCCGCCGCTGATCCGCAGCAGCACCCGGTCGGCCGGCATCAGCGCCCGCCCGACCACCGCGAACGCCTTGCTCTTCCCGAACCCCGCGAACACACCCCGCAACCCAGCCACCCCTCGAACCCTAGCGGGCCCGAAAAGCCGTGAAGGCCCCCTTCCCGGCCATAAGAGCCGGTAAGGAGGCCTTCACGGCTTTCGGCGGAGCGTCACCAGGCCGAGGGGGCGGGCGGCGGGACCACCGGCGGACGGTCGTCGCAGGTGATGGTGTTCGGGAGGAGCCACGGGGCCAGCCAGCTCGAGTTGCCGCCGAGGTCGGTCAGCGAGAACTCCGAGCCCGTCGGCGGGAAGTTGAACGAGCCGCAGTTGTTGACGCCGACCGCGCCGACGTTGCGGGCGTCGACGTCGCGGAACGACGCCGACCCGGCCGCGCGGGCGCTCAGCACCGACGTCCCGGCGCCGTCGACACGCAGGTCCGCGAACTTCAGGCCGTTGATCGAGTACAGGTCCTTCACCGGGAAGTCGCTGACCAGCATGATCGCGTTGTAGGTGTTGTCGAGGAAGTGGTCGCCGGTCACCTGGATGTCGGCGTCGATGTTCTTCTCCAGGGCGTAGAACCAGATCGCGCCGAGGCCGATCTTCCAGTTCAGCTCGAACGTCCCGGCCCGGACGGTCGTGTTGTCCGTGATCCGCACGTACCCGGTGAACGGCTCGGCGCCGAAACGTGAGCCGACCTGGATCGCGCTGCCCTCGCGGATCGGGTCGGCGACCAGGTTGCCCACGACGGTGGTGTCGGTGCCGCCGTAGAGCGCGATCCCGTTGGCCAGCACCGGTGTCTGGACGGTGTTGTGGCTGAACGTGTTGCGCGCGTTCTCGGTCTTCTCCGACCACATCGCGAGGCCGTCGTCGCCGGTGTTGCGGACGAAGTTGCCGGACACCACCGAGTCCGTGACGCCGGTGTGGAAGTTCAGGCCGTCGGCGATCTGGTCGGCGATGACGTTGTTCGTGATCCGCGTGTTGCTCATCGGGCCGTCGAACCACAGGCCGACCTTGGTGTGGTGCAGGTACAGACCGTCCACAGTGGAGTCGCTGAGCGCGCCGCCGATGGCGTTGATCTGGTCGGTGTCGACGCGTTCCCGGACGTCGCCGACGATCGCGAAGCCGGAGAGGTGGACGTTGTGGCTGCCGCCGGCCGCCGAATCCTTGCCGTAGAAGCCGACGCCGGTGTGCACCGAGCCGTCCGGCGCGGGGGTGTCCAGCTTGACCTCGTGCCCCTTGACGATCGTGTACCAGTTGCCGGCGCCCTCGATCGTGACGTCGTCGACGATGATGTGCCGGTTGACCTGATACGTGCCGGGCGGCAGGTAGACCTTGAGGTGCGTGCGCTTCGCGAAGGCGATCGCGCGGTCGATCGCGTCCGCCGAGTCACGCCTGCCGGTCGGGTCGGCGCCGAAGAACAGCACGTTCGCGGCGACGAGGTCGACGCGCGGCGGCGCGACGAGCTCGGAGTCGAGCAGGTCGACGACCGTCCACGCGGCGGGCGTCCCGGCCGGGACGGTCAGCCGGACCTTGTCCCCCGCCCGGTAGGTCTTGCCGAGCAGCAGGCGCTGTTCGTCGTAGAAGTGGTTGGGGCGGAACGGTTTCGTGACAACCGGCGGCGGGGTGGTCGCGGCGGGGACGCACGAGCACTCGGTGATCCACCAGTCCGGGTGCAGCAGGTCCGCGTCGGGGTCGTTCGTGAACGGGTACTGGTTGTACAGCCACGCGTACTGCGAGGTCAGCGTCATCGCCTGCCGGTGGCCGCCGTCGACGGTGACGTCCAGCGGCGCGGTGATCCCGCCGCCGCGCGGCGCGTCCGGGATGCTGTAGCGGACGGTGATCGCGTTGGCCGCGGCGGGCAGCGTGAACTCGACGTGCTGCCCCGCCGTGAGCTTGACGGCGCGCCGGCCGGACGCCTCGGCGGGCAGCGTGTAGGCCGAGCGGTCCGGGCCGATCACGGTGCCGTCGGTGCGGGCGTTCTCCGCCTCCTGCTCGGCGAAGCCGACGGTGGCGCCGCGCCCGGCGACCAGCGCGGGGTCGAGCGCGGCGCGCGTCACCACGGGCCGGGCGGCGGCGGCTGACGCGGGGACGGCCACGGAAAGCAGGGTGAGGACCGCGACCAGCACGGTTCCGAAGGTGCGTCGCGCCATCGCGGACCTCGTTTCACTCGGGAGTGCGGCGGAAGAGTAGGTCGCACATCGCCCTCACCACAAGGTGTTGCCACGATTTTGCCCGAACTTACTCGGTACTTGCAGGTATCGATACAGAAGTTGCGCAATCTGACGTCTGGCAAGGTGGGCCCATGACTCGTCCCGAATCCGCCGCCGAGGTCTTCGACGCGCTCGGCAAGGACTACGAAGCCGCCTTCCGCACCGCGATCGCCCAGCGGGACGCGATCACGGCGTTGATCGGATCGCTGCCCCCGCGGGCGAAGGTGCTCGACCTGGGCTCGGGCACCGGGCGCCCGGTCGCCGAGCTGCTGGCCGCGGCGGGCCACGACGTCACCGGGTACGACATCGCACCGAAGATGGTCGAGATCGCGCGGGCGCAGGTGCCCGCCGCCCGGTTCGAGCTCGGCGACCTGCGCGAACTGACCTTCGAGGACGGCACCTGGGACGCGGTCACGACGTTCTTCTCGCTGCTGCAGCTCACGCGCGCGGAGCAGGAGACCGTGCTCGGCCGGCTGGCGGCCTGGGTGAAACCGGGCGGCCTGGTCCTGCTGGCCACCGTGCCGGCGGATGTCGACGGGCTCGACATCGTCTTCATGGGACACCCCGTGCGCGCGAGCAGTTTCACCGCCGAAGCGCTGGCCGGGCTGCTCCGCGCGGCCGGGCTCGAGATCATCCGCGAGGAGCGAGCGGAGTTCGTCCCGGACCACCCCGGTGCCGCGCCCGAGCCGCACGTCTACCTGACCGCGCGCCGGGTTTCGTGAGTCAGTCGTGGCGTCAACCCCTCACCGGGAAGATCACCCGGCGGATATGAATTTTACTCAACTTCGTGCGTATCCCGGGCGCCGGAACCCGAGCTAAAGTGAGGGATGGGCATCGAAGCTCTGGCCAGGCCGGTACCTCGCGAACACCGTGAGCTGGTGCGCGAAATGCTGGGCCGGCTGCCGGAGTTCGCCGATCGCCTCGCCCGGCTGCTCAGCGACGAGGACGAGTTCTACCGCCAGGTCGACCACGTCGCGCCGGCCGAGCTGCGCAAGGTCTGCCACGCCAACCTCGAACGCGCGCTCACGGCGCTGGCCGACGGCCACGGCCTGGCCCTCGACGCGGCCCGCAAGACCGGGCTCGTCCAAGCGCGGCAGGGCATTCCGCTGCCGGCGGTGCTGCGCGCGTTCCGGATCGGCGGCACGTTCGTCTACGAGGCCCTGCTGGAGCTGGCCGGGCCCGAGTTCCTCAGCTCCACCCGCACGATCGAGATCAACTCCTACGTCTGGAAGGCGATCGACCTCTACTCGGACGCGCTGACCACGGCGTACGACGAGGTCGCGGCCGAGCCGTCGCACGCGAACGTCCAGCGGCTGGACGACCTGCTGCGCGGCCGGCTGGCCGGTCAGTCCGAAATGGAGTCCGCGGCCCGCGAGCTGGGGCTGCCGACCGCGGGCATGTTCGTCGCCGTCGTCACCGAACGCGTCGAACCGGACGGACAGGACACGGTCGAGGCCTTGATGCGGGCGCGGCGCTGGCGGTCGGCCTGGCGGCCCGGCGGCGAAGCGGGCCTGGTCGCGATCGACCGGATCGAAGACGTCCGGCGGCTGCGGGAGGTGCTGGGTTCACTGCCGGTCGCGGCCGGGCTGAGCCGGCCGTTCACCGGCTTCCCGGACGTCCCGGACGCGCTGCACCGGGCCCGGATCGCGCGCCGCTCCCTGCCGTCGGCGACCGCGGGCGTGGTGGTGTTCGGCGACTCGCCGGTGACCACGCTGGTCGCGGCCGCGCCGGGGATGGCCCGCGACGTCGTGCGGTCCGCGTTGGCGGGGGTGCTGACGCTGCCGGGCGCCGAGCGCAAGGTCCTGCTCGACACGCTGCTCGCGTGGTTCGGCGGCCACGGGTCGGCGAAGGAGGCGGCGGACCGGTTGTTCGTGCACCCCAACACCGTCCGCTACCGCCTGCGGCGCGTGCAGGAGCTGACCAAGCGCGACCTGACCGACCCGGTGGACATCGGCGAGCTGTACGTCGCCCTCGAATCGGTACGACTGGATCCCGTCGATTGACTTTCGATAGATATCCAGCGATAGTCGTCACATGTTCGCAGAGAAGTGGGCCGTACCCGTGCTCCGGGTCTTCCTCGTCGTGCTGTTCGCCGTCCTGGTCGTCTTCCAGACGTTCTCGCTGCCTGGCGGGATCGCGTACACGACGTCGCAGAACCCGAACGACGCGAGCCTGCGGTGGCCGCTGACCGCGATCGCGGTGTTCCTGGTGCTGTGCGTCGAGGTGGTGGTGGTCGCGACGTGGAAGCTGCTGACCCTGGTCAAGAAGGACCGGATCTTCACCAGCGGCGCCCTGAAGTGGGTCGACGCGATCGTCTGGGCCGTGGTCGCCGCGTGGGTGGTCTTCGCCGGCATGCTGATCTTCGTCGGCTTCAACGCGGACGACCCGGGGATGCCGATGCTGTTGTTCCTGGTCACCGTCGGGATCACGGTGATCGGCCTGCTGATGGTGGTCATGCGCGCCCTGCTGCGCCAGGCCACTACGCTGCGTACCGACATGGAAGCGGTCATCTGATGGCGATCGTCGTGCGCATCGACGTCGAGCTCGCCAAGCGCAAGCTGAGCGTCGGCGAGTTCGCGGAGAAGGTCGGGCTGACGCCGGCCAACGTCGCCGTCCTGAAGAACGGCCGTGCGAAAGCCGTGCGCTTCAGCACGCTGGAAGCCATGTGCCGGGTCCTCGAGTGCCAGCCCGGCGACCTGCTCGAGTGGGTCGACGACTAGGCGAGGTCGACGGGCCGCACCCGCAGCTTTTCGGCGATCCGGGCCAGGGCCTGCTGGTCGGCCGCGGTGAGCGGGTCGAGCACGAGCTGCCGCACGGCCCGCACGTGCGCCGGCGCCGCGGCGACGACCACGGCGTAACCCGCGTCGGTCAGGGCGGCGAGCGTGTAGCGGCCGTCTTCGGGATCGGGTGAGCGCTCGACCCAGCCCCGCTGCTCGAACCGCTTGACCACGTTGGACAGTCGCGAGAGCGAACCGTTGGCCAGGTAGGCGAGTTCGCTCATCCGCAGGCGGCGGTCCGGCGCCTCCGACATCTGGCTGAGCGCCAGGTACTCGAACAGCGTGACGCCGGCTTCCTGCTGCAGCGGCGCTTCCAGCTTGCCCGGCAGCAGCAGGACGAGCGAGGCCAGCCCGGTCCAGGCGTCCTTTTCGGACGGCGTCAGCCAGCGCGGCTCGTCGTCATCGGGTGCCATGGGGGAACTCTACCCAGCCCGGCATGACTTCACGCTTGAAGTCTGATACTTTGACTTCAAGCGTGAAGTCAATCGAAGGGACGACATGCCCGAGTTCTTCGTCACCCCCGGCTACGGCCCCAAGCACCTGGCCGCCCTGCACTACACGCAGGCGGTCCGGATCGGCGACCGCGTCGAGATCTCGGGCCAGGGCGGCTGGGACGACGACACCGTCTTCCCCGAGTCCCTGGAGGAGGAGATCGTCCAGGCCTTCGAGAACGTCGAGCGCACGCTCGCCACCGCGGGCGCGAGCTGGACCGACGTGGTCGCGGTGGACTCGTTCCACATCCCCACGGAGCCCGGCACCATCGGCGACGACCACACGCGCGTCATGGTGGAGCAGTTCCGCAAGCGCATGGGCGACCGAGCGCCCATCTGGACCCAGATCGGCGTCGCGGCTTTGGGCGCGCCGGGGATGCGGGTGGAGATCCGGGCCACGGCCGTCGTGAGCTGACGCCCGGCCGGCGATGCCGGCGGCCCGGAACACCCGGCTCGCGGCCGAATGCCCGGCCCCGGGCTAAGCCGCGTCCAGCTCCACCAGCCTCGCCAGCTCCAGCAGGGTGCCCTCGAAGCCGGGGCCGGCGGTGAGCTCCACCGTGAGCGGGCCCCCGCGCCGGGCCGTGCCCACCGGGAGCGTCACCGCCGGCTCCGTCCACTGGGGACGGTCCACGGCGGCCGAGACGACCACGTCCGCTCTCGGCGCCGGGCGGCGGCGGCCGCCCGCGTCCAGGTCGAGCACCACGTTGCCGTGCAACGAAAGCAGGGCCGCCACGTCGGCGACGGCGTCACGCAGCTCGCGGTCGGCTATGGAGTCGGAATGGGCGCCGATCGCCGGGCGGGGCGGCTCGGCGTCGCGGGCCAGGCGGGGGACGAACCGCGCCAGGTCGCCGCGATCGCAGACGAGCGTGCGGATGCCCGGGATGCCCGCCGACGGATCACTGAGGCTGACACCGACGCTCGCGGCCGCCGCCACGATCCGGGCACGCCAGCGAGCGGTGGCCGCGATGGCGACCATCGGAGGATCCTGCGACAAAGTGGGGATTCTCCCTTGCGGTACTGCGCGGCGGAGTGAGGATCGTCCGATGGTGGGCCCACGCCCGTTGTGCCCGGGAACAAACATGTTTGGTCGCTTGGTGCGAATGGCGGCGCACATGCGACCTTCCGGTCGTACCGGGTGTCTGTGACCGCCGGTCACACTTTGACGCCCGGCGTGGCGCGGGCCACTATCCGGGCACTGATTACCGCCCGGTAATTTGCGTGACACCAGGAGGACCGTTGCGACGTGCTTTCGGCCTGATCTTGCTGGCACTGGGCGTGTTCGCGGTCGCGGGCGCTGTGCTCCTGCCGACCTACGTCTACCCCAAGCTCGCCAAGGTGCCGCTCGACCAGGATTCGACGTCGCTGCTCGAAGGCACCGCGAGCCAGGTGCTCGCCGTGACGGACAACGGTTCCGGCCCGGTCTCGGCGATCCGCAAGGACGCCAAGCTGACCGCGACGGCCCACGTGCAGGCGAACTTCGCGGCGCCGGAGATGCACCAGGACACCGACTACGCGGTCTGGCTCCTGGCCGTACAGGTCACCGACGACGCCGACAACACCGTGCTCAGCGCGAGCAAGCGGCAGGTCTGCTTCGACCGGCGCACCGGCGAGGGCTACGAGCCGCGCGGCGAGTCCGACCCCAAGTGCGACGCCAAGAGCAGCTTCGTCACCGAGCTGAAGGACAAGGCGGACAAGGACGGTCAGAAGCCGCCGGAGACGAACGACTACAAGGCGCAGCCCGGGTTGCAGTTCAAGTTCCCGTTCGGCACCGAGCAGCAGGACTACAAGGTCTACGACGACAACACCGGCGCGGCCGTCACCGCCAAGTACTCCGGGACCGAGACCGTCGACGGGATCGAGACCTACAAGTTCGTCCAGGACATCCCCGACACCAAGACCGCCACGAAGGACGTGCCGGGCTCCCTCGTCGGCTCCGCGGACCCGACCGTCAAGGCCGACCTCTACTACCGCGGCGTCAACACGCTGTGGGTGGAGCCGGTCACCGGGATCGAGGTCAAGCAGCAGCAACAGCAGCACCAGGAGCTGCGCTCCGGCACCGGCCAGCCGACCGTGGTGTTCGACGGGACGCTCGCCTTCACCGCGGAGACCGTGGCGAAGATGGCCGACCAGGTGAACGCGAACAAGGGCCGCCTGGAGTTCCTCTCCAGCACCGGTCCCCTGTGGCTCGGGATCGGGGGCGGCGTGCTGATCATCGGCTCGATCGTGCTGCTGGCCCGGCGGCGCCGGGCCGAGCCCCCGGTCGCGCCGCGAGGGAAGCAGCCGCCGCGGAAGGTGCTCTTCACCGCCGGCCCCTGAATCACCGCCGCCGCAACACGAGAACCAGATTCCAGGAAGCGATTTCCCGCAGGGCCGGGACCCGCACGATCCACATCGCCCAGCTCGGGTGATAACGCGGGTACCCGGCCACCAGATCGGCGAGCGGCGTCGCCTTCGCCCAGCGGAGCGCGGCGCCGACCGACACCGGGAAAAGGCTTTCGCCGAATTTGTTCTTCGGCTGCTTCCCGAGTTTCCGGAAATACCGCTGACGCGCGTAGTAACCGCCGAGGAAATGCCACGGCGCGGTCTCGTGCCCGCCCCAGGGTGAATACCACGGCGTGAACGAGCAGAAGACGGTGCCGCCGGGCTTGGTCACCCGGCACATCTCGTCGAGCATCACCCACGGCTTCGCGACGTGCTCCAGCACGTTCGACGAGTAGCAGACGTCCACGGATCCGCTGCGCACGGGCAGTTCCGTGCCGCTCGCGCGGATCATGTTCTCCCCCGGTTCGCCGCGCGCGGACAGCTCGCCGACGTCCGGGTCGACCCCGAGATAGGTCGCGCCGGCCGCGCGGAAAGCGTCCGAGAAATACCCCGGACCGCCCCCGACGTCGAGCACCGTGCGCCCGGACAGCGGAGCGTGGGCCGCCAGTTGCCGCACGGAGTCGGCGGCGAGCGCCGAGTAGAAGCCGTCCGGGTCCGTCTGTTCGGTGAGAAAGGTGCGGAAGAGCGTCACGGAACGGTGGAGCGTCGCGCGGTGCGGCTCGGTGTTCGGGGCGACGACCGGATTTACTGCCATTGAACCATCGCTTTCCGAAATACGTTCCTCTACTGTGTACGCATACTGTGTACGCACCGGTAACCTAGCATCGTCGCTACAGTTTGGATAACCCGATGGACCGTCCTCGTGTGCTCCTGGTCAACTGGCGCGACACCGGCCACCCCGAGGGCGGCGGGTCCGAGCGGTACGTCGAGCGGATGGCCGAAGGGCTCGCGAAAGCGGGCTACCGGGTCGAGATCCAGTGCGCGGCCTATCCGGGCGCGACCGCGGGCGAATGGCGTGACGGCGTCCGCTACCGGCGCCGCGGCAACAAGTTCGGCGTCTACGCGCACGCGCTGCGGGCGATCCGGCGGGCCCGCGCGGACCTGGTGGTGGACGTCCAGAACGGGATGCCGTTCTTCGCCCGGCTGGTCGCCGGCTGCCCGGTGCTGGTGCTCGTGCACCACGTCCACAAGGAACAGTGGATCAGCGCGCTGGGCGAGACGCTGGGCCGGGTCGGCTGGTGGATCGAGTCGCGGCTGGCGCCGTGGCTGTTCCGCGAGTGCGCCTACGTCACGGTTTCCGAGGTCACCAAGGCCGAGCTCGCCGGGCTGGGCGTCGGCCGCGACCGCGTCACCGTGGTCGCCAACGGCCTCGACGCGCCCCCGCCCGTGGCGGCCGGACGCGACAGTTCGCCCACGCTGGTCGCGGTGAGCCGGCTGGTGCCGCACAAGCGGATCGAGCACGCCATCGACGTCGTCGCGCGGCTCGCGCGGCGCTGGCCGCAGCTGCGGCTGGAGGTCGTCGGCCAGGGGCCGTGGGACGAGGTGCTGCGGGCGCACGCGGCCGAGCGCGGCGTCGCGGACCGCGTCACCCTGCACGGCTGGGTCGACGAGCAGGCCAAGCACGAGATCCTGGCGCGCTCGTGGCTGCACCTGTGCCCGTCGGTCAAGGAGGGCTGGGGCATCGTCATCATGGAGGCGGCCGCGCACGGCGTGCCCTCGGTCGCCTACCGCGCCGCGGGCGGCGTCGCCGAGTCCATCGTGGACGGCCGGACCGGGCTGCTCGCCGACGACTTCGAAGACTTCACCGCCCGCGTCGACGGCCTGCTCGCGGACGGCCTGCGCCGCGCGGAGATGGGCCTGGCCGGCGCCGAACGGGCCGGGAAGTACAGCTGGGACCAGAGCGTCGGCGAGTTCGCGTCACTCGTGCGGGACGTCGCCGGCCGGCCCGCGCCGCGGCCCCGCGTCCTGAGTTCAGCCGGCTTGCTCCCGCACCGCGTCGCGGAACCGGTCCACCAGCCGGCCGGCGGCCGCCGCGCCGAAGTCCTTGCGGCGGGCGCGCACGGTCACCGTGGTGGTGTCCCCCGTGGTCGCCGCGCCGAACGCCACGCCTGAGCGGCCGCTCGCGGCCGGGTAGAACGCGATCGAGCGGACGGTGTCCCCGGTGGACACCACGCCGAGGTTCGACACCAGGAACGTCGAACCGAGCCTGCTCGCCAGCACCCGGGTGCCCAGCCGGGCGAGCCGGCTGCTGCGCGCGGGGAAATCGGGCTCGGGCGGCTGTGCGCGCAGGACGTCCGCGACGGCGCCGGAGTCCGGGTCGGCCGGCAGCCGCAACCGGAAGAACGCGCTGTCGTGCACGGGTTCCGGCGCGGCGCCGGAGCGCCACGACGCGCCCAGCGCGGCGACGACGCGGACCGTGCGGGCGCCGTGCGCGTGGTTCCAGCGTCCGGTCGCGCGGGTGGCGGCCGCGACGAACCCCGCGGCGCCCAGCCGCAGCCGGGGCACGCGGCGGGCTTCGAAGACGTCTCCCGCGGTCTCGCCGTCCCGGTCGGGCACGATCCGGCCCGGTGGCGCGAAAAGCGCTTCAGCGAGCCGCTGGACGGCCGAAACGAGGAACGGCTTCCCGCCTTCGGCACGAGCCCCGATGCCGCGTGCCGCCGAGGAAACCGGGACGTCGAGGAGGAAGCCGAGCAGGGCGAGCAGGCCGAGGCCGTCGAGCGCGCCGTGGTGGCCCGCGACGAGCAACGCCGGTTCGTCCGTGCTGACGGCGACGCGTACCAGGGGCGCGCCGCGTTCGTAGGGCTCGGCCGCGAACCGCGCGCGGACCCGGGAAATCCCGGCCGCGGTGGTCTGTTCGACCGCCGGCGCGGCGCCGAGGAGCGGGTACTGCGGGAGGACGGCCGCCAGCCGCGCGCGGAGTTTCTCCGGGTCCGGGGCCGAAAAGAGGTCCGCTTCCAGGAGGATGCTCCAGGAAACGGTGGGGTCGCCGTAGAGCCCGACCACGCGGTGCGCGTGGTCGGTGGCGGACTGCGTCATGCGCGTCAGCGGTTCCCGTACAGCTTGGCCGGGTGGTCCGCGGGGTTGTACTTCACCTGCGCGTTGAGCTGGTCCTGCACCTGGGCGGTGCTGTCCGGGTCGGCGCTCTGGATGAGGGCGAAGCCCGCGCCGGTCGCCAGACCGCCACCGATGATGACGGCGGCTACCACCCCGATGAGCGTGCCCACGTGTCACTCCTTCTTCCGCGGCGGGAAAATCCTGCCGCGGCTCAATGTACGCATCGGTAACATGCGGCACAACAGTGCGACGCAGAGCAACGTGAGCGCTACTCCGTCCGCGAGCAGAGCCGGGCCCCACGCAACGGCTTTCACGGGTGCCTCACCCGGGGTCCGGTACAGCGTCAGCCATTCCCCGGACCACACCGGCGTCGCGCCGGCGAGCAGCCGCGGGTCGACGTCACCCGGGGTCCCGTGTTCGACGAGGATCCAGCCGACCCCGGCCGCGGTGAGCTCCTCGGCGGACGTCGCGGCGCGCACGTCGCCGATCCGCGGGTCCTCACCGGCGATCCGGTCGGCCCCGACCTGCAGGGTGTCGTCCATCAGCACCGGTTTCGGGAGCACGCGCGGCGCCGGGTCGAGCTGCGTGCGGCCGCCGTTCCACGCGAAGCCGCGGAACGTCGAGAGCGGCAACGCCAGCACGTCACCGGGACGGTCGTCGCCACCGAGCACTTCGGACACCGCGCGCCAGTCGTCCGGGTACCGCACGGTGCCGAGCCGGCCCCAGCCGCCCCACGCGAGGTCCGGCATGGTGAGGATCGGGAACAGCGCCGCGGCCGCGACGAGCCCGGTGCGTCCTTGTGTGGTCCGCAGTTTCGCGCCCGCGGCTTCGATCGCGAGCGCGAACCCGATCGCGAGCGGCAACGCCCACCAGGCCACCCACTTCTGGGCGTCACGCAGCAGTCCGGCGCCGGGGAGCCGCCGCGTCGCGAAGTCCAGCACGGTGTCACCGAACGGCAGCGTGGCGAGCGAGGCCAGCAGCACGCCCGCGACGCCGAGGAGGAGCAGGGCCCGGACCGGCGCGGTGCCCCAGCGCGCGGCGAGCGGTTTCAGCCCGGCCAGCGCGATCGCGACGGTGATGAGCACGAGCACGGGGATCAGCGGCATCGCGCGGCTGCCGGGCACCGTCTCGGCGTTCCAGATCCCGCCGAGGCCGAGGACGCTGAGCAGCGCCGGGCCCCAGCTTTCGGCGCGGGCGCTGAACGCCGTGACGCCGGCCGGGTCGGAGTACGTGCCGCCGGCGTCGAGGAACGTCGGCACCAGCCAGGGCAGGTTGAGCAGCACGGCGATGCCGAGCGTCGCCGGGATCCGGCGCGACCCGGCGGCCACGATGGCGACGGCGGCGGCGAGCACCCCGCCCGGCGGCGTCAGCACGGCGGGCGCGCAGGTGAGCACGAGGCGCCACAGGGATTTCGGTTCGTGGTCGCGGGCGGCGAGGCCCGCGCGGACGATCCACGGCAGGCACGCGTACGCCACCAGCAGCGGCCAGTGCCCGATGAACAGCCGCTCCGCGAGATACGGCGTCCAGGCGTACGCGGTCGCGGCGACCAGCCGGGTGCCGGTGTGCTCGGTCGGGACGAGCTTGCCCGCGCCGTACGCGGCGAAGAAGATCGCCAGCAGCAGCACGAGTTTCTGGACGACGTCGCCGGGCAGCACGGTGGTGACGAGCGCGACGGCGGCGTCGGCGGGCACCGACCGCGGCAGCGTGGCGCCGATCCCGAAGGCGTCCGGCACGAAGTACTGCCGCGGCGCGAAGACCATGTCGTAGCTCAGGACGAACCCGCGGCCGAGCAGGGGCGCGCAGACGGCGAACGCGAGCACGGCGGAGACGGCCGGAAGGATCAGCCGCCTGCCCGGTGCGTCCACGGCCCTTCCTTTCCGTCTTCCGCGCGGTTATCGTCGCTGCTCATTACTCGCCGGTAATGGGAGCCCGTCGTTGAGCGTAGACACCGAAGCCGTACCGGCGCGGACCGGCAGCCGGGTCGCGGCGATCCTCGTCTCGCTGGCGCTCGCGGGCAACAACGCGGGCAGCTACGTCCTGAGCCTCGCGGCGGCGCGGATCCTCGCGCCGGGCGCGTTCGGGGAGCTGAGCTCGCTGCTGGCGGTGCTGGTGATCGGCGTCGTCCCGGCGATGGGGCTGCAGACGGTGGTGGCGCTGCGCGTCGCGCGCTCGCCGCAGCACCCGGGGTCGCTGTTCGCGCTGGGCCTGGTGACGAGCGGGATCGTCGCGGCGGCGGCGCTGACGCTCAGCCCGTTGCTGGTGCTCCTGCTGCACCTGGGCTCGCTGGCGCCGGCGCTGCTGGTGACGGCGTCGCTCGGGCCGTTGACGCTCCTGGGGCTGTTCCACGGCTTCCTGCAGGGCAGCCACCGCTTCGCGACGCTGGCCGGGCTCATCGCGCTCGAAGGCGTCGGCAAGGTCGGCGGTTCACTGGCAGGCCTGCTCGTCTCGGGTTCGACGACGGGCGCGCTGGCCGGCACGGCGATCGGGTCGCTGGCGGTGGTCACGGCGAGCTGGCAGATCTGCGGCCGCCCCCGCCCCCGCTGGGCCGACCGCCACGGCCGCGACGTCCTCCACACGGCCCAGGCGATGCTGGCGCTGGTGCTGCTGGTGAACCTGGACCTGGTCCTGGCCCGCCACACGCTCCCCGCCGCGGAGGCGGGCGAGTACGCGCTGGGCGCGATCGTCACGAAGATCGCGTACTGGCTGCCGCAGGCGGTGGGCGTCCTGGTGCTCCCCCGGTTCGCCGTCACCGCCGATCGGCGCCGGACCCTGCCGGTGGCGCTGGGGGTGTGCGCGGCTTTGGACGCGGTGGTGGTGCTGGTGACGCTCGTCTTCGGGTCCCGGCTGCTGCCCTTGATCGGCGGAGCCCGGTACGCCGGAAGCACGATGCCGCTGTGGCCGTTCGCCCTGGCGGGGTCGATGCTGGCGCTGGTGCAGATCCTGTTGTACGCCCGCCTGGCGGACGGCGATCGTCGCGTGACGGTGCTGATGTGGGCGGCGGTCGCGGTGGAGGCGGCGCTGATCCCGGCGTGGCTGCACGGATCGGCGACACAGGTGGTGACGGTCGCGGCGTGCTGCGCGGGCGGGCTGGCGGTGGCGGGGGCGCTGGTGGAGATCCGGGCTCGCCGCGCGGGCTGAAGCACGTGCCCAGACAGTCGGGTCGCGTACTCAGGCGGTCGGCTCGGTGGGGTTCTCCTTGCGGGCGAACCAGTCGATGCACGTCGCCACCGTGGCCGCGGCCGCCAGCAGCAGTGCCGCCTGGGTGACCGGGCCGTACGCCCAGTCCTGGCCGTGGCCCAGTACCCGGCCCGTCACCGAGACCGCCGCGGCCACCGCCATGCCGCCGAACGCCAGGAACCTCGGTGCCCGTTCCGAGAACTGGCGTGCCAGCAGGCAGGCGATCAACAGCACCACCGGGAGCATCCCGCCCAGCGCGACCAGCAGGCCGATCAGCAGCACCGGCACCACGACCGTGCCCCCCGCCACCACCGGGAAACGGCGACGGCGGGCCGGCCAGGCGACACCCACCAGCACCAGCAGCACCGCCAAAGCCCCGATCAACAAGCCCGTGCGGTAGGTGGAATCCGGGGTGAACGCAAGCGAGACCACACCCCCGGCGCCCGCCGGGACGATCCAGGCCTGCTGCCAGCCGTCCACGCGGGTGCGGGTCAGCTGCTTGCCGTCCATTGTGGCCACCCAGCCCGCGTTCGCGTTCTCCGGGACGGCCAGCACCGACTCGTCGCCCGGGGCGACCGTCACCGATCGCGACGTCGCGTCCCACGTGCCGATCTGCACCGCCCGGTGCGAAACCGGCGCCGAAGGAGACGCGGCGGGACGCAGCCACAGGTCCTGGACCACGAACGACTCCGACCGGTCCGTGCGCAGCTCGTGCCCGCCGGAGGGCAGTTCGATGCCGCCCTCCGAGTCGCGGCACATCGTCAGCGGCAGCGGGCGGTGGTCGATGATGTCCGACAGTGTGCCCGTCACCGACGTCCGGTAGTCGAGGCCGTCCAGGTGGATGTTCGGGCCCGCGCCGCACGGCACCGTGAACGCCGGGTCCGGGCCCGGCAGCAGGCCGTCCGTGCCGGACAGCTCCAGGCTGCCGACGCCGACCACCGCGCGGGCGGCCGGATCGTCGTCGTCGCCGGGGACGATGATCTGCAGCTGATCCGTGTCGAGGGGCTCGAAGGTGCCGGACCCGCTCTCGTCCAGCGGCACCGTGCGGTTGCCCGTCCGGCCGACCAGCTCCACCTGCCGCGGCGCCTTCGCCCCGCTCGACGGCGAAACCCCGATGTGCAGCCCCGAAATCCGCTTCGGTGCGGTCCAGCCCAGGGTCAACGTCGGCCGCAGGTCGGTGACGTCGGGGCGCCACGTCGTGCCCGGGTCGCCGTCGACCGCGGCGAACCCGCTCGCCGCCGGGTCGCCGCCGAGCTGCGACGTCGACGCGACCGTCACCCCGGGCAGCGACACCGGGTTCTTGCCGCCGCCCGCGGGCAGCACCGAGCCGCCGACGAGGAACGTCGCGTCCGCCGAGGTGCCGAACAACCGCCGGATGCCGTCGGGTTCCTCGCCGTCGCGGGCGGCCGTCGCGTCGCAGCGCACCGCGCCGCCGGCCGGGAGGCACGCGTACCGCGGCTGCGCGCCGCGCGTGAACGCGAACCCCGGCGCCGCACCGGCGGGCAGGTCCGCGGGCACTTCGAGCGCGCGTTGCGGCTCGGTGCCGGGGATGGTCAGCTCCGCGATGCCGACGTTCCCGTCCTGCCGCCCGACCACCAGCGACAGCAACGTGATCCGCACCTTCGTGGTGACGCCCGCCGCGACCGGGTAGCTGTGCGCCCCGGCGCCGCGGATGACCTGCTGGTCGACCGAGCCGTTGTCGGTGGTGATCCGGACGCGGGTCGCCGGCCAGCCGACGCGCAGGTCGTCGACCATCTGCAGGTCGACGGCCGTGACCAGGCGCGGGGTGTCCAGCTCCACCTCCAGCCACTGACCGACCGGGCCGGTGAACGACGACGACTGCCACGCCGTGCGCGGGTCGCCGTCGATCGCGGCGAACGGCTGGTGGCTCGGGTCGGAGCCGCCGAAGGCGTCGGCGAACGACGCCGCCGTCGACGCCGTCACCGAGCGGATGCCGCGGTAGGCGGCCACGGTCTGGTGCTCCTGGCCGGGGAACGGCAGCAGGTCGCCGGCCGCGCGCTCCTGCCGGAACGCCTCGCCCGCGGTGAGCGTCTGGCTGAGGTTGTCGCGCACGCCGCCGACGTTGCGTTCGGCGCGCCGCAGCCCGTCGGTCACCAGCCGCGGCCCGCTGGGCGAGCCGCCGTCGCCGGTGAGCACCGTCGGCGTCGCCGGGTCGAGCTGGCCGGAGTCGAGCAGCGGGAGCAGGTTCTCCGGGCCGCCGCTCACCGTCGGGACGTCCGTTGTGGACGTCGCGGTGGCGAGCGGCACCGGCCGCCGCACCTCGTAGACCTCGAGCGGCCCGAACGTCGCGGCCTTGCCGATGCCCGGGGAGCCCGCCAGCCCCGAGCGCAGGGTGGCGATCGACGGGGCGTCGGTCCGGACCCGGTCGATGTCGTTGCGCAGCAGGAGGAACCGGTAGCCGGACCGGGCGAGCAGCGCGGCCAGCCCGGGATCGCCGCGGCCGTCGGCGAGCGCGGCGTCGACGGAGTCCATCAGCCGCGTGTTTCCTTCGGACCCCAGCGGTACCTGGTTGCGCACCGCCCACGGGCTCTTCGCGATCGCCTGCGCGGGCTCGTCGACCGTGCGGCCCCAGTCGTACTCGCCGAAGCCGGTCGCCGGGAGCAGCAGCGTCCGCGCGTCCGGGTCGGCCTTCGCGACCCAGCTCGTCGCGTCGTACCAATAACCCGGCACCTCGTCCCAGCCCGGCCCGGAGCGCAGGTTCAGCAGCCACGCGGGCGCGGCCATCACCAGCACCAGCAGCAGCCCCACGGCGGGCCGCAGGAACCGGCGCGCGGACTTCACGTGCACCGGACTGGAAACGCCGTGCACGAACGCGAGCATCAGCGGCAGTCGCAGCACCGGCTCGAACTTGTGGACGTTGCGCAGCGGCGCCAGCGGCCCGTCGAGCAGGTGCCGGACCTGTTCCGCGAGCGGGCTGTCGAGCGTGCCGACGTACCCGATCGTCAGCAGCGTCAGGCCGGTGACGACGCCCAGCACCAGGAACCGCCGCTCCGGCAGGCCCCGCCGCGTCAGCCCGAACAGGCCGACGCCGGCGACGAGCCCGGTCGCGAGCATGAGCACCGGGTTGTCGATCAGGGACCAGCCGCCGGGCCACCACGGCGTGCCCTGCACGACGTAGGCGACCCACTGGTTCGTCCCGCGCAGCACCTCGAACAGCGACATCGGCGCGGTCGTGTTCGTCGCGGACTCGATGTAGTCGAGGAACGGCAGGCTGTACTCGCCGAGCAGGAGCAACGGGAGGATCCACCACAACGTCGCGCCGACGACGAACACGACCCACCAGGCCACCAGCCGGACGTGCTCCCGCGTCCACTTGCGCGTCACCAGCCACAGCCCGGGCAGGACGAGCGCCATCACGACCATCGCGCCGTTGACGCCGCCCATGCACAGCACGGCGATCGCGGACAGCCCGGCCGCACGACGCGGCGAGCCGGTGACCCCGGCCCGCACCAGCGGCACCAGGACCCACGGCAGCAGCACCGCGGGCAGCATCTCCGCCGACAGACCGCCGATTTCGGTCAGCATGCGCGGCGCCAGCGCGTACCCGAGCGCGCCGATCAGCCGGGTGCGCTCGGTGCCGAGCTTCATCGCGCGCGCCAGCAGCAGCGCCCCGCCGAACGCGGCCGACAGCAGCAGCGCGCCCCACAGCCGTTGCGTGATCCACGCCGGCACGCCGGCGGCCTGACCCAGCGCGAAGAACGGGCCCATCGGGAACAGGTAGCCGTACGCCTGGTTCTGCAGCTCGCCGGCGGTGGCGTTCGGGTTCCACAGGTGCAGCGCGCGGCCGAGGAACGCGAGCGGGTCGACGGCCAGGTCGAGCTTGGTGTCGAACGTCGTCTTCCCCGGCATCTGCAGGAACGACAACGTGGTCAGCGCCAGCACGATCCACGTGCTCGGCCGGCGGAGGAACGCCCCCGGCGAGAACTTCCGGGCGCGGCGCACCGGATCGGCGTCGTCCCGGGTTCGTTCGCGGGTGGCGGTTACCATCCGGTAGATACTAGGCCGAAACCTGGCTACCATGTGCCGACGATTTCCGCGGTCCCCCGACTTTCCTGGGCAGGTGCGTCATCCCTTCCGAAGACACCGCGTTCGACGACGCCTGGGCCATGGCCGAGCCGGTCAAGGGCTGGCTGACGCGCGCGCAGGGCGAAGCGCTCTGGGACGCCGCGCGCCGCCTGGAGAAGGGCGACGTGGTCCTCGAGATCGGCAGCCACCAGGGCCGCTCGACGATCGTGCTGGGCGCGGCCGCGCGCACGGCCGGGGCCACCGTGATCGCGGTCGACCCGTTCGTCGACGGCCGGCTGTTCGGCGGATCGCCGACGCGGCAGCTGTTCGAGCGCAACATCCGCGCGGCCGGGCTGGACGACGTCGTCGAGCTCGTCGCCGGTTACAGCACGGCACTGCGCCCTGACTGGGACCGGCCCATACAGCTGCTTTACGTCGACGGCAAGCACGACTACTGGACCTACACCGACGACCTGCGCTGGTCCGACCACCTGCCGCCGGGTGCGGAGATCCTGGTCCACGACTGCTTTTCCTCCATCGGCGTCACGCTCGGCACGATCGCGAAAGTCCTCTTCGGACGCCGGTACACCTATGTGGACCGGGCGACGTCGCTGGCGCGCTTCCGCCTCGCGCCGCCGTCCCCGGCGGACCGGCTGCGCGTGCTGGCCCAGCTGCCGTGGTTCGTCCGCAACGTCGGGATCAAGGTCCTGCTGCGCCTGCGGCTGCGGCCGGTGGCGAAGCTGGTCGGCCACGACAGCCCGTACGACCCCTACTGAGTGAGCGGTTTCCCGACCTCCACCTTGGCGAGGCACACCGGCGCGCCCGGGCTCGACAGCTGCACGCCGATGTGGTCGAACAGGCCGTCCACCGGCAGGAACATCGAGTGCAGCCCGTCCTGGAACCAGACCGGCGTGCGCTTGCCTTCGAGGTCGACGAGGCCTTCGCCGCCGTCCGAGGTGTAGTAGTCGAGCTTGAGCAGGTACCGGCCGAGCACCGGGGTGTCGAGCGGGATCCGCACGAGCGTCTCGCCGATCGTGTTGCCGCAGTTGGGCACCGGACCCGGGACACCGCGGGAAACCGGTTCGACGCCGGTGATCCGGTGCGGCTCGCCGTCCGCGTCGAGCAGGTGCATCCGGCTGGTCGGCTGGTCGAAGTGCGCGCCGGGCAGCAGGCCGACCACGCGCGAGGCGAAGGAGTCCGCGCCGAACCATTCGAACACCACGTCGGACGGGACGAAGTTGTCGTAGAAGACGAGATCCGGGTCCTCGGCTATCGCGGCCCGGACGTTGGCGACGTACTGGCCGGCGTGCTCGAACCGCATCCCGGGCGACAGCTGCAGGAAGCCGACCGTGGAGCTCGCGAGCAGCAGCACGCAGACGCCTAGGGCGATCGGCCGGTCCCGCTTTCCGCCGGACGGCGCACCTTCGCCGGGGGTCAGGAACGCGAACGCTCCACAAAGGGCGGCCACGAGCGCCAGTTCGGCGAGGTAGCGCGGATCGTCACCGGCCGCCGGGCCGACCTCGCGCAGCCGCGTCAGCGCCAGCAGCGCGACGTCCACGGCGAGCAGGACCCCGAGCAGCGCCCACGCCCGCCACGCGCGGCGCCCGCCCGCGCGCACCCCGGCGATCAGCACGCCCAGCGCCGCCAGGAACACCACGACGACGACCACGAACGGCGACGGCGCCCAGGTCGCGCCCGGCCCGGGGCCGGACCACGGGCCGCCCGCGAGGCCCGGGAGCAGGGTGTCGCCGAGCATCCGGCCGGTCAGGTCGGCGACGGTGCCGGCGGACATCGGCGTGCCACCCGGGGTCACCTGGCTCGACGTCAGCGCGAGGTAGGCCACCACGAACGCCGCGAGCAGCGCGGCGTGCCCGGCCCAGTAGCGCCACCGGTCCCGGAAGGACTGTCCGAGCAGGACGGTCACGCCGGCCAGCAGCACCGGGATCACGGCGGCCTTTTCGTAGAACGCCAGGCCGAAGAGCGTCCACGCGAAGGTGCCCAGCCACCAGCGGCCGCCGTCCTGGAAGTACCGGACGTGGGAGTACAGCGCGCCGGCGGTCGCCAGCACGACCGGCACGATCTGGACGCCGTAGGCCCACCACAGCGTCGGGACGAGCAGCAGCGTCGACGCCGTGAACACGGTGAACGGCACCAGGATCGCCCACCGGCGGCCGAAGCAGCGGACCAGCAGGCACCAGAACAGCACCGTCGCGAGCGCGCGCATGAGCAGCAGCGGCAGCACCAGCAGCGGGAAGTTCAGCGGCGCCCACGCGGTCAGGACGGCGGCGAGGAAGAACCCGCCCGGCGTCAGGTGCCCGTGGTAGTCCTGGAACAGGAACCCGAGGTCGAACGGCCCGGCGGCGGCCGCTCGGTACGTCACGACGAAGTCGTCCTGGGCGAGGTTCCCGTGCAGCGCCGCCCAGGTGTGCAGCACGAACGGGACCAGGCCCGCGACGACCGCGGCGACCACCACCGCGGAGACCTTCGGGCGCACCTGCGGCTCTTCGGTCAGCTCGTCCAGCACGGAGTCCTCACTTCTTGCACGCCGGTGGTTGGCACATGAGCTTGCTCAGCGCCTGGTAGAAGACGTCGGAGATCTTGCGCGGGTCGGGCGTGGTGAAGGACTCGCCACCGGTCGCGGCCGAGACCTGGCGCAGCTCACCGGCGTCGATGTCCGGGCCGATGCCGATCCCGATCACCGGCAGCGGTTTGCGCGGGTCCTGCAGCTTGCCGAGCTCGGCGAGCAGGCCGGGCAGCCCGATCGAGTCGCTGTCCTCGTTGCGGCCGTCGGTGAGCACGACGACGACGTTGATCCGGCCGAGTTTCCAGCTCTGCCGGGCGTTCTGGTACGCGGCGAGGATGGAGTCGTACAGCCCGGTGGCGCCGCCGGGTTTCGGCTTCACCGCCTGCAACGTCGTCAGCCCGCCCTGGGCGAGCTGGTCCGCGATGGACCGCATGGGCAGCAGTTCCTTGTAGTCGCGGTCGCCGTCGAGCTTGGTGGAGAACAGCCACAACCCGAGTTCGGTCGTCGGCTTGAACAACCCGAGGCCCTGCGTCGCGGCCTCCAGCGTCAGCGCCATCCGGCTGCGGCCGGTGCCCGGGACGGTGGCGGCCATCGAGCCGGAGACGTCGAGCAGCACCTGGACGCGGGCGCTCAGGTTGGCCCCGGCCCAGGCCTGCAGCACGCCGTACATCGCTTCGGGCGTGGGCGGGCCGACCGGCCGCGGCGCGGCGCTCGTGCGGGTGTCGGGCGCGCGGTCGCCCAGGAACTGGCCCGTCGGCGTCCGGAAACCGGCGTCGGCGAACGCCTTCGTGGCCGCTTGGTCGAGCAGCAGCCGCAGGAACCGTTCGGACGCCGTCCGGGACGCCTCCGACGCGCGCGGCAGCACGACGTACGGGTAGTCGAAGCTGGGCACCCCGACGGCCGGGTACGCGGCGACGAGCTTGCGCGCCAGCACGGACTGTTCCGACGCGGGTGACGCGGTGTACGGCTCCTTCACCGCCGACAGCCGGCGGATCTCCTCGGTGAACGCGGCGGCCGGGTCGGGCGCGTTCTTCGTCAGCTGCTGCAGGCCGATCAGCGCGGCGATCCCGGCCGGGTCACGGCCCGGGTCGGGCAGCCCGACCGGGCTGCCGGCGACGACGTCCGACCAGGACGGTGACTTCGCCGGCCAGCCCGCCTGTTTGGCGACTTCGTCGGTCAGCGCGAGGACAACGGGCGAGCTCGCCACCGACTGCCCGGTCTCCGGCAGGTTCCACGCGCCGCCGTCGCGCGCCTGCAGCAGCCAGGTGCTCGACTCCGGCACCCAGACGTCGGGCCCGTTCGCGCCGTTGGCTTCGAGGGCCGTCGCGGTGGCCGTCGACGCGCTCGCCGTGACGTCCACGGTGTAACAGTCCGCTTCCGGCACCGACCGCGCGAGCGCCGAGAGCACCGGCGCGACGTCCGGCGCGGCGGTGATGCGGACCGGGGTCGTGGTGTCACAACCCCCGCTCGCCAGGCGGTTCTTCACGTAGTCCACGCCGAACCAGGCAAGCAGGGCCACGACGAGCAGCACGCTCAGGACGACGACCCGCGCGTCGAGACGCCGGGATCGCGCCGGGTGTGCGGCCATGCACGTACCTTCCGTCCTGAAGAGTTTGCAGCTTGCCAGCCGGGTGACCGGGAAGCCAGTGCCGATAGCGGAAAGTCACCGTCACCGCGTGATCCCGTGGTGAAGGAATCGTTTGCCGCGGCCGTCTCGGTGACAGACAGGAACTGCGTAACATTTGCGCTTGACGCCCGTCCCACATGGGTAACAGCACGATGGCGGATCGCGGAGACGACTTCGCCGTCCCCGGAACCGGCGATACACCGAACGGAGACGCAATCCCGTGCGCACGATGTACGACGCGGTCACGGCCGCGAACATCCCCGCCGGCGGGCAACTCGTAGCCGGCTACATCGACAAGATCAAGCTGGAACCCTGGTCGGCCGCCGACTGGGCCCGCTTCCCCAACGCGGTCAAGGTCACGATCGTCAAGAAGGCGAGCACGAACGACGGGCACGTCCTCGACGTCGAACCCGGTGACGCCACCCCGGCCGAGGCGCCGGGCTGGGCCCGGATGCGCCGCGCGGCGGGCGCGGACCCGACGATCTACTGCAACCTCTCGACCTGGCCGTCGGTGCGCTCGGCGTTCTCGTCCGCCGGCGTCGCCGAACCGCACTACTGGATCGCCCACTACAACGGCGATCCCACCATCCCGGACGGCGCCGTCGCCAAGCAGTACCGCGGCGACGTCGCCCCGGGTTACGACGTCTCGTCCGTCGTCGACTTCTGGCCCGGAGTGGACGGCAACGGATCCGCCTCGACTGGAGTGGAGATCATGGAACGCATCACCGTCACCCCGCCGAACGCCGAGCAGAACACGGTGCGGGTCTTCCTTTCCGGCAGCCCGGGCTCGGCCGTGGTCGTCCGCCCGCGGCTGGGCGGTGACGGCTTCTCGAAGCCGATGTGGGTCGGCGACATCTTCGCGTGGGGCAACGACCACAACGGCGTCGGGCACAACCCGGCGCAGGTCGGCGGCTACAACTCGAAGCTGACGTCGCACCGGCGGTACGAGCTGCCGGGCGCGGTGTGGGCCGACATCAACTACAGCTCCGCGGACCCGTTCGAGATCGACATCGTCGGCTGATTCACGCGGGCGGCAGGGCGCGGCACAACGCGTCGACGGCCGCGGCGTAGGCGTGTTCGGGCGGGGTCGCGTACCCGACGACCAGTCCGTCCACTGTGGACATCGTGGCGGCCGGGTGCCGGAAGGCGGCCAGGCCGTCGAGCGCGATCCCCTGCCACGTCGCGGCCTTCAGCACCGACTGCTCGGTACCCGCCGGCAGGCGCAGCACCGCGTGCAGACCGGCGGCGACGCCGGCAGGCGCGACGTGCGGCGCCTGCGCGGCGAGGGCACCGGCCAGCAGGTCGCGCCGGCGGCGGTACCGCTGCCGCATCCGCCGGATGTGCTTGTCGTACGCGCCGGATTCGACGAATTCGGCCAGGGTGAGCTGATCCAGCACACCCGCCCAGGCCTCGCGCTCGCCCTTCACCGCCAGGACGGCGTCGACGAGGTGCTCCGGCAGCACCAGCCACCCGAGCCGCAACGCGGGTGACAGGCTCTTGCTGACCGAGCCGGCGTAGATCACGCGTTCCGGGTCGAGGCCCTGCACCGCACCGATCGGCTTGCGGTCGTAGCGGAACTCGCCGTCGTAGTCGTCCTCGATCACCAGCCCGCCGGTCGCCCGGGCGTGGTCGACGACGGCGGTGCGGCGGTCGTGGTGCAGCGGGCCGCCCGTCGGGAACTGGTGCGCCGGGGTGAGCAGGACCGTGCGGACGTCGGCGGTCAGCTCGTCGACGCGGGCGCCGTTTTCGTCGAGGGACAACGGAATCGTCGCCACCGAAGCCGCCGTGAAGATCGAGCGGTGGAACGCCAGGCCGTAGGACTCCACCGCGAGCGGGCCGGGGAGCACCGCGGGGAACAGCAGCCGCAGCGCGTGCGCGAACCCGGAGCAGACGACGATCCGGTCCGGCGAGGTGCGCACCCCGCGAGCGCGCGCGAGGTACCCGGCCAGCGCCTCCCGCAGCTCCGGGCGGCCGCGCGGGTCGCCGGGGCCGAACGCGTCGTGCGGGGCCACGGCCAGCGCGCGGCGCGCAGCGGCGAGCCACTCGGTACGCGGGAACGACGCCGCGTCCGGCTGTCCTTGGCGGAGGTTGTACCGCGGTGCCGGGGTGCCCGGCGCCTTCTTCGGCGTCCGCACCGGCGCGAGGAGTTCCGCGCGGCCGGCGACCCGCGTCCCGGAGCCCTGGACGGCGGTGAGCCGGCCTTCGGCGACCAGCTCGGCGTAGGCGTCGGCGACGGTGTTGCGGGCGATGCCCAGGTCGGCGGCCAGCGAGCGGTACGGCGGCAGCCGGGTGCCCGGGGCGAGCCGCCCGGTGCGGACGGCGTCGCGCAGCGCGGTGATGAGCGCGGCCCGCTTGCCACCGGTGCCGGACAGCTCCAGGTGCAGGTCGGCGCCCAGCCGCTCGCCCAGATTGACCCATGATTCCGGCACGGAAATGCACCCTACACGGCGGTCATTCCGGCCCTAGATTTCTGGTCATGACGCACCGCACCACCTTCGCCAAGTCCGCCCCGAAGGCCTTCAAGGCCCTGATCGGCTTCGACGCCGCCGCCCGCGCCGGGCTCGACCCCGCGCTGGTCGAGCTGGTCCAGATCCGGACCGCGCAGCTCAACCGCTGCGCCTACTGCCTGCACATCCACACCTCGGACGCCCGGAAGGCGGGCGAAAGCGAGGAACGGCTCAGCCTGATCGCCGTCTGGCAGGAGGCCGCCAGCTTCTTCAGCGAGCAGGAGCGGGCGGCGCTGGCGCTGACCGACGCCGTCACGCTGATCTCGGCCGGCGGCGTCCCCGACGACGTCTACGCCCGGGCCGCCGGCCGGTTCGGCGAGGAGGAGCTGGCCCAGCTGCTCGCGCTGATCTTCGCCAGCAACACGTGGAACCGCATCGCCATCACCACGGCGAAGGTGCCCGGAACCGACGAGCGAGCCTGACGCGGGAAACGCGGAAGAACCACCATCCCCGACGATGGTGGTTCTTCCGCTGCCGATCCTCAGTCCGCGAGAGCCAGCAGATCCTCTTCGACGACCGGTTCCTCGACGACGCGCTTGCGGGCCACCAGACCGCTGATCGCGACCAGCAGGCCCAGCACCGCGATGCCGGTGACGACGCTCAGCGCCGGCGTCAGCCCGGTGAGCAGGGCGGCGGGCGACGCCTCACCGCCGCCGTTGGCGGTCAGGACCGCCGTCACCACCGCGAGCCCGATCGCGCCGCCGACCTGGAGCGACGTGTTGAGCAGGCCGCCGGCCAGGCCCTGTTCGTCGTCGGAGATGCCGTTCGTGCCCTGGATGTTGAGCGAGGAGAACGCCAGCATGAAGCCGATGCCGAGCAGGACCATGCTGGGCAGGACGTAGGCCGCGTAGCCCGAGTGCTCGTCGACCCGCAGGAACAGCGCGTACCCGATGACGTGCGCGACGACGCCCGCGAAGATCGTGCGCGGGGTGCCGACGCGGTCGATCAGCGGCTCGATGCGCGGCGAGCCGAACGCGACGATCAGCGCCGCCGGCAGGAAGCCGAGCGCGGTCTGCAGCGCGGACCAGCCCAGCACCCGCTGCAGGTAGAGCATCACGACGAACTGGAACCCGATGTACGCGCCGAAGAACAACGCGCCGCCGAGGTTGGCGCGGGCCAGCGGCCCGGAGCGGAGGATGCCCAGGCGCAGCAACGGGTGGGCGCTGCGCTTCTCGATGAGGACGAACGCCGCGAGCAGCGCGATGGCGACCACGAACGTGATCAGCGTGCGCGGCGAGGCCCAGCCGACCTGCGGTGCCTCGACGACGCCGAACACCAGCAGCAGCGACCCGACGGCGCCGGTGATCGCGCCCGGGAAGTCGTACCCACGCCCCTCTTCACGGCGGTAGGACGGGATCAGCTTCCAGGCGGCGACGAACGCGACCACGGCGATCGGCGCGGGCAGCAGGAACGTCCAGCGCCAGCCGACCTCGGTCAGCAGCCCGGAGAAGACCAGCCCGGCGGAGTACCCGCTGGCGCCGAAGACGGCGAAGATGCTGATCGCCTTGTTGCGGGCGGGGCCCTCCCGGAACGTCGTGGTGATGATGGACAGCGCGGCCGGCGCCGTGAACGCGGCGGCCAGGCCCTTGATGAAGCGGCTCGCGATGAGCAGCGCGCCGTCGTCGACCAGGCCGCCGAGCAGCGAGGCCAGCGCGAACACCGCGACCGCGACGAGGAAGACGCGGCGGCGGCCGAGCAGGTCGGCGGTGCGCCCGCCGAGCAGCAGCAGCCCGCCGTAACCCAGCACGTAGCCGCTGACGACCCATTGCAGCGCGGCGGTGGACAGGCCCAGGTCGGCCTGGATGGCGGGGAGGGCGACACCGACCATCGACACGTCGAGCGCGTCGAGGCCGATGACGATGGACACCGTGAGCAGGACACCCCAGAGGCGCGCGTCCCACCGGGTCGAGGTGGTGGACAGGTCCGCGGAAGAACTCATGACGGCGACAGTACATGCACGCGCATCTAATGTCTAAGCATTAAATGTCATTGCATCAGATGCCTGCGCATGCTAAGTTGCTCGCCGTGAGCGACGTCGCTGAGCAAGGTCTGGTCGAAGACGGCCTGGTGCAGGAGTGGCACGAGCTGCTGGCCCGCTACTCGGCCGTGTTCGGCACGCTCGAGTGCCGCCTGCAGGAGAACCACGGGATCGGCGCGAACGAGTTCGAGGCCCTCGAACGGCTCGCCACCTGCGACTTCAAGTGCCGCTCGGCCGATCTCACCGGCGCGATCCACCTCAGCCAGAGCGCGACGTCCCGGCTGGTCGCCCGCCTGGAGAAGGAAGGCCTGGTCGAACGCGCGCTCTGCGACGTGGACCGCCGGGGCATCTTCGTGACGATCACCGAAGCCGGCCGGGAGAAGTACCTCGCGGCGAAGCGGACGCACCGCGAGGTGCTGACCGAAATCCTGGGCTGAGCTGCTGAGCTTTAGCCGACCGGGCCTTCGACGGCCTTCACCTGAAGCTGCTGCTGCGCCCCGGACGCGTCCGACACGGTCAGCGTCAGCTGGTCGCCCGGGTGGTGGGTGTCCATCACGTTCGTCAACGTCGTCGCCGAGTCGATCGCCTTGCCGTCGATGGCCGTGATGACGTCGCCCGCCGCGAGGCCCGCCTGCTGGGCCGGGCCGCGCGCGACGACGTCGCGGACCTGGGCGCCGCCGCCCTGGCCGTCCGACACCGAGACGCCGATGAACGCCGTCTTGCCGATGTGGATCTTGTCGGTCGCGGTGCCGGCGACGATCTGGTGCGCGATGTCGACGGCCTGGTTGATCGGGATCGCGAAGCCCTGGCCGCCCGCGCCGCTGCGGCGGCCGTTGAGCTGGTAGCCGGTGGACGCCGCGGTGTCGACGCCGATGACCTGCGCGTTCGCGTTGACCAGCGGGCCGCCGGAGTCGCCCGACTCGATGTCGGCCTGGACCTGGATCAGCCCGGTGAGCTGCTCGGACGACCCGCTGGACTCGTCCGACGCGGTGATCGACTGGTCCAGCGCGGTCACCGTGCCCGGCGCCGGCACCGGGTCGCCGCCGCGGCCACCCGCGTTGCCGAGGCCGAGGATCTGGTCGCCGACCTTGACCGTCGAGGAGTCGCCGATGGCCGCCGTCGGCAGCCCGGACGCGTCTTCGAGCTGGATCACCGCGATGTCCTCGCTGCGGTCGTAGCCCACGACGTGCGCGGTGTAGGTGTCGCCGGTGCCGATGCTGGTGACCTTGATGCTGGTCGCGCCGGCGACGACGTGGTTGTTCGTCAGCACCTCGCCGTCCGGGGTCAGCACGATGCCGGTGCCCGCGGCGGCCGCGCCCTGCAGGCCCAATTCGGTGTTGACGTTGACGATCGCCGGGTTGACCTTCGCGGCCACGGCGTCGGCGTCGAGCACCGTGGCCGACGCGCTGGGCTGCCCGGAGAAGCCGAAGTCCTGGTTGCCGGACGCGGTGGGGCTGTTCGCCGAGATCAGGTGCCCGATGCCGAGCCCGGCCACCACGGCCAGCGCCACCGCGACGACGGTGACGGTCAGCGTCCGCAGCGGATGCCGCTTGCGCGGCGGCGGCTGGTACGCGGGCGGCGGCTGGTACGCAGGTGGCGGTGGCGGATAGCCATAGCCGCCGCTTTCCTGGCCGTAAAAGCCGTGAAGGGCACCTTCACGGCCATAAGAGCCGTGAGGGGCACCTTCACGACCGTAGAAGTCCTGAGGGGCACCCTCATGGCCGTAAAAGCCCTGAGGGGCACCCTCACGGCCGTAGGGCTGCTGGGGGTAGGGCTGCGGCGGGTACGGGCGGCCCCACTGGTCACGCGGCTGCTGCTGAGGCTGGTAGTAGCCGGACTGGTAGTAGCCCTGCGAGTACTCACCCTGACCTTGGCCGTACGAATCTTGGCCGTACGAATCCTGGCCGTACGGATCCTGGCCGTGGGGGTGGTCGCCGCCGCCCTGTGGCCGTTGGTCGTACTCGCTCATGCCCTTGCTCCCAGCCCTCGGCACGCCTTCGCCATTCCAGCAAACGCCGCGTTCCTGAGAATTTCCTTGTCCGGTTCCATGGAGTTGCTGTGGATGTACCCACCCGAACGCCGGGACCGGACCCGTGTGATCGACGTTACCCTTCCGGGTATGAAGCGCACCGCCGTCCTGCTCGCGGCCGCCTTCCTGCTCGCCGGGTGCAGCGGCACGACCGCCGGGACACCGTCGCCCGCCCCGCAGGCGACCTCCGCCGCGGCCGGCGAGCCGCACCGGCTGGTGTTCGACGTCTCGGGCTCGGCCGTCGTCACCACGCTGACCTGCACCATCGACGGCAAGCCGACCGAAGAGAAGAACGTGAAGCTGCCCTGGAGCCGCACGTTCAGCTTCCCGCCGCACACCGGCAAGCACGAGTACCAGGTCGTCATGCAGTACGCGGACGGCTCGGTGAACGCGACGGCGAAGGTCGACGGCCTGCTCCAGACCAGCAGCAGCGGTGGCGGGGACGGCGCCGGCACCCAGTCGATGAACGGCGACTTCAGCGACTGAGCGCCGTGCGGGTCACCGCCGGATCCGGTCCATCTCCGGGTCGAACAGGGGCTCCGCCGCCACCGTCGCCGGCACCCGGCGGCCGAAGTACTCGATCTCAACGCCGCTCCCGACGTCCGCCGAGTCCGGCAGCCACGCGTACGCGATCGGCTTCCCGATCGTGTAGCCGTAGGCGGCGCTCGTGACGTACCCCGCCGCGGCGCCGTCGACGAACACCGGTTCCTTGCCCAGCACCACGGTCCGGTCGTCGTCGATCGTGAGGCACCGCAGCCGCCGCGACGGCGTCCGGTTCTCCAGGGCTTCGCGGCCGAGGAACTCACCCTTGGCCGGGCGCACCGCGAAGCCGACGCCGGCCTCGTACGGGTCGTGCTCGGTGGTCATGTCGGTGCCCCACAGCCGGTAGCCCTTCTCCAGGCGCAGGCTGTTGAACGCGGCCCGCCCGCCGGCGATGACGCCCAAGGGCTGCCCCGCCGCCCACAGCGCGTCCCACAGCCGCAGGCCGTTGTCCGCGCTCGTGTAGATCTCCCAGCCGAGTTCGCCCACGTAGGACAGCCGCATCGCGACGACCGGCACCCCGGCGATCCGCGCTTTGCGCGCCCGGAAGTACTTCAGCCCGGCGTGCGAGAAGTCGTCCGGGCTCAGCGGCTGCACGAGGTCGCGGGCGAGCGGACCCCAGACGCCGATGCAGCACGTGCCGCCGGTGGTGTCGCGGACCTGCACGCCGGCCGGCTTGTGCTTGACGAAGTGGTCGACGTCGATGTTGCCGTTGATCCCGGCCTGGAACTCCTCGGGTCCGAGCCGCGCCACGGTGACGTCACTGCGCACACCGCCGGCGGAGTCGAGCATCAGCGTGTAGGTGACCGAGCCGACGGACTTGTCGAGCTGGTTGGTCGTCAGCGACTGCAGGAACTCCAGCGCGCCGGGCCCGCTGATCTCGACGCGCTTCAACGGCGTCATGTCGTACATCGCGACGGCGTTGCGCGTCTGCCAGGCCTCGGCCGCCGCGATCGGCGAGTGGAACTGCGCGGACCAGCCGTCACGCGCCGGCGGCAGCGCGTCGTGCGGCAGCTTCTTCAGCAGCGGCGCGTTGGCCTCGAACCAGTGCGGCCGCTCCCAGCCGCCCGCCTCCAGGAACACCGCGCCCAGCTCGCGCTGCCGCACGTGGAACGGCGTCACGCGCAGGTCGCGCGGGGACAGCTTGGGCTGCAACGGGTGCAGGATGTCGTAGACCTCGACGAAGTTCTGCTGCGCCGTCTCGTGCACGTACGACGGCGCGAGCTGCACCTCCTCGAAGCGGTGGACGTCGACCTCGTGCAGGTCGGTCTCCGACCGGCCGTCGACCAGCAGCTCCGCGACGGCCTTGGCGATGCCCGCGGAGTGCGTCACCCAGACGGCTTCGGCGAGCCAGAAGCCGCGGACGTCGGCCGATTCGCCGACCAGCGACTGGCCGTCCGGGGTGAAGGAGAAGATGCCGTTGAAGCCCTCCTCGACCTTCGCCTGCCGCAGTGCGGGCAGCAGCAATTGGCTCTGCTCCCACGACGGCGCGAAGTCGTCCTCGGTGAAGGGCAGCATCGACGGCATGGCGCTGTCGGTCACCGACGGGTCCAAAGTGGACTCTTCGACCGGCATCGGGCGGTGCGCGTAGGAGCCGATGCCGATGCGGTCGACGTGTTCGCGGAAGTACAGGTCCTGGTCCTGGTGACGCAGGATGGGCAGGCTCGCTTCGACCTCGTCGGTGTTGCGCCCGACCAGCTCGTCGATGCGGCCGGTCTTGACGTACTGGTGCGCCAGCGGCAGCAGCGGGACGTCCATGCCGACCATCGCGCCGACCTCGCGACCCCAGAACCCGGCGCACGACACGACGACGTCGGCCGGGAAGTCGCCCTGGTCGGTCCGGACGCCGGTGACGCGCCCGCCTTCCTGCAGCACGTCGGTGACGCGGGTCGAGCCGATGAACTTGGCGCCTCGGGCGGTCGCACGAGACGCGAGGACTTCGACGGCCTTCGCGGCGCGCGCGAGGCCGTCCGTCGGCACGTACAGCGCGCCGAAGATCTGCGAGCCGTCCAGCAGCGGCCAGCGGCGGACGCACTCCTCGGGATCGATGAGCGAACCCTCAACGCCCCACGACGTCGCCCAGCCGTGCTTGCGCTTGAGGTCTTCCCAGCGCGCCGGGGTGGTCGCGACTTCCATGCCGCCGACCTGGAGGAAACAGTCCAGCTCCAGGAACTTCGAGACGGTGTACTTCGCGAACTCCGTCATCGTCTTGGACGCGTTGGTCTGGAACACCAAGCCGGGCGCGTGCGACGTCGACCCGCCGGTGCGCGGCAGCGGACCCTGGTCGAGCACGGTGGTGTCGGCCCAGCCGCGGGCGGTCAGCTCGTCGGCCAGGTTCGCGCCGACGATGCCGGCGCCGATGATCACGACTTTCGGTGCGGTCATGGCGGAACTCCTTCTAGCGGAAGACGACGGTGCTGTTGCCGTTGAGCAGGACGCGGCGTTCGCAGTGCCAGCGCACCGCGCGGGACAGGGCGAGCGCTTCGGCGTCGCGCCCGACGGTCACCAGCTCGCGCGGCGAGTAGGTGTGGTCGACGCGTGCGACCTCCTGCTCGATGATCGGGCCTTCGTCGAGGTCGGGCGTGACGTAGTGCGCCGTCGCGCCGACGTACTTGACGCCGCGGTCGTAGGCCTGGTGGTAGGGCTTGGCGCCCTTGAACCCGGGCAGGAACGAGTGGTGGATGTTGATCGCGCGGCCTTCGAGCTTGAGGCACAGGTCGTTGGACAGCACCTGCATGTACCGCGCGAGCACGACGAGATCGGCCTGGTACTCGCCGACCAGGTCGAGCAGCCGCTGCTCGGCCTCGGGCTTGGTCTCCGGCGTCACCGGCACGTGCTCGAACGGCACGCCGGCCGCCTCGGCCATCGGCCGGAGGTCTTCGTGATTGGACACGACCACGGCGATGTCCGCCCCGAGACTGCCCGCGCGCCAGCGGAACAGCAGGTCGTTGAGGCAGTGCCCGAACTTCGACACCATCACCAGGAGCCGCGGCGGCGTCCCGTCGGAGAAGCCGAACTCCATCCCGAAGTCCCCGGCCACCACGGCGAAGTCACGCCGCAGATCGTCCACTGTGGTCGGTTCGGGTGCGGTGAACGACGTGCGCAGGAACAGCGAGCCGCGGACGTCGTCGTCGAACTGCTGGTGCTCGACGATGTCGCAGCCCTGCCCGACGAGGAACGTCGTGACGGCGTGCACGATGCCCGAGCGTTCGGGGCAGTTGAGGGTCAAGGTGAAGGTCACGAGACGTACTCCGGACTCGCGTCGGCCAGCCAGGCCGTGAAGTAGTTCGCGAACGACTGCCGCACGAGGATCGTGAAGCCGTCTTCCCGGACCATGAGCACGATCCCGGTCCGGGCCAGCAATGTCTGCACACAGGTGCCCGGCGGCGACACCGACGGGTCGAGGTCGATCGAGCAGCCGTGGGCGAGCACGTCCCGCGCGTGCACCCCTGTCAGCTGCACGGTCACCCGCTGCGCGGAGACGTCAACCACGGCGTCACATTCCCGGGAAAGCGCCGCCTCCAGCTCGGCTTGACGGCCGGGTTCGGCGAGCACGAGGTACTCGTCCGGACCCATCCAGAGGACGTCGACGCCGTTGCCGCTGGTGAACGTGCACGGCTCGGGCAGGTCGACGCCGAGCAGGGTGTGTCCGTCCCGGAGACGCACGGTGAGCTGGGTGCGGAACGGTTCTTCGACCGCGTCAGCCGTCACGGCGGGCTCCTTCCTTGTCGAAGAGCACGGATTCGGTCACGGTCACCGGCACCACCTGGTCGCCGACCGGGACGTACAGCGTCTCACCGACGCGCTCCCGGCCCGAGCGCACCAAGGCCAGCGCGAAGGTCCGTTCCAGCGCGGCGCTGTGGTAGCTGGAGGTGACGTGGCCGAGCATCCGCACCGGTGGTTCGGGCACGGTTTCGGACTCGATGATCTGCGAGCCCTCGGGCAGCAGCACCGACGGATCGACGGGCAGCAGGCCGACGAGCTGCTTGCGGTCCGGCCGGTTGTTCTCGGCGCGGGCGAACGACCGCTTGCCGAGGAAGTCGACCTTCTTCTTGGACACCGCCCAGGCCATCCCGAGGTCCTGCGGGGTGACCGTGCCGTCGGTGTCCTGGCCGATGATCGGGTAGCCCTTCTCGGCGCGCAGGACGTGCATGGTCTCGGTGCCGTACGGCGTGGCCCCTTCGTCCACTATGGACTCCCACAGCGCGCGGCCGTACCAGGACGGGACGTTGATCTCGTAGGCCAGCTCGCCGGAGAAACTGATCCGGCAGACCCGCGCCTTGAGCCCGGCGACCTCGGCGTCCTGCCAGGTCATGAACCCGAAGGCGTCGTTGGAGACGTCGAGGTCCGGCGCCAACCGGCCCAGGACTTCCCGGGAGCGGGGGCCGACCAGCGGAAGCGTGGCCCAGTGTTCGGTGACCGACGTCGCGAAGACGTTGAGGTGCGGCCACTCCGTCTGCAGCCACTCCTCCATCCACTCGAGGACCATGGCCGCGTTGCCGGTCGTGGTGGTGACGAGGAACCGTTCTTCGGCGACGCGGATGACCGTGCCGTCGTCGATGACCATGCCGTCGACGCCGCACATGACGCCGTAGCGGATGCGGCCGACACGCAGGTTGCTCATCATGTTCGTGTAGAGCAGGTCGAGGAACGCGGCGGCGTCCGGGCCCTGGACGTCGATCTTGCCCAGGGTGGACCCGTCCATGACGGCGACGTCGGTGCGCGCGGCGCGGCATTCGCGCTGGACGGCGTCGTGCATCGTCTCGCCCGGCCGCGGGTAGTACCACGGCCGTTTCCACTGGCCGACGTTCTCGAACTCGGCGCCGTGCTCGACGTGCCACGGGTGGATCATGGTGACGCGCACGGGATCGTGCAGGTCACCGCGGTGCCGCCCGGCCAGCGCGGCGAACGACACGGGCGTGTACGGCGGCCGGAACGTCGTGGGCCGCTGCGTCGACAGGTCGACACCGAGAGCTTCGGCGGTGATGCCCGCGGCGAGGAGGCCGGACGTCTTGCCCTGGTCGTGCGCGGTCCCGATCGTCGTGTAGCGCTTGATGTGTTCCAGCGAGCGGAGCCCGGCGCCGGTGGCGCGCAGGACGTCCGAGACGGTCGCGTCCCGCTGCTGGTCCACGAACCGGGTGTCCACTTCGGACTCCGGTGCGGGTACCTGCCAGAGCGTCATGGCCTCCGGCAGTCCTTCTCCCGCCGCGGCACCCACGACGCTCACGTTCGGCAGGTCGCCGGCCGGGACGTACGCGCCGAGCCGGGGGTCGTAGCGCAGGGCACCGCGGGCCTGGCTGTAGAGGTGCACGGCCGGGTTCCAGCCGCCGGACACGAGCAGCAGGTCGCACTCGACCCGCTCCCCCCGCATCTCGCCCAGTTTCGCCACGTGGGCGGCGGTGATGTGGGCGTCGCCGTCGGTGCCGATGACGCCGTAGCCCTCGCGGGCGTCGACGATCCGCACGATCTCGGCCCCGGCCGCCGCCAGGTCGGAGGCGGCGTCGTACGCGCTGTCGTTGGTGGTGAAGACAACTACGCGTTGCCCGGCCAGGACGCCGTAGCGGTTCAGGTACGTGCGCGCGGCGCCGGCGAGCATGATGCCCGGGCGGTCGTTGTCCGGGAACACGATCGGCCGCTCGTGGGCACCGGTGGCCAGCACGATCTTTCGAGCCCGGATCCGCCACACCCGCTGCCGCGAGATCCTTTCGGGAGCAGCGGGCTCGCCACGGCGTTCCAGGGCCAGCACGAACCCGTCGTCGTAGACGCCGAACGCCGTGGTCCGCGAGAGGAACCGGACTCCCTCGGGAGCCTCACCGCCGGGCTGGTCGTCCACCAGCAGGACACGACCAGAGGCGGCGCGGGCGGCGGCGAGCCCGGCCGGTCCGGCGCCGACGACCAGGACGTCACAGTGGACGTGCTTGGCGTCGTACCGGGCCGGGTCGGGCTCGGCGGCCAGGCGGCCTTGACCGGACAGGCCGCGCGCGACCAGGCCGTCGTACAGCTCGACCGTCGTCGCGCTCAGCATCGGCTCCGGGAACGGCGCTTCGATCTGCACCAGGGCGTTCGAGTCCTCGACACCCGCCGCGACGATGCCGCGCGGCCGGCCGTACTTGATGCTCGTCGCGACCTGGTGGATTCCGTTGGCCAGCAACGCGGAAGCCAAGGTGTCGCCGAGGAAACCGGTCAGCTCGCGGCCGTCGAAGGTGAACTTGAGCGGGACGCCGGACAGCCGGGTCATGAGATCACCGGCTTCGGCTCGTCGAGGCGGTAGACCGCCAGGAGGTCGTGGGTGCGGGTGTCGCGGACGGCGTTGAACCACCGGCGGCAGCCCGCGGAGTGGCTCCAGCGCTCGGCGAACGGGCCGCTCGGGTTGGCGCGGAAGAACACGAACTTCGCCCAGTCCTCATCGGACAGAGCGGCCGGGTCCTCGGGGTAGGCGACGTGGGCCTGGCCGCCGTAGTGGAACTCGGCCTCTTCACGCGGCCCGCACCAGGGGCAAGAAATCAGTTGCATGTGGACACTCCTAATGCGCCACGGCGGCGGCGCCGTGCTCGTCGACGAGGGCACCGGTGGTGAACCGGTCCAAGGTGAACGGTTCGGCGTACTCGTGCGGCTTCCCGCGCGCGATGGTCGCGGCGAAGACGTCGCCGACCCCCGGGGTGGCCTTGAAGCCGCCGGTGCCCCAGCCGCAGTTGAGGAACAGGTTCTCGACCGGCGTCAGACCGACGATCGGCGACGCGTCCGGGCTGACGTCGACGATGCCCGCCCACGTCCGCAGCAGGTGCGCCCGCGCGAACACCGGGAACAGCTCCAGCGCGGCGGCCATCTGCTGCTCGATGACGTGGAACGAGCCGCGCTGGCCGTAACCGTTGTAACTGTCGATGCCGGCGCCCATGACGAGCTCGCCCTTGTGCGCCTGGGAAACGTAGACGTGCACAGCGTTCGACATGACGACCGTCGGGTGGATCGGCTCCAGCAGCTCGGACACCAAGGCCTGCAAGGGATGCGACACGAGCGGCAGGTCGAGGCCGACCATCTTCGCCAGCACCGACGAGTGCCCGGCGGCGCACAACGCGACCTTGCCCGCGGCGATCCGGCCCCTCGACGTCTCGACCGCGGTGACCCGGCCGCCCGTCGTGGAGATGCCGGTGACCTCGCAGTTCTGGATGAGGTCGACGCCCATCGCGTGCGCCGCGCGGGCGAAGCCCCAGGCTACGTAGTCGTGCTTCGCGATGCCCGCGCGCGGCTGGTAGGTCGCGCCGAGCACCGGGTAGCGGACGTCCGGCGAGGTGTTGACGATCGGGCACAGCTCTTTGACGCCGTCGGCGTCCACCCATTCGGCGTCGATGCCGTTGAGCTTGTTGGCCTCGACGCGGCGGACGCTGTCACGGACGTCCTGCAGAGTGTGCGCGAGGTTGAGCACCCCGCGCTGGCTGAACAGGATCGGGTAGCCGAGGTCCTCTTCGAGGCCTTCCCAGAGCTTGAGGGAGTGCTCGTAGATGCCGGAACTCTCGTCCCAGAGGTAGTTGGAGCGGATGATCGTGGTGTTGCGGGCCATGTTGCCGCCCGCGAGCCAGCCCTTCTCCAGCACGGCGACGTTGGTGATGCCGTGCACCTTCGCCAGGTAGTAGGCGGTGGCGAGGCCGTGCCCGCCGCCGCCGACCACGATCACGTCGTAGGCCGGCTTCGGGTCGGGGTCGTTCCAGAGGAAGTCAGGGTGGTCCGGCAGGTCCGCGCCGGGGGTGCGAGGCATCCGTATCCTCCTGGTCGACTTCTGATATATCAATTGTCGATGTAGGCTAAGCGGCGTGCACCCACAGGTCAATCCCCCATCGCTGGCGGAGCAGGCGTACCTCTTCGTTCGTGATCGCCTGGTCATGCTCGACATCCGGCCGGGCGACCCGATCAACGAGGAGTGGCTCGGCGCCACCCTCGGCATGGGCCGCACGCCGATCCGCGAGGCGCTCAAACGCCTCGAGTCCGAGCGGCTGGTCGTCGCCTACCCGCGGCGGGGCACGTTCGCCACCGACGTCAACATCTCCGACCTCGCGCACATCTCCGAGGTCCGCCGCACCCTGGAACCGATGGCCACCGCCGCCGCGGCCGGACGCGCGACCGAAGCCGACCGGGCGACGCTCACCGAGCTGCGCGGGCGGCTCGACGCCGGCGTCCCGGCCGGGGACAACGCCGAGCTGCTGCGCACCGACCTCGCCCTGCACCGGGCGATCTACCGGTGCGTGCACAACCCGTTCCTCGAGGACACGCTCATCCGCTACGACAACCTCGCGACGCGGATCTGGTGCGTGTTCGTCCCCCGGCTGCCCGGGATGGCCGGCCACGTCGACGAGCACGTCCCGCTCCTCACCGCGATCATCGAGGGCGACGCCGAGAAGGCCGCCGCGCTCACGCTCGAGCACGTCGCCGGCTTCGAGGCGGCCATCCGGGCCCTGATCTAGAGCCCCAGACGCGCGCGGACCCAGTCGTGGAACTCGCCGATGTGGTGCTCGCTGGGCACGAGCACCCCGCCGCCGGCGTAGGCGCGCGAGTCCATCGCGACCTGGCAGCGTTCGCACGCCTCGAAGTCCTGCAGGTTGACGCGGTGGAACAGCTCGACCGAGCGCGTCAGGTCGCGCCCGGACTCGACGACACCGGGCAGGTAGAGCCAGTCGCAGCGGACCAGCGTCCGGTCCGGGGCCAGCGGGAACATCCGGTGCAGGATCACGTGGTCGGGCACCAGGTTGACGAACACCTGCGGCCGGATGGTGATCGCGTAGTACTTGCGGTCCTGGTCCTCGGTGACACCGGGCAGCCGCTCGACGCCCTCGCTGCCGTCGATGGTGAAGCCCTGGACCTCGCCGCCGAACTCCGCGCCGTGGCCGACGTAGTACTGCGCCGCATAGCCGTCGGCGAACTCCGGCAGGACCTCGGTGAGCTCCGGGTGGATCGTCGCGCAGTGGTAGCACTCCATGAAGTTCTCGATGATCTGTTTCCAGTTCGCCTTCACGTCGTACTCGATGCGCTTGCCGAGTGCGAGGCCGTCGACGCCGTACGCCTCGATCGCACTCTCGCCGCCGAGCCGCTCGGTGACCGCGGCGACCACGCTGCCCTCGAACGGCGGCGGCTCGGCGGCCAGGCAGACCCACGCGTAACCGAGCCATTCGCGCAGGTGGACGCGGGTGAGCCCGAACGTCGTGCGGTCGACGTCCGGCATGCCGGTGAGGTTCGGCGCGGCGATCAGCTTGCCGTCGAGGCCGTACGTCCAGGCGTGGTACGGGCACTGGAACGCGCGCTTCACGGTGCCGGACTCGGCGGTGCACAGCCGCGCGCCGCGGTGGCGGCAGACGTTGAGGAACGCGTTCAGCTTCCCGTCGCGCCCCCGCGAGACCAGGACGCTCTCCTTGCCGATCTGCACGGTCTCGAACGCACCCGGCCCGGCGAGGTCCGCGCTGCGCACGGCGCAGAACCAGTCGGCCTCGAAGATCTTCGCCTGCTCCAGCGCGAAGATCGCCGGATCGGTGTAGTAGGAGCCGGGCAGCGTGGCGAGCAGGCTCGGCGGGAGATCGGTAGTGGTCACCGTCGGGGGTCCTCTCCGCGGTCAGTACGGGAGTAGTTGCGCAGAACGCGTCTTGTTGCTCACTCCGGAACAGAGTGACTCCCACCGAGGACGACTGTCAACCCAAGTTTTCAACGCCCGCCCAAGATTTCCGGCACGTTTCAGCCGTAACTCACGTGACTGGGCCCGTCACTCGCGTGATTGGAGACGGAACTCGCGAGTTACGGCTTCAATCACGCGAGTTCCGTGCTCGATCACGCGAGTTACGGGTTGGCCGGGCCGTGAATGGCCCGGCGGAAGAGGGTTTCGATCTCCTCGCGGGTCGGGCGGGGGTCGGCCAGGGCGGCCTGCATGAGGAGGCCGCAGAACAGGCCGGCCAGGAGCCGGCCGGTGAGCGGGTCGGTGCGGATGCCGTAGAGCTCGGTGAGGGCGTCGTCCCAGGCCGCGCTCGCCGCGCGGAGGCGGGGGCGGTGCAGGGCCGCGACGTACAGGTCGTACTCGACGACCGTGTCGCGGTACTGCTCGTTGATGTAGCCCATGACCAGGTCGGCCAGCGCCGCGGCGAAGTCGGCGTCCGGCGGCAGCGCCGCTTCCCACTCCTTCAGCGCGTGGACGTTCTTCTCGGCGGCCTCGTGCAGCGCCACCTCGAGCAGGTCGTCCAGGGTCGCGAAGTGGTAGGTCGTCGAGCCCAGCGGCACACCCGCGGCGGCGGCGACCGCGCGGTGGGTGAGGCCGTCGATGCCCCGCTGGGCGACGACCTCGATCGCCGCCTTGGCGATCCGCGCGCGCCGGTCGGGGTCGTTGGGGCCACGCCGCCGGCCGGCCGTGGACGCCGTGGTGGATTCGGTCTTCGACATCGGTGTCGAGCAGCCCCCTTCGTGCGTCTCCGGCGCGACGGACAGATCGTCGCACGCCGACCTGACGGACCCTACTTGTGGACATCTGTACACGCCTCGCGTACAAATGTACGCACTCAAGCGCGACCAGGCAGCCACTACCGAATCGGAAGGGGCCGCATGAAGGACCTGTACATCGACGGAGGCTGGACGGACGCCGCCGGCGGCACCGCCTCCGACGTGCTCAACCCCGCCACCGGCCAAGTGATCGAAAAGGTCGCCGAGGCCGGGCCCGAGGACGTCGACGCCGCTGTCAGAGCCGCACGCCGGGCCTTCGACGCCGGTCCGTGGCGCACGACCACCGCGACCGAGCGCGGCGAACTCCTCCGCCGCGTCGCCGGCCTGCTGGTCCGCGACCGCGAGGACCTCGCCCGCACCGAGAGCCTCGACACCGGCAAGACGCTGGGCGAGGGCCGGATCGACATCGACGACGTGACGAACGTCTTCCGCTACTACGCCGACCTCGCCGGCAAGGACGCCGGCCGGGTGGTCGACGCGGGCAGCGCGACCGTCGTGAGCCGGATCGTGCACGAGCCCGTCGGCGTCTGCGCGCTGATCGCGCCGTGGAACTACCCGCTGCTGCAGATGTCCTGGAAGGTCGCCCCGGCGCTGGCCGCGGGCAACACGATGGTGCTCAAGCCGAGCGAGGTGACGCCGCTGACCACGATCAAGCTGGTCGCGCTGCTCGACGAGGCCGGCGTCCCGCCGGGCGTCGTCAACCTCCTGCTCGGCCCCGGTCCCGTCGGCGCCGCGATGGTCGAGCACCCGGCCGTGGACCTCGTCTCGTTCACCGGCGGCTACGCGACCGGCGAGAAGATCATGACGGCCGCCGCGAAGGGCGTCCGCCGGGTCGCCCTGGAGCTCGGCGGCAAGAACCCGAACGTGGTGTTCGACGACGCCGCGTACGACACCGCCCTCGACTACGCGCTGATGGCCGCGTTCGTCCATTCGGGACAGGTGTGCTCGGCGGGCGCGCGCTTGATCGTCCAGGATGGCATCCATGACCGGTTCGTGGCGGACCTCGCCGCGCGCGCCGACGCGATCCGGGTCGGCGACGGCCTCGATCCCGCCACCGAGACGGGCCCGCTCGTCTCGGCGCAGCACCGCGCCAAGGTCGAGGGCTACATCGAAAGCGCTCTCCGGGAGGGCGCGACCCTGCGGGCGGGCGGCAAGCGACCCGAAGGCGCCCGGTACGAAAGCGGTTTCTTCCTGCGCCCGACGGTGTTCTCCGGCTGCACCAGGGACATGGCGGTGGTCCGGGAAGAGGTCTTCGGCCCGGTCGTCACCGTCGAACGCTTCCGCGAAGAGGCCGACGCGATCGCGCTGGCCAACGACACCGAGTACGGGCTCGCCGGAGCCGTGTGGACGTCGGACGCGTCCCGCGCCCAGCGGGTCGCCGGGGCCCTGCGCCACGGCACCGTGTGGATCAACGACTACCACCCCTACCTGCCGCAGGCGGAGTGGGGCGGGTTCGGCCGGTCCGGCATCGGCCGCGAGCTCGGACCGTCCGGGCTGGCGGAGTACCAGGAGAGCAAGCACGTCTACCAGAACATCGATCCCGTTCCGCAGCACTGGTTCAAGGGCTGATCACTCCCCCACCCCACCACGTGAGGACCGACGATGACCATCGATTCGCAGAAGGCGGGCGGGGGGCCTGCCCCGGACGACAGCTCCGAGCTCGAGAAGTTCGGCTACCGCCAGGAACTCGAACGCTCGCTCGGCTCGTTCTCCAGCTTCGCCGCCGGGTTCAGCTACATCTCCATCCTGACCGGCGTGTTCCAGCTCTTCTTCTTCGGCTTCGGCTCGGGCGGGCCGGCCTTCATCTGGACGTGGCCGCTGGTCTTCATCGGCCAGGCCGCCGTCGCCCTCTGCTTCGCCGAGCTGGCCGGGCAGTTCCCGCTCGCCGGCTCGGTGTACCAATGGGCGAAGCAGATCGCGAAGCCCGCGACGTCCTGGCTGGCCGGCTGGATCATGATCATCGGCGCGATCGTCACGGCCGCGGCCGTCGCGGTGGCCTACCAGATCATCCTGCCGCAGGTGTCGACCGCGTTCCAGATCGTCGGCAGCGACGACGACGCCGGCCTGACGTCCACACCGGGCGGCGCGCAGAACGCCATCATCCTGGCGCTCATCCTGGTCGTGTTCGCCACGGTCGTGAACCTCATCGGTGTCAAGCTGATGGCGAAGATCAACAACTTCGGCGTCGCGGTGGAGCTCGGCGCGAGCGTGCTGCTCGTGATCGCGCTCGCCATCCACATCAAGCGCGGCCCGGGCATCGTCTTCGACACCCACGACACCGGTGAGGGTCACACGTTCGGGTACCTCGGGGCCTTCCTGGTGGCGTCGCTCATGAGCGCGTACGTCTTCTACGGCTTCGACACCGCCGGTTCGCTGGCCGAGGAGACGACGCAGCCGCGGCGGCACGCACCCCGCGCGATCCTGCGGGCGATCACCGCCGCGTTCATCGTCGGCGGGCTGATGATGCTCGTGGGCATGATGGCCGTCGGCGACCTCAACGCCAAGGAGCTGAGCACGTCCGGCATGCCGTACCTGCTGAAGAGCACCCTCGGCGAGGGTCTCGGCGACGCCTTCCTGATCTGCTCGGCGATCGCGATCACGGTGTGCTGCCTGGCCGTGCAGACCGCGGCGATCCGGATGACGTGGGCGATGTCCCGCGACGGCCGGCTGCCGTTCAGCAAGGCGATGGCCAAGGTGTCGCCGCGCTCGAAGACGCCGGTCGTGCCCGCGCTGCTCACCGGCGGCCTCACGATCGTGGTGCTGCTGATCAACCTGGGCAACCAGCGGGCGTTCTTCATCCTGACCTCGACCGCGATCATCCTGTTCTACATCCCCTACCTGATGGTCACCGGCCCGATGCTGATCCGCCGCCTGCGCGGTGGCTGGCCGCGCCCGGGCCACGGGCCGTACTTCAAGCTCGGCCGCTGGGGCACGCTGGTGAACCTGGTCGCGGTCGTCTACGGCGCCGCGATGACGGTCAACCTGATCTGGCCGCGCGCCGAGGTCTACGGCGACGACCACTGGTACTTCCAGTGGGGGGCGGTGATCGTCACCGGGCTGATCGTCGTCGTCGGTGCGATCATGCTCTACATCCGGCGCGGTACCTGGGGTTCGTCGCACACGAGCCCCGAGCACATGCCCGACAACGCCCCGGACACCTTGCCCGGCTGAGGAGGCCCCATGAGTTCCGATACCTACGACTTCGTCATCGTCGGCGGTGGCTCGGCGGGCTGCGCGCTGGCGAACCGGCTGTCGGCGAACCCGTCGAACAAGGTCCTCGTCCTGGAAGCCGGCCGGTCCGACTACAAGTGGGACGTCTTCATCCACATGCCGGCCGCGCTGACGTTCCCGATCGGGTCGAAGTTCTACGACTGGGGCTACCGCAGCGAGCCCGAGCCGCACATGAACCGGCGCCGCATCTACCACGCCCGCGGCAAGGTGCTCGGCGGCTCGTCGAGCATCAACGGGATGATCTTCCAGCGCGGCAACCCGCTGGACTACGAACGCTGGGCCGGCGACCCCGGTATGTCCACATGGGACTACGCGCACTGCCTGCCGTACTTCCAGCGCATGGAGAACTGCCTCGCCGACGCGCCGGACGGGCAGTGGCGCGGCCACGACGGCCCGCTCGAGCTGGAGCGCGGCCCGGCCTCGAACCCCCTGTTCCAGGCCTTCTTCGACGCCGCCGAGGAAGCGGGCTACCCGCGCACCGACGACGTCAACGGCTACCGGCAGGAGGGCTTCGCGGCGTTCGACCGCAACGTCCGGAAAGGACGGCGGCTGTCCGCGGCCGGCGCCTACCTGCACCCGGTCGAGAACCGCGCCAACCTCACGGTGAAGACGCACGCGTTCGTCTCGCAGATCCTCTTCGACGGCACCCGCGCGATCGGCGTCGAGTACAGCGAAGGCCGGGGCGTGCCGGCCGAGGTGTACGGCAAGGAGATCATCCTCTGCGGCGGCGCGATCAACAGCCCGCAGCTACTGCAGCTCTCCGGCGTCGGCCACGCGGCCGACCTGGAGAAGCTCGGCATCGACGTCGTGAAGGACCTGCCGGGCGTCGGCGAGAACCTGCAGGATCACCTGGAGGTGTACATCCAGTACGCCTGCAAGGAACCGGTGTCGATGCAGCCGTCGCTGGCCAAGTGGAAGCGGCCCTACATCGGCGCGCAGTGGCTGTTCCTGCGCAACGGCCCGGCCGCGACCAACCACTTCGAGGGCGGCGGGTTCGTCCGGTCGAACGACGAGGTGAAGTACCCGAACCTGATGTTCCACTTCCTGCCGGTGGCGATCCGCTACGACGGGTCGGCGCCCACGGAAGGCCACGGCTACCAGGTGCACGTCGGCCCGATGTACGCCGACACCCGCGGCTCGGTGAAGCTCACCTCGACCGACCCGCGGCAGCACCCGGCGATCAAGTTCAACTACCTGTCCACGGAGAACGACCGGCGCGAATGGGTGGAAGCCGTGCGGGTGGCGCGGAAGATCCTCAACCAGTCCGCGATGGGGCCCTACAACGGCGGGGAGATCTCGCCTGGGCCGTCGGTCGAGACCGACGAGGAGATCCTGGACTGGGTCGCGAAGGACGCCGAGACGGCGCTGCACCCGTCGTGCACGGCCAAGATGGGCGTGGACGAGGGGGCCGTCGTCGACCCGCAGACGATGCGGGTGCACGGCACCGAGGGCCTGCGCGTGGTCGACGCGTCGGTCATGCCCTACATCCCCAACGGCAACATCTACGCGCCGGTGATGATGACCGCGGAGAAGGCCGCGGACCTGATCCTCGGCAACACCCCGCTGGCCCCGCTCAAGCAGCCGTTCTACCGCCACGGCGAGAACTAGCCCGGACGTCGCAGCGCCCGTACCACCATCCCCGGTACGGGCGCTTCGCGGTGCCCGGATTATCCGTTAGCGGGTAACGGAAACTACCGGGGCGTACCCCCTTGACGACGCCCTTCGGCGAATTCACACTTGTTGCGGATCACAGTCGATGTTCCTCAATGCGCAACAGTTAGCGGAGGCGTCATGATTCGCGCGTGCACCGTCGACGAGCTGCCCCCGGGTGAGTCCGTCCGGATCCCGGGGTCTCCCGCCATCGCGGTGTTCCACACCGAGGACGGCGAGCTGTACGCCATCGACGACACGTGCACCCACCAGGACGCCTCGCTGGCCGACGGCTGGCTCGAAGGCTGCTTCGTCGAGTGCCCGCTGCACGCGGCGCTGTTCGACCTGCGCACGGGCGTGCCGAGCTGCCTGCCCGCGAAGGAACCGGTGCGGACGTACACCGTGCTGGTCGACGACGGCGTCATCTACGTCCAGGGTGTGGCCCGCGAGGACGCCGCGTGAAGCGCGTAGCGGTCGTCGGCGCTTCGCTGGCCGGGGTCCGCGCCGCGCAGGAGCTGCGCGCGCAGGGCTACGACGGCGGCGTGGTGCTGATCGGCGAAGAGGCGCACCTGCCGTACGACCGGCCGCCGCTGTCCAAGGGTTTCCTGGCCGGAACGACCTCCCGCGCCGCGCTGGAGCTGCTCGACGCCGGCGACCTCGCGTCGCTGGCCCTGGACTTCCGCCTGGGCGTCCGGGCGACGTCGCTGGACCCGGCCGCCCGCCGGGTGCACCTCTCGGACGGCAGCTCGGTGCACGCGGACGGCGTCGTCATCGCCACCGGCGGCCGCGCGCGCACACTGCCGGGCTTCGAGGGCGCCCACACGCTGCGGACCATCGACGACGCGCTGGCGCTGCGGGCCGCGCTGGTCCCCGGGGTGCGCGTGGCGATCGTCGGGGCCGGGTTCATCGGCGCCGAGGTGGCCTCGACGTGCCGTTCCCTGGGCCTCGACGTGGTCGTCTTGGAGGCCCTGCCTGCGCCTTTGGTCCCGGTGCTGGGCCCGGAGCTGGCGGCGGTGTGCGCCCGGCTGCACGCCGACCACGGCACGGACCTGCGCTGCGGGGTCGCCGTCTCGAGCCTGTCCGAGTCCGGCGTCCACCTGGCCGACGGTTCGCTGGTACCGGCGGACGTCGTGGTGGTGGGCGTCGGGATGACCCCGGCCACGGACTGGCTGGCGGGCTCCGGCCTGACGACCGGCAACGGCGTCCACACGGACGCGGGCCTGGTGACGGACCTGCCCCAGGTGGTGGCGATCGGCGACGTCGCCCGCTACCACGTTTCCGGTGAGGGCCGGCGCCACGAGCACTGGACGAACGCGTCCGAGCAGGCCCCGGTCGCGGTGGGCAACCTCCTGGCCGGACGGACCGAACGCACGTACACGCCGAGCGGGTACGTCTGGTCGGACCAGTACGCGGGCACGTTGCAACTGGCCGGGCACCCACGCCCGGACGACGCGCTCACGTTCGTGGAGGGCGGCCCGTCGGACGAGTCGTTCGTGGCGACCTACCAGCGTGACGGCGTGACGGTCGGGGTGTTCGCGCTGAACAACGCGAAGCTCTTCAACCGGCTGAGGCGTCAGGCGTTGCGCCGCCCGGCCGCGGTCTAGCCGGCGTCGATCAGCCGGTCGTCTTGTCCCGCTGGGCGACGAGCAGTTGCCACACCCGGTTCTCGGGTGCCGTGACGTGCTCGAGGATCTCCTCGACGTACTCCGGGTCCATCGCCTCGACGAGCGCGCGCACCCGCGCGGCGACCTGCCCGCCCCGCTCCCAGGACCGGCCCCGGTCCTCGTCGGCCAGGTGGAGCAGAACCCGGGCGTGCGCGAGGTGCCCGGCCCGGTCGAGGCAGTAGCGGACGACGTTCAGGTCCCGGGCCGACTTCACCCGATCCGGACGGTTGCCACGCAACTGCGCCAGCGCGAGGTGGAAGTACAGCGCGGGGTCCGCCGACGGCGCGCGAAGCGCTTGCGTGAGAGCCGCGACAGCCGCGTTGTAGTCCTTGCGGCCCAACGCCCGCAGGCCGTCGGCGGGATAGTCCCGGTGCCGTGATTTCTCGGCTGGCTCGTCCATGCTCCTGAGTCGCCCGGCCCCGACAGGATGTTCCGCGTCCGGAGGGACCCGGCCCGAAATCAGCCGTACGGCTGACTACGCTCGGTAATCTCGCGTCACAGGGACAGGTCGTCCAGATCGGACTCCAGCCGGGCCCGCCAGGTCCAGCGGCGCTCGGTCGTGTCGGCGCCGTCGGCCGGCGGCGGACCCAGCGGCAGGGCCGGGTCCTTGATCCCGAACGTCACCCGGTACGCGAGCACCGAAGCCGCCGTGCGGATCCAGGCGTCGCCCGAGGTCCCCGACGGCGGGGCGACGCCGAGCGCGCGGCTGAACCACATCGGGAGCAGCGCGTTGGAGCCGAGCGCGTCGGTGATCCGGGTCCGCAGGCGGACCTGCAGGTCCTGCCACGCGCGTTCGGCCCGCTCCAGCTGCGGGACCACGCGCGCGTCGACCGCGTCGGCCTCCCGCAACGCGAGCCGGGCCTGCTCCGCGGCGTCGAAGGCCGCGGGGATCTCCTCGTCCAGCAACGTGCGGCGCCGGGTGCTCAACGCGCGCAACGACGACTCGGCGTCCCCGCGAGCGCGGGAACCACGGTCCGTCGTGGCGAGGCGGCGGATGACGTCCAGCAGGTCGGCGTCGCAGCGCGCGCCCGCTTCGCGCACGTCCCCCAGCCGCGCGATCTCCTGCTCGTGGCGGGCGCGCTGCTCCTTCGTCACCAGCTCCTTGTGCAGGTCGTCCCAGCGCGCGGCCTGCGCCGCCAGCGCGCGCGTCTCCGCGCCGACGTCGTCGAGGTTCGCCTGCGGCACGCCGTCGGACACGCGCACCGCGCGCTCCAGCGCCTGCACCTGCTGCTGCAGCCGTTCGAGCTGCCGGCCGAGCTGGTCGATCCGGTGCTCCTGGGGCGCTCCGGGACCCAGGCGGTCGGCCAGGTCCGCGAACTCCCGGCGCAGCCCGGCGTCCCGGGCGTCGACGTCCCGGACGGCGGTGCGCAGCCCGTCGACGGCCGCGAACAGCTCGTCGAGGTCGCGGCGCGTGTCGTCGGCCGGCTCGGCGTAGTCGGCGTACTCCGCCTCGAAGTCGGGGTCGTCGCCGTAGGTGGCGTAGCCGCGCGTCACGGGATCCGGCTTTCCCGGACCAGGCCCGCGATCGCGCCCGCCGTCCCGAGCACCGCCAGGACCGTGCTGACGACGTTCGCCGTGCTCGACGGCCACGGCAGCAACGCCGCCACCAGGAAGACCGCGGCCAGCGTGCCCGCCCAGGCCGCCCGCGTCCGCTCGCGCAGCACCGCCGGCACCTTCCGGACGGGCGCGAAGCCGACCCACATCCCGGCCGCGAACAGCGGGACCAGCAACGGCAGCCACCCGGGCGACAGCACGCCGAACAGCACGAGCGCGGCCGAGACCAGCCCGGCGAGCACCGGCCCGGCCGCGAAGAACACGACCGCGCGCTGCGTCGCCGCGTGGCGGGCGCCGAGCTCCGCCGCCACCAGCCGGTGCACGGCCTCGTCGTGGTCCGCCTCGGCGTCCAGCAGCCGGACGGCCGCAGCCACGAGCCGGTCCATCGGCTCGGCGTCCTCGGCACCGGGCTCCGGCGCCGTGTCGAGCCGGGCCGCCAGGTCCTGCTTGAGCCGGCCCACGCGCGCCGCCGCCTGGTCCCGGTCGTGCTGGGCTGGAGTCGTCACGCGAACACTTTAAGTGCCATTCCCGTCACATCCGGCCAAGGCCGCCGGTGAGTCGTTACAGGTCACCGAGGGCGGTCACCGGTGACTCGACGCAGTCCGCGACGAACCGCAGGAACCCGCCCGCCGTGCCGCCGTCGCAGACGCGGTGGTCGAACGCCAACGTCAGCTCGCAGACCTTCCGCACGGCCAGCTCGCCGCCGGCCACCCACGGCCGGTCGATGATCCGGCCGATGCCGAGGATCGCGGCTTCGGGGTGGTTGATGATGGCGGCCGAACCGTCGACGCCGAAGACGCCGTAGTTGTTCACCGTGAACGTGCCGCCGGTCAGGTCGGCCGGCGCGAGCTTGCCGTCGCGCGCGGTGCGGGCGCGGTCGCCGATCGCCGCCGACAGGTCCCGCGTCGACAGCTCACCGGCGTCGCGCACGACCGGCACCATGAGCCCGCGCCCGGTCTGCGCGGCGAACCCGAGGTGGATGCCGCGCAGCAGCACGATCTCGTCGCCTTCGACGCGCGAGTTCAGCTCCGGGTACTTCTTCAGGCCCGCCACGGCGAACCGCGCGATCAGGCCGAGCAGGCTGACGGGACGATCCGTCTTGGCGTTCAGGGCCACGCGCGCGGCGACCAGCTCGGTCGCGTCGACGTCCACCCAGACCGTGGCCTCGGGGATCTCGCGCCGCGACGCCGTGAGCTTGTCGGCGACGACCTTGCGGACGCCGGTGAGCGGGATCCGGCGCTCGCCGTCGTGCTGCGCGGGCTTGTTCAGCAGCGCTTCGACGTCGGCGCGGCGGATGATCCCGTCCGGGCCGCCGGCGGTGACCTTCGCGAGGTCGATCCCGTTGTCCGCGGCCATCTTCCGGACGAACGGCGAGATCACGCCGGGCGCCTTGGCTTTCACGACGGGCGCTTCCACACGTCGGACGCGCTTGCGCCGGGTCGTCGGCGCGGTGCCGTAGCCGATGAGGACGTTGCCGCTGCCGGACGACGTCGTGACGCCCGGCTCGGCGAACCCGCCGACGCTCAGCAGCGGAGCGCCGACCGGCAGCAGCTGCCCGGGTTCGCCGTGCAGCGCGGACACCACGCCGGCGAACGGCACGGGCACCTCGACCGCGGCCTTCGCCGTCTCGACCTCGACGACGATCTGGTCGATCTTGACCGTGTCCCCGATCTTGACGTGCCAGTTCAGGATCGCCGCCTCGGTCAGGCCCTCGCCGAGGTCCGGCAGCAGGAAGTCAGGCACCGGCCACCACCGGCGTGTCGGCCCACTGCAGGCGGGCGATCGTGTCGAGGATCCGGTCGACGTCCGGCAGCTGGTGACGCTCCAGCTTCGGCGCCGGGAACGGGATGTCGAGGCCGGTCGCGCGCAGCACCGGCGCGTGCAGCTGGTGGAAGCACTGCTCTGTTACGCGAGCAACGACCTCGGCGCCGTAGCCGCCGAAACCGGCGGCCTCGTGCACGACGACCGCGCGGCCGGTGCGGCGGACCGACGCCGTCACGGTCTCGTCGTCGAACGGGCTCAGCGACCGCAGGTCGACGACCTCGACGTCCCAGCCCTCGTCCTTCGCGGCTTCGGCGGTCTCCAGCGCGGTGGCGACCATCGGGCCGTACGCGATGAGCGTGACGTCCTTGCCGCTCTTGCGGACCACGGCCTGGTCCATGGCCGGGCCGCTGCGCGTGAAGCTCACCTCTTCGCTCGACCAGTAGCGGCACTTCGGTTCGAGGAAGACGACCGGGTCCGGCGAGTCGATGGCGTCGCGGAGCAGGTCGTAGGCGTCCTGCGCGGTGCCCGGCGTGACGACGCGCAGGCCCGGCGTGTGCGTGTAGTAGGCCTCGCTGGAGTCGCAGTGGTGCTCGACGCCGCCGATCCCGCCGGCGTAGGGGATCCGGATGACCATCGGCAGCGAAAGCGCGCCGCGGGTGCGGTTGCGCAGCTTCGCGACGTGCGAGGTGATCTGCTCGAACGCGGGGTAGGCGAAGGCGTCGAACTGCATCTCGACGACCGGCCGGAAGCCGCCCATGGCCATCCCGACGGCGAACCCGACGATGCCGGCCTCGGCGAGCGGGGTGTCGAAGCAGCGGTCCTCGCCGAAGTCGGCGGTGATGCCGTCGGTGACCCGGAAGACCCCGCCGAGCGCGCCGACGTCCTCGCCGAACACGACCACGTTGTCGTCGTCCTTGAGCGCGTCCCGCAAGGCGGCGTTGAGCGCCTGCGCCATCGTGGTCGTCATCAGGCCTCCAGCTCGGCTTTCAGGGCGGCCCGCTGCGCCTTGAGGTGGCGGGTCGGCTCGGCGTAGACGTGGTCGAACAGCGACAGCGGGTCCAGCTCGGGCTCGGCGTTGAGCGTGTCGCGGACGGTCTGGGCGAAGTCCTCGGCGTCCGTGCGGAACTGCTCGATCTCGTTGTCGTCTATGGCCTTCTGTGACTTGAGGTAGGTCTCGAGCCTGGTCACCGGGTCTGCTTCGCGCCACTTCGCGACTTCGCCGGCTTCGCGGTAGCGGGTGGCGTCGTCGGCGTTCGTGTGGGCGTCGATGCGGTAGGTGTGGGCCTCGACGAGGACCGGGCCGTTCTTGTCCCGCGCGTGCTTCACCGCGTCGTCGAGGACGCTCAGCACCGCGACGGCGTCGTTGCCGTCGACCTGCTCCGAGCGCATGCCGTAGCCGATCCCCTTGTACGCCAGCGCGGGCGCGGCGCTCTGCTTCTCGAACGGCACGGAGATCGCGTACCGGTTGTTCTGCACGAAGAACACCACGGGCGCCTTGAAGACGGCGGCGAAGTTGAGCGCCTCGTGGAAGTCGCCTTCGCTGGTGGCGCCGTCGCCGATGAGCGCGAGCGCGACGCCGTCCTCACCGCGCCGCTGCATCGCGTGCGCCAGGCCGGTGGCGTGCAGGGTCTGCGTCGCGAGCGGAGTGCACTGCGGCGCGACGCGCGTCTCGGCGGGGTTGTAGCCGCAGTGCGCGTCGCCGCGAAGCAGCGTCAGGACTTCGCCGGGCTTCAGGCCGCGCGCGATGAGGGCGACGGAGTCGCGGTAGGTCGGGAAGAGCCAGTCCTGCTTGCTCAGGGTGAGCGCGGCGGCGACCTGGCAGGCCTCCTGGCCGGCGCTGGAGGGGTAGACGGCGAGGCGGCCCTGCTTGGTGAGCGCGGTCGCCTGGACGTCGAACCGGCGGCCCAGGACCATCAGCCGGTAGGCCTCCTTGAGCCGCTCCCGGGACGGCTCGCGGTAGCCGCCTTCCCGGTCGGCACGCGTCCCGTCCTCGGCGACGAACCGCACCGGCGACGCGGACGGCAGCAGGGTTTCCGTCGCCATGACGCACACCACCTCTCGCAGACATATGATGCTCAGATGGTGGTTCTCGGCGGTGTTGTGTACAAGGGTTGCGCGAAATGAGCGACAAACAGTCTTTTCCGGACCCTTTCGACGACCAAACGTCTTTTCCTGCTTCCGCGCACGGCGGTCCCCCGGGACGGACGGTCGCGCCGCTGGACGACATCGACCGCGCGATGCTGGCGGAGCTGTCGGCCGACGGCCGCCTGGCGGTCCGGGCACTGGCGGAGCGCCTGCACATCTCGCGCACGAACGCGTACGCGCGGCTGGAGCGCCTCATGGCGGAGGGCGTCATCACGGGCTTCGGCGCCCGCATCGACCCGCGCCGCGCGGGCCTGGGCACGTCGGCGTACATCATGGTGACGGTGGAGCAGACGTCCTGGCGCACGATGGCCACGGACCTGCACGAGATCCCGTACGTCGACCACGTCACCCTGGTCGGCGGCGACTTCGACATCCTGCTGCTGGTCCGGACCCCGGACAACACGACGTTGCGCGACGTGGTCCTGGAGCGCCTCCAGGCCCTGGACGGCGTCCGCTCGACAAGAACGTGGCTGATCTTCGAGGAACTCCCCGGCTCAGTCCTGGCCTGACCCCCGTGTCGTCCCCGCAATCACGCGAGATCCGCCTCCAATCACGCGAGTCACGCGCCCAATCACGCGAGATCCGCCTCCAGTCACGCGAGATCCGGATCCAGACACGCGAGTTGGCTACGTGAAGTCCCACTCCAGGACCACCTGGCGGCCCGTCCCCGCTCCGCCGGCGCGGCGGTACGTCGCCTGGGCCGCGGCGTTGTCCTCCTCCGTCACCACCCACATGTCGTAACACCCCCGCGAACGGGCCAGCGCGGCCAGCTCCGTCACCAAGGCCGAGCCGATGCCGCGACCCTGGAACGACGGGGAGACGCCCAGCTCGTACAGGAACATCTCCGTCCCCTTGTCCGGGTGCGTCATCTCGACGCCAGTCACCATGCCCGCCGGGACGTCGTCGACGTATGCGATCAGCAGGTGGTGGCCTTCCGACGCCAGGAACCGCGATAAAACCGCCAAAACCGGCGGGTCGTCGAAGAGGTGTCCCGCGGCCAGCGCCGGCGCGGACGTCGTGATGCGGCGGATGTCCATCCGGCCATCCTGGCAAACAGCTCAGCCTCCGCGGGCAGAACGGCTGCCCCCGCGCACCCTTGACCCGGCCCGACCTGCGCGGTAATGGGGTGCCGCCCACCGGACGACTCTTATTTTATGGCGAGAATTAACGAAGAGCGTACCGGCCGGAAACTATTGACGCCGTCCCCTTTGCCCGGTGAGGATCGGCCGGTCCGCCGCCCTCGCAGAATGGACCAGACCATGGCCGGAAGATCACGCGCGTGGTCGCGTGCGCGTCGAAGTTCGCTCGTCACGCTGATGAGCCTGAGCCTGCTCGGCGGGGTCGCGCAGGCGGCACCGCTGCAGGCCCAGGCCGCACCGGCACAGCCCGTCATCGGCAAGCCCGCCCTCGACAAGGACGGCTGCGCCAAGATCGAGAAGACCCTGCCGACCCTCGCGGACTGGCCCAAGGTCGACAGCCAGCTCAAGGGGAAGGCCGGCGACGAGGCCCGCATCGCCCAGATCCTCTCGGGGATGACCCTCGAGGAGAAGGTCGGGCAGATGACGCAGCCCGAGATCACCTCGATCACCCCCGACGAGGTCCGCCAGTACGCCATCGGCACCGTCCTCAACGGCGGCGGCGCCTGGCCGGGCGGCAACAAGCACGCCACCCAGCAGGACTGGCTGAACCTCGCCGACTCCTACTGGAACGCCTCCAAGACCAGCCGCACGAAGATCCCCGTCATCTGGGGCATCGACGCCGTGCACGGCAACAACAACGTCTACGGCGCCACCGTCTTCCCGCACAACATCGGCCTCGGCGCGGCGCACGACCCGTGCCTGGTCCGCGACGTCGCCGGCGCGACCGCCCGCCAGGTCCGCTCGACCGGCCAGGACTGGGCGTTCTCGCCGACGCTGGCCGTCGTCCAGGACGACCGCTGGGGCCGCACCTACGAGGGCTTCTCCGAGGACCCGCGGATCACGCGCTCCTACGGCTACGAGGACATCAACGGCCTCCAGGACGGCGCCACCAGCCGCATCGGCTACAACGGCGTGATCGCCACCGCCAAGCACTTCATCGGTGACGGCGGCACGACCAAGGGCCAGGACCAGGGCGTCAACCCGTCGTCCGAGGCCGACATGATCAACCTCCACGGCCAGGGCTACTACGGCGCGCTCGCCGCCGGCTCCCAGACCGTGATGGTGTCGTTCAACAGCTGGACCAACCCGGACCTCGGCATCAACGAGGGCAAGCTGACCGGCAGCAGCAAGGCGATGAACGAGATCCTGAAGGGCAAGATCGGCTTCGACGGCCTGGTCGTGTCCGACTGGAACGCCATCGGCCAGGTCCCCGGCTGCACGAACTCCTCCTGCCCGCAGGCCATCAACGCCGGCATCGACGTCGTGATGGTGCCCGCGGACTGGAAGGCGTTCATCACCAACACCGTCGCCCAGGTGCAGAGCGGCCAGATCCCGATGTCGCGCATCGACGACGCCGTGACCCGCATCCTGCGCGTCAAGCTCCGTGACGGCATCTTCGAGTCGCAGAAGCCGTCCGACCGCTCCTACGCCAACTCGGACGAGGCGCTGAAGGACAACTGGCTGGCCCGCGACGCGGCCCGCGAGTCGCAGACGCTGCTGAAGAACAACGGCAACGTGCTGCCGCTCAAGCCGAAGTCCAAGGTCCTGGTGGTCGGCAAGAGCGCCGACAATATCTCGAACCAGACCGGCGGCTGGACGCTGAGCTGGCAGGGCACCGGCAACACCAACGCCGACTTCCCCAACGCCACCTCGATCCTCACCGGCATCAAGCAGGACCTCGGCGACGCCAACGTCACCTTCGACGCCACCGGCACGGTGGACCCGAAGGGCTACGACGCCGTCATCGCCGTGATCGGTGAGACGCCGTACGCCGAGGGCGTCGGCGACCTGACCCGCAAGACCCTCGAGGCCTCGAAGCTCTACCCCGAGGACGCGGCCGTGCTGGACAAGGTCAGCGGCAAGGGCACCCCGGTCGTCACCGTCTACGTCGGCGGCCGCCCGCTCTACATGAACCACGAGATCAACCGCTCGGACGCGTTCGTCGCGGCCTGGCTGCCCGGCACCGAGGGCGGCGGCGTCGCCGACATGCTCGTCAAGGGCAAGGACGGCACCGGCTACCAGGGCACGCTGTCCTACTCGTGGCCGAAGAGCGCGTGCCAGTCGCCGCTCAACCCGTGGTCCCCGGACTACGACCCGCTGTTCAAGCTGGGTTACGGCCTCAAGACCGGCCAGCGCGTCACCATCGGCCAGCTGGACGAGACCCCCGGCCCGGCGACCTGCGGGTCCACCGGCGGCGGCGGGACGGCGACCGAGGACCTGTCGATCTTCGACCGGACCGACGTCGCCCCGTACAAGAGCTTCATCGGCTCGGCGGAGAACTGGGGCGGCACCGAGATCGGCCCGGACGGCACCGCCGCGCACAGCGAGATCAACACCGTCCCGACGGACGTCAACGTGCAGGGCGACGGCCTGAAGACGACCTGGACCGGCACGGGTGCCGCCCAGCTCTACCTCCAGAACCCGGCGGGCACGGACGACCTGCGCAGCTACCTGAACGCGGACGGGGCGCTGGAGTTCGACACCGTCGTGCAGCAGGCACCGGTCAACCGGACGGTGATCAGCATGCACTGCGTCTACCCGTGCTTCTCCGAGGTGAACGCGACCAAGCTGTTCACCGACCTGGCGGGCGGCGCGAAGACGACGGTCAAGATCCCGTTGTCCTGCTTCAACAACGGGCTCGACTTCGAGCACATCAACACCCCGTTCCTGGTCTACACCGACGCCGCGTTCCAGGCGTCGTTCGCGAACGTGCGGTGGGTCCCCAACGGGGCCAAGGATCCTGATGCGAGACCTTGTTCGAGCTTGACCTGACGACCGGCCGGGCCGGGAGCGGATTCCGCTCCCGGCCCGGTCCGTTTTCCGCCACGATGAAGTGATGACCACCGACGCGATCGCGCTCGCCGACGAACTCCTCGACGTCCTGGGCACCTGGCAGCCGCTCGAAGCGACCTTGGTCGGCATCGAAGGCCACGACGCCGAGCTGACCGATCCCAGCGAAGCCGCCCACGACGCGTTGAAGGCGCGGGCCGCGGACATCCTCGCCCGGGCACAGGCCTCGACCGACGAAGACCGCGTCACGCTGGGCGTCGTCGTCCAGCAGGCCGAGGCCGTTCTCACCCAGCTCGACGCGCGGGTCGTGGAGTTCACCCTGGCCGATCCGATGTTCGCCGTCGGGATCGGCCACCTCGCCTTCCTGCCCCAGCTCGCGCCGTCCGGCGAGCAGGACGCGACCGGCTTCCGGGCCCGGCTGGCCGCCCTGCCCGCGCTCTACGAGGCCCTCGCCCAGCGGCACCGCGACGGCCTGGAAGCCGGACGGACGCCGGTCGAGCGGATGGTCGGCAGCGCCGTCGCGTTCCTCGACCGCTTCCTCGCGCAGGAGTCGCCGTTCCCGGGCCACGAGCAGCTGGTCGCCGACGTCGTGCGGCCCGCGCTGACGCGCTACCGCGAGGTGCTCGCGACCGAGATCGCCGGGCACGGCCGGCCCGACGAGCGGCCCGGGCTCTGCTGGCTCGAAGACGGCGAAGCGACGTACGCGGCGCTGGCCCGGGTGCACACGACCACCGGCCACACGCCCGCGGAGCTGCACCAGCTCGGCTTGGACGTCCTGGCGGGGCTCGAAGCCGAGTACGCCGAGCTCGGCGAGCGCGTCTTCGGGCTGACCGAGCCGGCCGAGGTGCGCCGCCGGCTGCGGACCGACGAGAGCCTCCGCTGGCGCGACGCCGAGGAGATGCTCGGCACCGCCCGCGCCGCCGTCGCCCGCGCGACCGCCGCGGCGCCGGGCTGGTTCCCGCGGATGCCGAAGGCCGAGTGCGTCGTGCGCGCGGTCCCGGACGCGGACGCGCCCGTCGCCGCCCCCGCGTACTACCTGCCGGGCGCGCCCGACGGCTCGCGGCCCGGCGCCTACTTCACCAACACCCACGAGGTGCGCACGCGGGACCGGTTCATCGCCGAGACCGTGGCGTTCCACGAGGCCGTGCCGGGACACCACTTCGAGGTCTCGCTGGCCCAGGAGCTGACCGGGCTCCCGCAGCTGCGCCGGATCGCGCCGGTGACCGCCTACAGCGAGGGCTGGGGGCTCTACACCGAGCGGCTGGCCGACGAAATGGGCTTGTTCTCCGGTGACGTCATGCGCCTCGGCATGGTGGCCGAGGACTCCGTCCGCGCCGCGCGGCTGGTGGTCGACACCGGTCTGCACGCGCTGCGCTGGACACGCGAGCAGTGCGTTGGATTCCTCCGCACGCACACGGTGCTCAGCGAGGTCGAGGTGCAGTCCGAGACCGACCGGTACATCGAGTGCCCCGGGCAGGCGCTGGCCTACATGACCGGCCGGCTGGAGATCGTCCGCCTGCGCCGGTTCGCCGAGGAGGCACTCGGGGATTCCTTCGACATCAAGGAGTTCCACGGCGTCGTGCTCGGCGGCGGACCGGTGCCGCTGCAGGTGCTGGACGACGTCGTGCGCGCCTGGGTCGCCCGCTGACTCAGTGCTGCATACCGTAGGACTTCTGGCACGGGTAGCCGTCGCCGGTGGCCGACCAGCTCGCCGGGTAGCCGTTCTGCGCCCACGCCGCGTAGGCCTGGGCGTAGGTGTAGCCGCGGGAGTACAGCCACTGGCACGGCGTCTGGCTGCCCGAGCTGGTGATGGAGATCCACGGCTGGGCGTTGTACCAGCTCGGCTGGGCGTACCACTGGCTCGTCGCCGCGACGCCCGGGCTCTTCGGCTGGACGTAGACGGTCTGCGGCGCCGGCACGACGACCGTCTGGGGCACGGGCGCGGTGACGGTCGGGGTGCTGAGGGCCGTGACGGTCGCCGTCACGGCCGGGGCCTGGGCCGGGCTGCCGGCGAGCGTGCGCCCGGGAAGCCCGCACGCGGCCAGGGCGAGCACCGCGGAAAGCGCCGTCACGGCGCGGAGAATACGCATGGTCCTGCTCATTTCGTCCGGGTCATGTGGCTGCCGGTGAGAACGCCGCCGGAAACGGTGTAGGAACCGGAAAAGACGCGGGTGCTGCCGTCGGTCTGAATCGCGGAAAGCACGACGTACACGGTGTTCCCGCGGACGTCGGTGACGGTCAGCGTGTCCCACGACGTCGTCGAGAAACCGTTGACGTACTTGGTGTACCCGCCGCTCCCGGCGATGCGGCTGCCGCCGAGCGACCACGCCGTGGTGAAATCACGGCGGTTGAGCGCGTCGTAGTAGGAGATCACCGTCTGGGCCGCCGACGGGTCCGCCGGCGCGACGTAGACCGGCGGCTGCTGGACGTAGACCGTTTGCGGTGCGGGCACAGCGATGACGCTGGTCGTCACCGCCTGCGGGGTCACCGCGACCGGGACCGGCACACCCGCCACGGGCACGCCGCAGGCCGCGGCACCCAGCAGGAGCAGGGCGCCGACGAGAATTCCGGTGGGTTTCATGGGGAATCAGCTTCTTCCGTGTTCGCCACCCAGGAATCGGCCGCCCGCGGAACTCTGCAACAGTTTCCGGAGAACGCGACCCAAGCGTTATCCCGTGGGATTCAGACGTTCTGCCGCGTGATGTCGTAGGCCGTCATCGCGGCGGCCAGGTGGCGGGCGTCGGCGGCCCGCGTCGCGTCGAAACCGGTGATCAGCTGGATCCGGCCGAGGCGGTAGGTGAGCGTGTTGCGGTGGATGCTCAACGCGCTCGCGGCTTCGCCGCGGTTGTACCCCGAGACGACGAACGCGCGCAGGGCGTCGATCAGGTGCGGGTGGTCTTCGAGCGGGTCGAGCACCCGCGCGAGGGCGTCGCGCGCCGGGCCCGGGCGGGCGAGCTGGTACTCGATGGCGAGGTCGGCCAGCCGGTAGAGCCGCGCGGGCCGGCGCAGGTTTTCCGCCAGGGCCAGCACTTCCACGGCTTCGGCGTGCGCGGCCGGGATGCCGGTGTGGGTCTCCGCCCGCGCCGCGGCGGCGGTGCAGGGCCGGCCGCAGATCCGGTCGACCCGCGCGGCGACGGCGTCCACCGCGACGCCGTCCGGCACGAGCAGCACCCCGCCGTCACCCTTGAAGGTCACCAGGACCGCACTGTCCACATCGGACCGGACGGCGCGGAAGAGGTCCGTCGCCGCCCGGGAACCGGCCGAAGCGGGCAGCGCGGGCAGGTGGAACACGACGACGTCGTAGCCCGGCGGCAGCTCGCGGTGGCGCACCGGACGGCCGGCGAGCAGGCTCGACGCTAGGTTCTGCCGGTCCTCGCGCTGTTCCCAGTCGAGGTCTTCGCGCTCGCGCAGGTACGCCTCGGCGACGCGCGGCATCACCTCGCCGAGGAAGTCGAGCATCCGCGCGCCGAGCAGCGCCCGGTCACCGGTCAGCTTCTCCCAGGCGACGCTCGCGGCGAGCGGGTAGATCTTGAGGACGGCTTCGAGCGGCAGGCCGTCGCGGGCCCGCTCGGCGCCCCAGGCGATCGGCAGGGCCAGCTCGGCGTCGGTCGGGCGCCGGCCTTCGGCGACGGTGGTCAGGAACAGCTCGAACACCGCGGTCGCGTTGGCGACCAGGTCACCCGCCAGCACGCTCGCGGGCAGCAGCCGGTATTCGGGGATCTCGGCCGCGCAACGAGTGATCATCGCGCTGGCGATCTCACCCGATCGAGGGAACAGCTCGGCCACGGAATCCATGCCACATTGTCACCATGCACAAACGGCCACGGCAACTTTCTGCGCGTTCTGCCAGCAGACAGCCCTGATCTTGTGCCGCATTCTGTGCAGAGCAACCAGACTGAAGGGACTTCGCAATGGCGCGGGGAACAAAACGATGGCTGGCCGGACTCGGGATCGCGAGCCTGCTCGCCCTGGGCGCGGCGGCGCCGGCCCAGGCCGCGAGCGGCGGCAACAACGACTTCGGCTGCCGCCCGAGCGCCGCGCACCCGAACCCGGTCGTGCTGCTCCACGGCACCTTCGCCACCTACTACGAGGACCTCAACTTCCTGCAGGCCGACCTGGCCGCCCGCGGCTACTGCACGTTCTCGCTGACCTACGGCGCCTACCCGCAGTTCCCGTTCGTGGGCGGCCTCAAGCCGGTCGCGGAGTCGTCGGTCGAGATCAAGAACTACGTCGAAAAGGTCCGCGCGGCCACCGGCGCGGCCAAGGTCGACGTCGTCGGGCACTCCGAAGGCGGCCTCCAGTCGATCTACCTGGCCAAGATGCAGGGCATCCAGAGCGAGATCGGCAAGGTCGTCGCGATCGCGCCGCCGACCCATGGCGCCAACGCGTCCGGGCTGCTGACGCTGGCCTACACGCTGCTCGGCAAGAGCACGTGGGACAACGTCGTCAAGACGATCGGCCTGCCGATCTTCGCCGACGAGCTGGACGGCGGGGCCGCGATCGTCGCGCTCAACACCGGGCCGGTCGCCCAGCCCGGCATCGACTACACGATCATCACCTCGCGCTACGACGAGCTGGTCACCCCGACCGAGACGTCGTTCATCCGCGAGCCCGGCGTGCACAACCGCTACGTCCAGGACTCCTGCCCGTTCGACCCGGTCGGCCACATCGGCGAGGCCTACGACCTCAACGTCTGGCACCTGGTCCGCAACGCGCTCGACCCGGCGCACGCCGCGCCGATCCGGATCTGCGCCGTGGGCTCGCCCGGATGACCTGGCCCCGCTACGACGGCCCCGGGGACCTCGCGGCGATCGAGGCCGTCCCGCTGGCGGACCGCGGCCTGCCGGAGAGCACGTACGAGCTGCTCCGGCGGGCCGGGACCCAGTTCACCGATCGCCCGGCGCTGACGCTCCTGCCCTCGGGCGAGGCGTGGGAGCACGCGGAGACCTGGACGTACGGCGACCTGCTCGCCCGCGTCCACCGGATCGCGAACGTGCTCTCCGACCTGGGCGTCACCCGGCGGGACGCGGTCGCGCTGCTCGCGCCCAACAGCGGTGACGTCTTCGCGGCGACGCTGGCGGCCCAGGCCGTCGGCATCGCCGCGCCGGTCAACCCCGGCCTCGCGCCGCACCAGGTGCGGGAGCTGCTCGAGACGTCCGGCGCGCGTCTGGTCATCGCGGCCGACCCGGACCTCGACGTCGGCCGCCCGGTCCTCTCGCTCGCGGAACTGGCGGCCCGCGCCGACGCCGCCGATCCGGTCCGGCTGCACGCCGAGCCGCCGTCCTCGGGCGACTTCGCGGGCTACTTCCACACCGGCGGCTCCACCGGCACCCCGAAGATCGCCGTGCACACCCAGGCCGGCGAGGTCGCCATGGCCTGGACGCTCGCCGCGTCGACCGGCGACGACGACCTCGTGCTGCTCGCCGCGCTCCCCCTGTTCCACGTCAACGCGCTGCTCGTGACCGGGCTGGCGCCGCTGTTCAAGGGCCGGCACGTCGTCTGGGCGGGCCCGCTCGGCTACCGCGACCCGGCGCTGTACCCGGTGTTCTGGCGGATCGTCGAGCGCTACCGGATCGGCGCGATGTCCGCCGTGCCGACGGTCTACGCCGTGCTCGCGCAGGTCCCGGTCGACGCGGACATCTCCAGTCTCACGTTCCCGATCGTCGGCGCGGCGCCGCTGCCCGCGGCGGTGCGCCGGCAGTGGCGCGAGCGCACCGGCACCGACCTGGTCGAGGGCTACGGCCTGACCGAGGGCACCTGCGCGTCCGCCCGCGGCTTCCCCGGCGTCTCGCGACCCGGCACGGTCGGGCAGCGGATGCCGTACCAGGAGGTCAAGGCCGTCCGGATCGACGGCGACGGCTGGACGGACCTGCTCCCCGGCGAGACAGGCGTGCTGGTGATCCGCGGCCCGAACGTCTTCCCCGGCTACCTGCGCGACGGCGAGCCGGACCCGGCGGGCAAGGTCGTCGACGGCTGGCTCGACACGGGCGACCTCGGCAGCGTCGACGCCGAGGGGTTCATCCGGCTGGCCGGCCGCGCGAAGGACCTGATCATCCGCGGCGGCCACAACATCGACCCCGCGACGATCGAGGAGGCGCTGCTGGCGCACCCGGCGGTCTCGGCCGCGGCGGCGGTCGGACGCCCCGACCGGCACTCGGGCGAGGTCCCGGTGGTCTACGTGACGCTGCACGCCCCGACACCGTCATCGGAACTCCTGGAGTGGGCGGCCTCGCGGGTCCCCGAGCGCGCGGCCGTCCCGAAGGACGTCCACATCGTCCCGGAGATCCCGCTGACGGCGGTGGGCAAGCAGTACAAACCGGCCCTGCGCCAAGACACTCTGCGCCGAGTAGCCGAGGCCGAGGTCGACGCCCTGGATCTCGACGCCGAGGTGACAGTCGAGCTGGACCGCGACGAACCCGTGGTGGTCATCGCCGCGCCTCCCTCGGCGCCGCTCGCCGCGGCCCTGGATGCTTACGCCTTCCGCTGGCGCTACGCCTGACCGAGGCCTCGGTCCAAGGCCGTGAATGTCGCATTGAGGGACTTGGTGTCCCTCAAAGCGACATTCACGGCCTTCCGACCGGTGCGCTCAGCCGAGGCCGATGGCGAAGACGTGCAGGTTCGCGTCGGTCGGCAGCGTGACCGAGGCGATCTGCTTGCCCGCCGGGGCGTCGAACGGTGCCGTCGCGTAGACCGACGCGCCGCCGCCCGGGCCGCCCGGCTGGTTGCGGTGGTCGGCGCGCGCGACGAGCGTGTTGCCGAACACCGGGTCCGTGCCGCCGCCCGGGAACACCCAGTCGCCGAAGGACAGGTCGGCCTGCCCGGTGGTGCCGTCGGTGAAGGTGACCGTGGCCTTGGCCTGGTGGTCGCCGTTCGACGCCGTGCCGATGAACGACAGCCGCGTCCCGGACAGCTGGACCGTCTGTCCCGCCGGGACGACGTTGTCCGGACGTCCGGCCGGCGCGGCGGGCCACACGAACGACGTGCCCGCGGCCTGCGACGTCTTGCCGCCGACCAGGCCCGCCGCGGCCAGCGCTTCCCGGGACAGGCTGTTCCCGGCGCCGTCGATGTCCGCCGAGCCGACGTCGCCGTCGTCCGAGATGCCGACGTTCGAGTACGCGGCCGCGAGCCCGCCCTTCGGCGCGACCAGCACGATCACCGAGCCGGGCACCGACGTCGAGCCGCCCCGGACGGTCACCGGGACCTGGTAGTAGCCCTCGGGTGTCCCGGCGGCCACCGAAACCGTCAGCTTCGCCGTGCCGCTGCCGGTCCGGTCGTCGAGCTTCAGCTGCCGCGGCCCCGTGACCTTCAGACCGGCCGGCGCCTTCGTCGTGACGTCCAGCGCGCGGTCGTGCCCGCCGAGCCGTTGCGCGCTGACCGTGGCCTCGCCCGTGCTGTCCGGTTCGACGACGACCTGGTTGGTCGCCGACGTGAGGAACGGCTTCTCGTTATCCTGGTAGGACGGTGGCACCGAGTTCGCCGCCCACCGCTTGTCCGGAGTGGACTGCAGGGAGAAGTCCAGCCGGGCGCCGTCGCGGACCGTGTTCGCGGGCAGGTACGTGCGGTCCCAGTCACGGCCGTTCAACGACAGGTCGTGGACGTACGGCGTGCCCGAAGACGCCTTCGGTGCGCGGATGTCGATCGTCCGTCCATTCGGGAGGGACAGGATCGCGCGCTCGAACAGCGGGCTGTGCACGACCAGGTCCGGCGTGCCCGGCGTGGCCGGGTAGATGCCGAGCGCGGCCCAGACGTACCACGACGACTGCGCGCCGAGGTCGTCGTTGCCCGGCTCGCCGTCCGGCGTCGCGCTGAACAACGTCGTGGCGATCTCGCGGACCACCTGCTGCGTCTTCCACGGCTGCCCGACGTGGTTGTACAGCCACGGCACGCCGAAGTCGGGCTCGTTGCCGGCCCACATGTTCGGCTCGTTCGGGCCGACGTTCAGCTTCTGGAAGAAGGTGTCCAGCCGCTGGGAAACCGCGGCCGGCCCGCCCATCGCCGTCACCAGGCCGGCCGGGTCCTGCGGCACCAGCCAGGTGTACTGCGCGGCGTTGCCCTCGTCGAAGCCGTCCTGGCCGAACTTGCCGGGCGGCGGCGGGACGTAGGCCGGGCCGTCCGGGAAGCGGCCGTCCTGCCCGCGCGGCTGCAGGTAGCCGGTGAGCGGGTTGAAGATGTTCTGCCAGTTCTGGCCGCGCTGGGTGAACTCGCGCGCGACGTCACGGTCGCCGATGCCCTGGGCGAACTGCGCGATGGCGAAGTCGTCGATCGCCCACTCCAGGGTGATCGACGCGCCGACGCGGGCGTGGTCACCGCGCGAGGCGTCGTTGTTCGGCATGTACCCGCGGGCGACGTAGTCCGCGATGCCCTTGCGTTCCTGGTACGCGCCAGGCGTGTTGTCGACCGACGTCGCACCCTTGACCAGGTACTTCAGCGCCGTCTTGACGTCGAAGTCCCGCGCACCGAACGCGTACAGGTTGGAGATCAGCGCGACCGAGCTGTCGCCGGTCATCTGGCCGGTGTAGTCGTTCGCCATCGGCCAGCGCGGCCACCAGCCGCCCTGCACGGCGTCGTTCGTCAGCGACTGCGCCATGTCGCTGGCTTCCTTCGGGAACAGCATCGCCTGCAACGGCGCGAGCGAGCGATAGGTGTCCCAGTCGGAGAAGTTCGCGTACTGGTGCCGCCCCTTGGGCAACGTCCGGATCTGGTCGTCGAAGCCGATGTAGCGCCCGTCGGCGTCGTCGAACGTGTTCGGGTGCATCAGCGAGTGGTACAGGAAGGTGTAGAACGTCTTGAGCTGAGCCGCATCGCGACCCGCGACCCGGATCTTGCCCAGCGCCTGCGTCCACTTGTCCCTGGTGGCCTTGCGGACGGCGGCGAAGTCGAAGCCCGGGACCTCCGCGGCGGCGTTGGCCTTCGCGCCGTCGACGCCCACGTAGGACATCGACACCTTGGCGTGCACCAGACTCTGGGCACCGAAGGTCAGGTACGCGCCCGCCTTCGGCGAGTCGACGCTGTCGGTGTCCGGCTTGACGCTCGAGCCGTCCCAGGTGCCGTGCGCGGTGAACGGCTGGTCGAAGGTGATGTCGTAGTAGACGGTGTACTTGTTGGGCTTGCCGCAGAAGTTGCCGGTAGTCGCCGAGCCGCTGACCTCGCGGTCGCCGGTGATCTTCAGGTCGGCCTTCGAGTTCCCGGCGAGGCTGGCGCCGCCCTTGACGAGCACCTGCGCGTTCGCGCCGGCCGGGAAGGTGAACGCGGCGAGCCCGGTGCGCGTGGTCGCGGTCAGCTCGGCCCGGACCTTCGAGTCGGCGAGCGTCACGGCGTAGTAGCCCGGCTCGGCCTTCTCGTCGTCGTGGGTGAAGTGCTCGGTGCGGTCCCAGGGCGCGCTGCCGACGTCGCCGGTGATCGGCAGGATCGGCACGTCGCCGAACGCGTTGCAGCCGACCGAGGCGTGGTCGAGACTGAAACCTCGGATCTGATCACTGTGGTACTGGTAGCCGGCGTACGCGCCTTGCGTGTCCGGCGAGAACTGCATCATCCCGAACGGCGTCGCCGGGCCGGGGAAGTTGTTGATCTCCCCCACCGAACTGCCGCCGCTGCCCGTCCCGATCAGCGGGTCGACGTACGCCGACGGGTCGCTGACCAGCGGCGTTCCTGGTGACATCGTTGTCGGCGCCGCCGAAGCGACAGCCGGTACGCCGATCACCGCCGTCGCGACGATCGCGGCCAAGAGTCTGTATCGCACCGGTGCCCTCCCGAGGCTGCTCAGACAAAACTGCCTGAACATCCGACCTTTGCGTGCCACTGGGGGCCGGGTCAACACTTTGACAAAGACTTGACCCGTTCCCCCGAGGTATGAAGATCCGGTCAGGATGGGGTGCTCACCGTGTCAGGACGCCTACTGTCTACGCCGTGTGCGCACGTGTACTGGTCGCCGAGGACGACGAGAAGCAGGCCGAAGTCCTCCGGCTCTACCTCGAGAGCGAAGGCCACACCGTCGTGCTGGCCCCGGACGGCCGGGCCGCCCTCGAAGAGGCCCGCCGCGACCGCCCCGACCTGCTCGTCCTCGACGTGATGATGCCCAAGGTCGACGGCCTGGACGTCTGCCGGATCCTGCGCGGCGAGTCCGACGTCGCGGTGCTGATGCTCACCGCCCGGGCCACCGAGGACGACCTGCTGCTCGGCCTGGACCTCGGCGCGGACGACTACCTGACCAAGCCGTACAGCCCGCGCGAGCTGATGGCGCGCGTCCGCACGCTGCTGCGGCGGACCGCCGCCCGGCGCGAACCGCCCGACACGACGTTGCGCGCGGGCGGGCTGCGGCTCGACCCGGTGCGGCACGAGGTGTCGGTCGCCGGCCGCCCGGTGGAGACGACGCCGGGTGAGTTCCTGCTGCTGGAGACGCTGATCAAGCAGCCGGGCCGGGTGTTCACCCGGCGGCAGCTGCTGGAGCTGACCCGCGGCGACGACCGGTTCGTCAGCACCCGGATCATCGACGTCCACGTGCTCAACCTGCGCAAGAAGCTCGAGCCGGACCCGGCGAAGCCGCAGTACCTGCTGACGGTGTTCGGCGTCGGTTACAAGCTGGCCGCCGAGAATGGCGACTGAAGGTCGCCGGCGCCGCTTCCCGCGGCGTCGCAGCCTGGTCCTGCGGCTCTCGGCCGTCTCGCTGCTCATCGCGCTCGGCTCGATCGCCGCGACGGCGTGGCTCGCCGTGCAGACCACCACCCGCGCGATCCAGCAGGAGCAGGGTCAGGCCCTCTCCGACGACGCGACGATCTACACCGAGCTGCTCGGCTTCGCCGCGGCGAACCACACCTGGGACCAAGCCGCTCCGAAACTGCGGGCGCTGGCCGGGGAGACCGGCCGCCGGATCGTCGTGACCACGATCGACCGGCGGGTGCTCGCCGACTCCGGCGGCGCGCCGGTCACGCTGCCGGTGAAGGCGAGCGCGTCGGTGGACCCGCTGCACGTCGACCCGGTGCTGCTGCCGGGCGCCGGGACCAGCGGCATCGACCCGCGCGCGGTGGGGCCGTTCCGGCTGCCGCCCCGCGAACGGGACGACGTCGCCGCCATGGCCGAGAAGGTCGTCACCTGCCTGGACGACATGGGCCTGCGCAGCGACGTGCGGCAGTCGCCGAGCGGCCGGCCGCAGATCAGCTCACCCGACGCCGTCACCGTCCGCTACTTCGCGGCCAAGTGCGGGATCTACGAGCTCACGGCGCCCACGCCGACCGAGCAGGCCGCGCTCGGCAGTCTCGACGACGCCGTGAACGCCTGCCTCGCCCGCCAAGGCGGGGAACAGGTGAAGCTCAGCCTCGACTTCGAAGCGCTCGGCGCCACCGACCAGGGCCCCGCCCAGACCTGCGTCGACACGGCCCGGCGGGCGCAGCTCGCCCCGTACGTCGCGCCGCCCGCGCTGCTGTTCACGCTCGGGCCCGGCGACTCGCCGCTGCCGACGTTCACGCTGTCGCGGGAGAACCTGACGCGGATCCTCGCGGTGACCGGCGGGGTGCTGGCGCTGGCCGTGGCGATCACCGTGCTGGTCTCGACGCGGCTGTCCCGGCCGCTGCGGGCGCTGACCGAGGCGGCCGAGCAGGACCGGCCGGCACCGGTGAAGTCCCGCGACGAGGTGGGTTACCTCGCGACCGCGTTCAACGACCTCACCGCGCGCCGCGAACGCATCGAGGAGCAGCGCAAGGCGATGGTCAGCGACATCGCGCACGAGCTGCGCAACCCGCTGAACGTCATCCGCGGCCGGCTGGAGGCCGCCGAGGACGGGCACCTGCCGTTCGACCACGCGCTGTCCGCGTCGCTGCTCGAGGAAACCGTGCTGCTGCAGCACATCGTCGAGGACCTGCAGGACCTGGCCGCGGCCGACGCCGGGCACCTGCGGCTGTACCCGGAGGCCGTGGACGCGGCCGAGCTGGCCGCCCAGGTCGCGGCCGCGCACGCCGACCGGGCCACCGCGGCCGGCGTCACGCTGAGCGTCGAGGCCGCCGGCGAAGCCCGGCTGACGGCCGACCCGGTGCGCCTGCGCCAGGTCGCCGGCAACCTGGTGACCAACGCGATCCGGCACACCCCGCCCGGCGGCCGCGTCACGATCCACGTCTCGTCCACTGTGGACGAGGTGGTGCTCGCGGTCGCGGACACCGGCACCGGCATCGCCGCCGAGGACCAGCCGCACGTGTTCGACCGGTTCTGGCGGGCCGAGAAGTCCCGCAGCCGCCAGACCGGCGGCAGCGGGCTCGGCCTCGCCATCGTGCGTCACCTCGTGCAGGCCCACGACGGCACGATCGACGTCGAGTCCGAAGTGGACGCCGGGTCGACGTTCACCGTCCGGCTGCCGAGGGCTACCCCTTGAGGCCGCTCTGGGCGAGGCCTTCGACGAACTGGCGCTGCGCGATGATGAACACGAGCAGCACCGGCACGACCGTCGTGGTCGCGGCGGCGAGCTGGACGTTCCAGAGGTGCCCGCCGTAGACGTCGACGTACTGCGTCAGCGCCACCGGCAGCGTGTACATGTCCTTGTCGGTCAGGTAGACCAGCGGTTCCAGGAAGAAGTTCCACGTGTTGAGGAACGTGAAGATCGCGACGGCCGCCAGTGCGGGCTTCGCGATCGGCATGGCGACACGGCGGTAGAGCCCGAAGCGCGACAGGCCGTCGAGCCGGCCCGCCTCCTCCAGCTCGCCCGGGATCGTGATGAAGAACTGCCGCATCACGAACGTCGCGAGCACGCTGGGCGCGCCGAAGATCGGCACGACGATCAACGGCCAGTGCGTGTTCGTCAGCCCGAGGTCGTCGACCAGCCGGAACAGCGGGATGATCGTGACCTCGCTCGGCACCATCAGCCCGACGAGGATCAGCCCGAACAACTTCTCACCGCGGAACCGGATGCGCGCGAACGCGTAGCCGGCCAGCGAAGAGAAGAACATCGTGCCCAGCGTGACGAGCACCGCGATGTACAGGCTGTTGAAGTACTGCCGCGCCAACGGGAAGTCGGTGAACGCGGCCTTGTAGTTCTCCCACTGCGGCTGGTTCGGGAAGAGCTTCGGCGGGTACGCGAGCACTTCGTTGGCCGGCAGCAGCGACGCCGTGATCATCCACCAGGTGGGGAACACGAACGGCACCGCCAGCACGACCATCACCACGTAGCAGGTGATCTTCGCCCTACGACTCATGGAACACCCACCGCCTCCGCATCCGCCACTGCAGCAGCGTCAGCACCAGGATCACGAGGAACAGCACAACGGCGAGCGCGGCGCCGTAGCCGAGGTCGTGGTTGGCGAAGGCCTGCTGGTAGAAGTAGAAGACGAGCACGTTGGTGCTGTCCGCGGGTCCGCCGAGGGTCAGCACCTGGATCTGCGCGAACACCTGGAGCGCACCGGCGACCGTGATGATCGCGGTGAGCAGCGTGGTCGGGCTGATCATCGGCAGGATCACCGAGCGGAACCGGCGCCACGGCCCGGCACCGTCCAACTGGGATGCCTCCATGATGGACGCCGGGATCCCCTGCAGCGCGGCGAGGAACAGGACCATGTTGAGCCCGACGTTCTTCAGCACCTGCACCACGATCACCGACACCATCGCGCTGCCGTTGCCGCGCAGCCAGTTCGGCCCGTCGATCCCGATGGTCTGCAGCAGCGAGTTGATCCCGCCGTTGTCCTGCAGCAGGAAGTTCCACACGATCGTCCACGCCACGAGCGTGATGACCACCGGCGAGAAGAAGATCGTCCGGAACACCGTGGTGCCCCGCAGCTTCAGGTTCAGCAGCAACGCGAGCGAGAGCGCCAGCGCGAGGTTCAGCACGACCAGGCCGACGCAGAAGATCGCCGTCGCGCGGGCGACCTTGGGCGCGGTCGGGTCGTCGAAGAGCTTCGCGTAGTTGTCCGCACCGGCGAACGACGACGTCCCGGCCAGCAGGTTGACGTCCTGGAAGCTGTACCAGACCACCGCGGCCAGTGGCGCCACGACAAAGGCGAGGAAGCCGAGAGCCTGCGGGGCGATGAAGATCCACCCCGCGAGCTCTTCGCGCTTCTTCGAAGTCAGGGTCACCGGCTCAGCACCGGGTCGATGGCTTGGCACACCCCGGCCAGCGCGGCGGGCACGTTCGCGTCCGGCTTCCACATCGGGTCCAAAGCGGACTGGACGAGCGACGCGATCCGCGCGCTGCCCGTGTGCGACGGCAGCACCGCGCCGTTCTTGATCCCGTTCACCACGACGTTCTGCAGCTGTTCCTGGCTGAACAACGGGTTCGCCTTCGCCAGGGTGGCCGCGTTGATCAGGCTGTCGCGCGCCGGCGGGAAGTACTGGCCGAGCTTCGCCGAGTTGGCCGGGTCGGTGAAGAACGCCAGGAAGTCCGCCGCGGCCTTGGCGTGCTTGCCCTTCACCGGGACACCGATCCCGGCCTGGCCGATGACCTGCGCGTTCGCCTTCGGCCCGGCGGGCAGCGGGACGATGCCCCAGTCGAACGGCTTGGCCTTCAGCAGCCCGGCCCGGCTGATCTGCGCGATGGTCAGGCCCGATTCGCCGGCGAAGAAGTCCGCCGTCGTGCCCGGGCCGGGCAGCGCCTTGTCGGTGAAGATCGCCTGGTGCAGGAAGGTCATCGCGGACGTCATCTCCGGCGTCGCGAACCCGCAGGTCTTGCCGTCCGGGCCCCAGGCGTCGGCGCCGAAGCCGCGCCAGACCGAGGCGAGCAGCACCCACTGCTTGTACTCGAACTCGCGCACGACCAAGCCGGCCTTGCCGGTGTCGCGCGCGGCGACCTGGGTGGCGATCTGCTTGGCGGCGGCCCAGGTCCACCGTCCACTCGCGAGCAGCTGGTCCGGGGTCTCGGTGATCCCGGCCTGGGTGAGCAGGTTCTTGTTGTAGAACATGCCGAACGGCGACGTCGAGAACGGGTAGGCGAAGAGGCTGTCGTCCTTGGTCCACAGCTTCGTGGCGGACGGGACGAGCTCACCGACGTTGTAGCCCGCGGTCGCGGTCAGCGTCGGCTTCAGGTCGGTGAGCGCGCCGGACTGGACGAAGTCCGGGGCGTCGCGCTCGAGGATCCACGCGAGGTCGGGCGGGTTGCCGCCGGACATCTGCGTCGTCAGCGCGGCCGAGTACGCGCTCGTGTCGCCCGGGACGACGTCGAACTTCACCGACGCGACCTCGGGGTGGGCCTTGCGGTACTCGGCGGCGATGGAGTCGAAGAGGGCGAGCTGGTTCTTGTCCGTCGTCCAGACCGTCATGCGCAGTGCGACGTTCGTGTCGTCGCCGGCGCCGCCCGAGCAGGCGGTCGAAGCCAGTGCGACAGCGGACAACGCCGCGGCGATGAGCAGCCGGGCTCGACGGTGGGCCACTCTTGGGTAGGCCACAGTGCCTCCTGGTTATTCGAATTAGCAGCGACGGTAAACGTCTCGTTCGTAGGCTGTCAACAGCCAGTGCGCCTGGTTATCGAGTGTGCACTGTGGAGGGTGCCGCCGCGGTGGCACCCTCGTGGAACGTGCACGGCAGCAGCAGCTGCCGGGGCTTCGGGTCCGCGAGCAGCTCGACCAGGACGCGCACCGCGTGCGCGCCCATCTCGTGGCGCGGGATGCGGAACATCGACCAGTCCGTGGCCGTGCTCGGCACCGCGTGCGCCGCCGGCTGCTGCGACGGGTCGGCGTCACCCAGCACGACGAGGGAAAGGTCCGCGGGCACGGCCAGGCCGAGGTCGTGCGCGCACGCCAGGATGCCGTCGGCCATCGCCGAGCTCTCGACGAGCAGCGCGGTGACGCCCTCGTCGAGCGCCTGCCGCAGCGCGAGCGCCGGGTCGTCGGCGAGGAACACCAGCGGCGGCCGGCGGTGCTTGCGCGCCGCGGCGTCGTAGCCGGTGCGCCGGTCGAGCGTCGGCTCGTTCTCCTCGGTGACGCTCAGCAGCCCGATCTTGCGGTGCCCGAGCCGCCACAGCCACTCGTGCACCTCACGGGTGGCCGCGACGTAGTCGGCGCCGACGTAGCTGATCGGCCCGGTCGGCGACTCGCGGCGGCCGACGAACACGAACGGGAACTGCTCCTCGACGAGCTGCGCGAGCTCCTGCGGGTCGTTGTGCCGGCCGAGCAGGACCGAGCCGTCGGCGATGCGCAGCCGGTTCGTGCCCTGGTCGTAGATGCGGCGGCGCCCGTCGCGGCGGCCACCGCTGGTGAACAGCAGCAGGTCGAAGCCCTGCGCCTCGGCCTCCTCCTCGATGCCGAGCAGGAACGGCCGGTAGAAGTCGGCCACGCCGGACGGGAACACCGACTCGTAGGTGAACACGCCGAGGATCTGGTTGGACTTGCCGCGCAGCCGCCGGCCCATGATGTCCACGGTGTACCCGGTCTCGCGGAGCACCTGCTGCACGCGTTCGCGGGTCTCGGGGGTGATGCGCAGGCTGTCGGAGCCGTTCAGGACCATCGAGACGACGGCCTGCGAGACGCCGGCCAGGCGTGCCACCTGGGCCTGCGTGACCCGGCCCGAACCCGCCGTCATCGATGACTCCCTCCAGCGCGACTGCCGCGGACTTTACAGGCGGCACTTCAGTACCCCCGCACTTCCGGCCACCGGCGCTCCACCCCGGCGGCGTCCAGCTCGCGCGCGAACTCCTCGAAGAGCCGGCCGTCGGCCTGCACGGCCCGCGGCTCGACACCCTCGCGCACGGCGAACGCGGCGAGCAGCCCGGCGACCTCGCCGATGTTCCACTCGACCGGGTGCAGCCGGAAGCAGCCGTTGGTGATGTGCGTGGTGCCGATGTTCTTGCCCGCGGGCAAGAGATTGTTCACCCGGACGGGCAGCAGCGCGCCGAGCGGGATCTCGTACGGCACGCTCGCGACGTCGACGTAGTTGTCCCCGCCGGTCGACGGGTGCAGGTCGATCCGGTAGCTCCCGACCCCGACGGCGTCCGCGCGCCGCACCCGGCCGTCGACGCCGAGGATCTCCGCCGAGACGTCGTGCTCGGTGACGGTGGTGACGGCCTTGATGCGCCGCGCTTCGCGGACGTACGCCGACTTCGCGAGGCCGTCGTCGGTGCCGGTGACGTCGTGACGCAGCTTGAGGCCGGGGAAGCCGGTGCCGCCGTCCGCGCGGGGCGCCTCGGTCTGCAGCCAGTACAGGACGGACAGGCTCAGCTGCTTGGCTTCGTGGTGCGCCTCTTTGACGACGGTCTCGTCCGCGTGCCCGGGGATGGTGAGCGCGGGCTTGAGCCAGTAGTCGTTGAGCGGCCAGTTGACGAGCGTGATGTCGGATTCGAAGGCGCCGTCGGCGTGCAGGCCGCGGGCGAGGATGCGCCGGAACGCCCAGAGTTCCTTGTCCCCCGCGTCGGCGCTCTGGTCGGCGCTGACGGCCAGGGGGTCACCGCTCGGGTTCGGCACGAAGGTGCGTTTCACGGGCTCGAGCGTCCGGGGGTCCGGGGCGACGAAGCCGAGCAGCGGGCCGGGCCAGAAGTCGGGCTGGTAGTCGCGCCAGAAGCCGTACATCCCGGGGCGGTCGATGACGTGGTGCTCGCCCTCGTGGTGCGAAACGGCGAAACAGTAGGTGATCCCCTGCAGGTTCGCGGGATCGGCGTCCGCCGGGGCGTGGGGTTCGTCGTGCTCGGATTGTGCTTCGGCCCCGGTGACGTGCTCGGTGCCGGTGAGCGGCAGGAGGTCGCCGTCCTCGGTGGCGTCGAGGACGTACCGCGCTTTCACGGTGACGCGCTCCCCGTCGCGGCCTTCGAGGGTGACGGCGTCGACGCGATCGCCGCTGGTCACGGCGTCGACCGGCCGGTGTTCGAGGAGGACGCGGATCCGCCCGGCGCTGCGGTGCGGCGCGAGCAGGCTCTCGACGACGGCGAGCGCGACGCGCGGTTCGTGGCAGAGCTTGCTGACCTTCCCGGCGCCGGGGTTCAGCTCGGCCAGGGCGGCGGCCTCGGCGCGCAGCGGGTAGTGGCGCCGGTAGTAACCGCGGATGCCTTCGCGCAGCTCACGGTAGGTACGGGTGGACCCGAACCGTTCGATCCACGGGTTCTCGTCGGGCGGCACGGCCTGCGCGGTCAGCTGCCCGCCGAGCCAGTCGGTCGCCTCGGTGAGCACCACGCGCCGCCCGGCCTTGGCCGCCGCCAGCGCGGCGGCGACCCCGCCGAGCCCGCCGCCGACCACCAGAATCTCCGTGTCCAGTTCCCTCATGAACCCTTCCCGGTGCCGGAGTAATACGAATTACTCACGGCATAGTGCGGGAGTCGGGGCCGCGCGTCAAGGGGTGCGGCTAGAGCGGGAGGCCCGCGTAGTTGTTGGCCAGCTCGGTGGCCGCGGCCTCCGACGTCACCGTGCGCTGGAGCTGGGACAGCTGGAGCTGCGCGTCGAAGTCGTCGCCGTGACGGTGCAGCATCGACGTCATCCACCACGAGAAGTGCGTGCAGCGCCAGACCCGTTGCAACGCCGTCTCCGAATAGGCGTCGACGAGACTGCCGTCGCCCCGGAACGAAGCCGTGAGTGCCGTGGAAAGCAGCGCGACATCGGCCACCGCGAGGTTCAGGCCCTTGGCGCCCGTCGGCGGGACGATGTGGGCCGCATCCCCGGCCAGGTAAAGGTTTCCGTGCCGCATCGGGGTCGTCACGAAGCTGCGCATCGGCAGCACGCTCTTCTCCGTGATCGGTCCCGTCCGCAACGTCCAGCCCGGGACACCCAGCCGTTCCGACAGGGCCGTCCAGATCCGGTCGTCGCTCCACCGCGCGATGTCCTCGTCCGGCGTCACCTGCAGGTAGAAGCGGCTGACGTGCGGCGAGCGCATGCTGTGCATGGCGAACCCGTCCGGGTGCCAGGCGTAGATCAGCTCGTCGGTCGACGGCGCGACGTCGGCCAGCACCCCCAGCCACGCGAACGGGTACGTCCGCTCCCACACCTTCTGCTGCGGCATGAACTCCCGGCTCGGCCCGTGAAACCCGTCGCAGCCGACGACGACGTCCGCGTCGATCCGCCGCGCGCGCCCGTCACCATCCACAAAGGACACCGAGGGCGAGCCGGTGACGTCGTGCAGCTCGACGTCGGAGACGGAGTAGAACGCCGGCCGCCCGGCCTTTTCCCGCGCCGCCATCAGGTCCTTGGTCACCTCGGTCTGGCCGTAGACCGTCACCGACCGGCCGGTGAGGTCGACGAAGTCCAGGTGGTGCCGGTTACCCGGCCACTGGAGGTGGATCCCGCGGTGCTCCATGCCTTCGGCGTCGAGCCGGTCGCCGAGGCCGGTGTTCCGGAGCAGCTCGACCGTGCCGGCTTCGAGGATGCCCGCGCGGATCCGCGCCTGGACGTACTCCGCGGTCTGCCGTTCGAGCAGCACCGAGTCGATGCCCTCGAGGCCGAGCAGGTGGGACAGCAGCAGCCCGGCCGGGCCGGCGCCGACGATGGCGACCTGGGTGCGCACGCGGAACGTCCTTTCGACGACTGAACCCCGAGGATGACGCCGAGAGCACGCGTCACACCAGGGCATTCTCATTCATTGAGAGATCGTCCGCGAAATACCGCGCGCCGCGGCGAGCAGGGCAGGGATCTGCATCCGGGCGTTCCGGCCGGTGGGGACGATCACCGACAGCGCCGCGACGACGTCTCCCGCCGGCCCGCGCAGCGGCACGGCGATGCCGGTCGTCTCCTCGTCGATGAAGCCCGCGCAGTACGCGTAGCCGTCGCGCCGGACGTCGGCAAGGAACCGCCGCAGCCGCGCGGGCTCGGTGAGCGTGGTGCGGCGGTACGCCGGAAGCGGCCCGGCCAGCACCTCGTCCCGCAGCTCGGCGGGGGCGTGGGCGAGCAGCACGAGCCCGGACGACGACGCGTGCAGCGGCAGCCGCCCGGCCACCCGCGTCACGTTGACGACCGCGCCGGGCGCCGAAAGCCGCTCGACGAACAGCACCTCACGATCCTCCAGCACCGCGAGCTGGATGTGGTGCCCGACGACGGCGTGCAGGTCCTCCATGAACGGCAGCGCCGCTTCCCGCAGCCCGAGCGTCGGCGACGCGCGCGACGCCAGCTCCCACAATCGGACACCCACCCGGACCTGCCGGTCGGGATCACGCCGCAGCCAGCCGTGCCCGACGAGCTCGTCGATCAGCCGCGACGCCGTCGCGACGTGCAGGCCCGCGCGCCGCGCGACGTCGGACACGCGCAGCGCCGGCGTGTCCGGCCCGAACGTCTCGAAGACGCGGACGACGCGCGAAATCACGGACTCGCCGTGGGCCGGTCTCACCACGTCAGGCAGTGTGCCCCACCCTGAGGCGGGGCACACCGCGACGCGTCACGGCAGGGCGTTCAGGAACGGCTCGTGGCTGTTCTGGAACTCCCAGTTGTAGTACTTGTCCCAGTTGATCGACCACGTCATCAGCCCGCGCAACGCCGGCGACGCACCGCCGCGCAGCGTGTACGAACCACAGCCGGTGCCCTTGGCCAGGCAGGTCACCGCCGTCTGGACGACGGACGGCGCGAGGTAGCCGTTGCCGGCGCTGACCGCCGCCGGCAGCCCGACCGCGATCTGGTCCGGCCGCAGCCCCGGGAAGAACTGGCCGGTGTTCGCCACGCTGAACCCGGCCTTGAGCATGTCGCCCATCGCGATCGGGAAGTCCGCAGCGCCCATGTTGTGGTACTGGTTGTCCAGGCCCATCACCGGGCCGGAGTTGTAGTCCTGGACGTGCAGCACGGTCAGCGAGTCGCGCAGCGCGTTGATCACCGGCAGGTACGCGCCGGTGCGCGCGTCACCGCCACCCGAGCCGCCGTAGAACTGGTAGCCGACCTGGACGAAGAACGTCTCCGGCGCCATCGTCAGCACAAAACCCGCGCCGTACTTGGCTTTCAGCGACTTCAGCGCGGAGATCAGGTTGACGATCGACGGCGTCGTCGGGTTGTGGAAGTCCGTGTCGCCGGCGTTGAGCGAGAGCGAGTGACCTTCGAAGTCGACGTCGAGGCCGTTGAGGCCGTACTTGTCGATGATCGCCGAGACGGAGCTGACGAAGGTGTCGCGCGCGGCGGTCGTGGTCAGCTGGACCTGGCCGTTCTGGCCGCCGATGGAGATCAGGACCTTCTTGCCCTGCGCCTGCTTCGCGCGGATCGCGGCGATGAAGTCGGCGTCGCTCTCGACGTTCGGGCACTCCGCGACCGAGCAGCGGTTGAAGCGGATGTCGCCGGAGGTCACCGACGTCGGCTCGCCGAAGGAGAGGTCGATGATGTCCCAGGCCGCGGGGACGTCCGCCAGCCGGACGTACCCGGAGCCGTTCGCGAAGCTCGCGTGCAGGTAGCCGATCAGGGAGTGCTTGGGCAGCCCGGTGTCGACGCAGCCGGTGGTGCTGCCGGTGGCCGCGGCGGTGCGCGGCGACTCGCCGGCGGTGTTGTACGCGGCGACGGTGTAGCTGTGCGTCGAGCAGGCCGTCAGCCCCGTGAGGGTGGCACTCGTTCCGGTGACGGTCGTACGGAGCGTGCTGCCTTCGTAGACGCGGTAGCCGGTGACGGTGCCCGCGCTCGCGCCCCAGCTCAGGGCGATCGAGGAGGTCGTGACGGCGCCGACCGACGGCGTCCCGGGTGCTCCCGGCGTGCCAGGGGTGCTGCCGCCGGGACCGTCGAGGACGACGTCGTCGGCGTAGTAGGTGCCCGCGCCGTACCAGCCGTGCAGGTAGAGCTGGGCCGACGTCTGGCCCGCGGCCGAGGTGAACGACAGCGAAAGCTGGTTGTAGGCGCCCGCGTTGCCCGACCAGGTCGACGCGCCGCCGGTGATGCCGAGGTAGACCGGGTTGCCGCGGACCCACGCGGACACGGTGTAGGTCGTGTTCGGCAGCACGGACACCGTCTGCGCGCACTGGGCGTAGTCGGAGCCGGCCGGGGTGGCGGCCAGCGCGTAACCGCCGGAGTGCACCGGCGTCGCCACGGCCGTGCCACCCGAGCACGTCCAGCCGGACAGCGAGCCGGCCTCGAAACCGGGGTTGGTGAGCAGGTTGGCCGCGTCGGCGGTGCCTCCGCCGGCCACCAGGCCGGAGAGCGCCAGCGCGGTGGCGGCGAGTGCTGCGGAGAATCTGGAACGCCTCATCGGGTCCTCCAGTGGGGACGCGGTAGCACCGCGGAGAACCATATTGTCTAGACCACTGAGTAAAATGTCCAGACCAACTCGTCAGCAAGCGACCAGCAGCCGAGCCACCAGGCGGGTGCGCTTCGCGCCGGCCCGGTCGACCACCTGGACGCTGCGCCACCCGGGCGGCACCCGGTCGGCGAGCAGCTCCGCCCGCCACTTCCCGGTGCGGCGGACGTGCCGGTCGAACGAGCCCGGCCGCACCATCCGGCCCCGGCTGCGCTGCCCCTCCAGGGCCTGCTCGGCGGTGGCGTCGACGAACAGCAACCGCATCGAACGCCCGGTCAGCCTCCCGACCACGGCGAGCAGCGCCCGGGTCGACGCCCGCGTCGAGGGCTCGTGGACGACGAGCGGCCCGTCGGCGGAGATGGCCCGCCCGACGATCCGCAGCCGGTGCCCCGCGTGCACGAGCGGCCGGTACCAGCGGTAGGGCACCGCGTCCGGCAGCACCGTCGCCAGCCGCGCCCGGACCTGGTCGGAGTCGAGCACCGGCAGCCCCTCGGCCGCGTGGCGGAGCATGGTGGTCTTGCCCGCGCCGGGCAGCCCGGCGACGACGAGCAGGTCACGCGGGCCGAGCTCGATGACAGTGGGCTCGCTCATGCCCTGACAACGCCCGGCCGAAGGTAATGGTTCCTTTACTTTCGACTCCGGACCGTGACTTCGCCGGTGACCGTCCGCACCGGGCACCCCGGCGGCGGGGCGACGCCACTCCGCGGTGGGACCGGTTCTCACGTCCCGTGTCCACCGTCACCCACTCGCCTGAAAACCCATGCGTGGCACGGCATTCGACGGCCCGGAACCGCTTCGGGTGAAGATCTTCCCCACCTCTTCCCGGCGTCCGGAAAATCCCTATCTTCTGGAAGGGACGCCACGGCCAGAACAGGGGAAAGGCACCATGACCCAGTCGCTGGAACTCCCACTCCAGGAATACTGTCTCGATTGGACACTCACCGGCGACGACGGCGGCCGAGTCGAAGTCACCCTCTCCGGCCAGGTGACCCTGCTCGACAACAACCGGTTCTACAAGATCGACGGCGTCGTCTACGTCGCGCAGGGCGACGCCGACATCCGCGCGGTCGGCAACCCGCGCCTGTCCGTGCGCCGCAACGGCGTCGAGCAGTCCGGGCGCCAGTGGGGCTGGGAGATGTGCTCGGCCCGCAAGAGCCTCGGCGCGCTCAGCACGATGGAGGGATACTTCGTCCGCACCGGCTACTGGGCGCCCGCCGACCGCTCGATCCAGCTGAGCCTGTGCGCCGAGCTCGGGTGGAGCCGGCGCAAGACCTACAGCCCGAACGTCACCGTCCGGATGATCGACTAGCCACAGTGGACTTGCGCCGGGCCGCCGCGACGACGAACCCGGCCGCGACGGCGCCCGCCACCGCGCACCCGGCGCCGAAGCCCGCGGCCGGTTCGTGCACGCGCAGCACCGACACGCACAGCCACACCGCGGCGCCGAACAGCACGCCGAGCACCGGCCCGGCGACCAGCGCACCCCGCCCGCGGTGGCCGTTGCGGATGTTCCGCAGCACCGACTCCAGGTAGGCGAGCGCGAACAGCGCCAGGATGAGGCTGCCCGCGCCCATCGCGCTGGCCAGCGGGTGCTGCGACGTGAGCAGCGTGAACGTCTGGGTGACGGTCCCGGTCTGGATGGTCGCGGTGACCGCGCCGCCGACGATCCACCGCGCCAGGCCCGGCAGCTCGAGCTGGGCGGTGAAGCCGTTGCCGGCCGCCTTCGCCGTCGTCTCGGCGGAGCCGAGCGGGATCCCGGCGGCGGTCAGGTCGAGCGCGATCCGGCCGGGGTTGCCGGGACCGGTCACCGTCAGCGGCTTGCTCAGGTCCACCTCGACCGGCGCCGACACGGGCGCGTCGCCCAGCTTCAGCGTGGGCGACGCCTGGTGCGGCAGCCGTTCCGGGTTGAGCAGCGCGAGCACGACCAGCGCGATGAGCGCGGCGGCCGCGGCGAGCCGGAACCACAGCGTGGCCGCGTTCGAGGGTGCTTCTTCGGCCACCGGCTGTTGCTGCTGCGGGATGCGCGTGGCGGACAACGTCGGATCCGGCGCGGGCCGCTGGACCGGCCGCGTCCGGGCGTCGGCCGGCGGGGCCGGCGCGGTCGGCGAGTTGAGCCCGGAGATCACCCGCGGCGTCAGGTGCAGCACCGGCACGCCCGCGCGTTCGAGCCAGCCCGGGCCGTAGACGGCCGTGGCGGCGCCGGCCAGGTCGGCCGCGAACGCCTCGGCCTCCCGGTAACGCGACTCGGGCTCGCGCGCGAGGCTGCGCATGATCACGCCCGCGATGGGCATCGGCACCCCCGCGATCGGGCGCGGGTCGGTGAACATGTGCTGGCGCATCATGCTGATCGCGCCGCGCGTGTTGTCGAACGGCAGCTGCCGGGAGAGCAGTTCGTAGAGCACCGTGCCGGCCGCGTAGACGTCGGCCGCCGGGCTCAGCGCGTTGCCCATCGCCTGCTCCGGCGCGATGTAGGCCGGGGTGCCGAGGATCTCGCCACCGTGCGTGACGAGCGTGGCGCCTTCGCTGATGACGCGCGCGATGCCGAAGTCGGCCACCTTCATCACGCCCTGCGTGCTGAACAGCAGGTTCCGCGGCTTGACGTCGAGGTGCAGCACGCCCGCCCGGTGCGCCGCGTGCAGCCCGGCGAGCATCGCCAGGCCGATCGCGCACGCCTGCTCGCCGCTGACGCCACCGCCGTGGAACCGGCTGTGCACGGTGCCGCCGTCGAGCCGTTCCATCACCAGCAGGTGCTCGCGACCGGTGCGGACGTAGTCGTACACCGGCACGATGTGCGGGTGGTCCAGGCTGGCCAGCACGCGCGCCTCGCGGTCGAACAGCTCGCTGCTCGCGGCGTGGTTGAGCACGTCCCAGGGCAGCTGCTTGATCGCGACGCTGCGGCCCAGCGTCCGGTGCGTCCCGGCGAACACGACACCCATGCCGCCTTCGCCGATCTCGGCGCCGATGTCGTACTGCGGGAGCGCGGCGATCAGGTCCGCCGGTGCGCTCATCGGCCGAGGTCCCGGGTCGCGGGCACGCGCATCCGGACGGTCTGGTCGCCGACCGTCTCGTACTCGGGCTCGGGGGCCGGCTTCACCGGGTTGGGCGTCAGGTAGCCGAGCAGGAACGCGATCGCCGCGGCGCCGAGCACCACCGGGATCTCGATCGCCGGTTCCGGCGGGACCAGCCGCAGCACGGACAGCGTGATCACCGCGACCAGGCCGGTGCCGAACCCGGCGGGCAGGAACCGCAGGCCACGGCGCCAGCGGTTGGCGGCCAGGCGGTGGCGGGCCAGTGCGAGCAGCGCCGTCAGCCAGGCCAGGATCGTGAGCACGAGCATCGCCAGGCCGAAGACGCCGTAGACCGACCAGAACGAGCCCCGGACGTCGGCGACCGTGGTCGCCTCGCCGAGCGTCACGCGCCCGGCGTCGAGCAGCTCGACCGACGACGGCAGCAGCCCCGTCGCCTGCCCGGACAGGTCGCCGAGGTCGAGCACGAACGTCCGCGTCGCGCTGCCGCGCGCCGGCACCTCGAACGGCGCCGTCGTGTCGTAGGCGAAGAAGGTGAGCGCGAGCGCGACGCCGGACACCCGCACGCTGCGGACCTTCACCGGCGCGTTACCGGTGTTGGTGGCCACGACCTCGAGCTTGACCTGGCTCGCCGGGTCGATCGGCACGGTGGCGTCCGCGATCGGCCGATCGTCGATCGACACCTGCAGTCCGAGCGAACCCGACTCCGCCGAGGCGGCCGGTGCGCCGAGCAGCACCGCGCACAAACCCAACGCAACCCCCGCCGCGATGACACGTCCCATTGGGCATCCCCTACTTGCGTAATCCAGTTGGTCCGGGATGCTACAGCGAGCACACACCTGGGGAGGACGTTCCGATGCGTTACGTGGTTCGGTTGTTTTTCGGCGCGGTGACCGGAGCGTTGCTCCTGGTCGTGTTCGCGTCCAACGCCAACGCACAATACACTTCTTCGGTTGGTTTGAAACCGTCGAGCGGACCGGCCGGAAGCTCGTTCACCATTTCCTGGAGTTTCTACCCCTGCAAAGGCGCGGTCACCTTTTCCTGGAACGGCACGCCGATGTGGTCGACCCCGGCCACCCTGCAGACCACGAGCGGCACGGTCGCGGCCAAGGTGCCCGGCGGCGCCCAGCCCGGCACCTACCCCGTCACCGGCACGTGCACCAACGCCCGCACCGGCGGGCCGCTGAGCGCGGGCAGCCGGTTCACCGTGACCGGCACGACCACCACGACCCCGCCCCCACCGCCGACCACGACGCCGGTCACGCCGCCGCCCGTGACGACCAAGCCCTCGAAGCCCGGGACCCCCACCACGACCCCGCCGTCAACGACCACCACCCCACCCACGACCACCAGCACACCGCCGACGTCGACCACCCCCACCACGCCCGGCGCCCCGACGACCACCAGCACCGTGCCGAAGCCGGGCGAGCTGGTCCTGGATCGGCCTAGCGTCCAGCCGGGCGACGAGCTGTCGGCGTCCGGGAGGGGCTGCGAGCCCGGCCGGATGGTGACGCTGATGGCCGACGGCGCCGAGGTCGGCTCCGCCTACACCGACAGCACCGGCGCCTTCACCGCACCGGTCCAGTTCACCCGGATCGAGGCCGGCCCGCACACGGTGGTCGCCGAGTGCGGAGTGCGGCTGACCGGCACGGTCGACCAGGTCGTGACCCGCTCATCCGGCGGGCAGACGAGCACCTTGGTGATCCTGGTGTTCTTCGTACTGGCCGGTATCGCGGTGATCCGCTTCCCGTAAACGCCCCGGGTATTGTTTCCTTCGAGACGGGAAAGGCTCGCCGATGACCTGGACGGAAAACGAGTGGTTCCGAACAGGTCGTCCGCGAATCCGAGCCCTACCGCGCGCCCGCGCCTTTCACCCGGTAATGAGTAAAAGGTGCAGGCGTCAACGCCGAAACCGTGCAGCGAAAGCCGCACGAAGACCACGGTCACGCTGGGAACCGCAGGGCACGCCGCTGCCGAGCCTGATGACGCTCCCGCAAACCGGCACCCCTCTTGCGTGACCCCGGCTTATCGGACCAAAACGACACAACAGGCACAGCAAAACGTCTGAATCCTCCCCTTTTCGGGAGCGGGCCGTTGAAGTCCCGGTGAATTTCCTGCTCCCGACGGCCTCCGTAGTGGTTTTACGGGCGTTAGGCTCGCATGATCCGTGACCGGGAATGGTCCGATCGAGTGACGGGAGAGCGCGCGTGCCGGGGTCAGTGCGTACCCGCTGGATCGTGGCGGTGGTCGCCCTCGCCGTCGTGGCCGTCGTGGCCGGCGCGGTCGTCGCGTTCTGGCCCCGCGACGCCGAGGCGCAGGACCCGGAGATCGCCGTGTCACGCTCGTCGTGCGGCACCGGCTGGGCGGCCCCGAAGCCGGGCCCGCAGACGTTCCGCGTGCACAACACCGGCTCGGTGACCGCCGAGGTCGACCTGATCGACCCCGCCACCGGCGTGATCTACGGCGAGATCGAGGGACTAGGCCCGTCGACCACCCGGCCGCTGCAGGTCAACCTGGGCAACGGCAGCTACGCGTTCCGCTGCTTGCCCGAGGACGCGGGCGCGATCGTCGGGCCGACCGCGCAGGTCAGCGGCGGCGCCGACCGGACCGGCCCGGGGGTAGCGCCGGTGACGCACAACGACCTGCTCGGCCCGCTCAAGGCGTACCAGGCACACGTCACCACCGGCCTAGGCGAGCTGGTCACGAACACGGGCGCGCTGAAGAACGCCATCCACGGCGGCGATCGCGCGGCGAGCGAGACGGCCTGGCTGACCGCACACCTGACCTACGAGCGCTTGGGCGCCGCATACGACGCGTTCGGCGACACGGACGGCGCACTCAACGGCACCGCGGACGGCCTCCCCGGCGGCACCGGCGACGAGGACTTCACCGGCTTCCACCGCCTGGAGTCCGGCCTCTGGCACGGCGAGGACCTGGGCGCACTAGCCGGCGTCGCCGACCAGCTGGACACGGACGCCCACGCACTGCAGACGTCCTTCGCGGACAGCCAGGTCGACGGCAACGACCTAGCCCTGCGCGCGCACGAGATCATGGAGAACACGCTGCAGTTCGAACTGACCGGCCGCACGGACTACGGCAGCGGCACCAACCTGGCCACCGCCCGCGCCAACCTGGACGGCACCCGAGCCGTCCTCGACGTCCTGCGCCCGCTCCTCACACCGCGCTACCAGCAGCTGCCCAAGCTGGACAGCTGGCTGACCCGCACGCAGACGACACTGGACGCCGCGCATCGCCCCGACGGGACGTGGACCCCGCTGGCCCAGCTGGACGTTAAGCAGCGACAGAAGCTCAACGCCGACGTGAGCGAGCTGACAGAGCTGCTGGCCCCGATAGCGGCGATAGCCGAGCCGAGGAGGGTCTCATGACCCACCAGCCTCGCTGTCCCGTGCCACACCCCACCACCGCGGTCCCGCCGGCGCCGACCACTGTCGGCGCCGAACCGAGGAGGGTCCCGTGACGGACCAACCGCGCCGTCCCGTCCTCGCCCGGCCGCCGGCACCGACTCACCGCCCGCGCCGAACCGGGGAGGGTCTCGTGACCCACCAACCTCCCTGTCCCATGCCGCACCCCACCGCCGCGGACCTGCCAACACCGATCACCACCGGCGTCGAACCGAGGAGGGTCCCGTGACCGACCAACCTCCCTGTCCCATGCCGCACCCCACCGCCGCAGACCTGCCGACACCGATCACTACGGACGTCGAGCCGAGGAGGGTCCCGTGACCCACCAGCCTCGCTGTCCCGTCCCGCACCCGACCGCCGCGGTCCTGCCGATGCCGATCACCGCCAGCACCGAACCGAGGAGGGTCCTGTGACCGACCAGCCTCGTTGTCCCGTGCCGCACCCAGCCGGTGGACTGCCTCGGCGTTCGTTCCTGCGCCGGGCCGCGATGGGCGCCGGCCTGACCGTGGCCGCCGGGGCCGGGCTCGGGGCGTCCGCCGCCGTCACCGACAGCACGTCGCCCGTTCCCTTCCACGGCGCCAACCAGGCCGCGATCCTGCGGCAGCCCCCGACCCAGACGGTCGTCGCCTCGTTCGATGTCGTCGCGGAGTCGAAGGCCGAGCTGACCGACCTGTTCCGCGCCATCACCGACCGGACCCGGTTCCTCACCGGCGGTGGCGCGCCGGCCGCACTCGGCATCACCGGACCGCCCGCCGACTCGGGAGTGCTGGGCCCGGTCGTGCCGGGTGGCGACCTGGGCGTGATCCTCGGCGTCGGATCATCGCTGTTCGACGACCGCTACGGCCTGGCGAAGCTCAAGCCCGCCAAGCTGAAGCCGATGACGACGTTCCCGAACGACGCCCTCGAACCGGCGCAGTGCCACGGCGACCTCAGCCTGACCCTTTCGGCCAACGCCAACGACACGGTGCTGCACGCCCTGCGCGACATCACCCGCGCCACCCGCGGCGGCATGCAGCTGCGCTGGCGGCTGAACGGCTTCAGCTCACCGCCGCGGCCGTCCGGCACGCCGCGGAACCTGATGGGCTTCAAAGACGGCACCGCGAACCCGGAGGGGTCGGATCTGGACAGCCTCTTGTGGACGACCGGAGCCGGCGAACCCGCGTGGGCCGCGGGTGGCAGCTACCAGGTCGTCCGGCTGATCCGGATGCTGGTGGAGTTCTGGGACCGGGTTTCACTGGCCGAGCAGGAGAACATGTTCGGCCGCCGCCGCGACACCGGAGCGCCGCTCGACGGCACCGACGAGAAGGACGTCCCCCGCTACGCCGACGACCCGATCGGCACGGTGATCCCGCTGACCAGCCACATCCGCAAGGCCAACCCGCGCACCCCCGAGACCGACAACAGCCGGATCCTGCGGCGCGCCGTGAACTACGACCGCGGCGTCGACAGCAACGGCAACCTCGACATGGGCCTGATGTTCGTCTGCTACCAGCAGGACCTGGAGCGCCAGTTCGAGGCGGTCCAGACCCGGCTGGCCGACGAGCCGCTGACCGACTACATCTCCCCGTTCGGCGGCGGCTACTTCTTCGCGCTGCCGGGCGTCACAGGCCCGGACGACCACTACGGCCGCGCACTACTGACCTGACACCGTTCCCCACCAACACGAAACACCAGGAGGAATCCGAAGTGGACACCCGACCCCGCCGGCGGCGACGCGGCCTGCTCGGCGCCGGGGCACTCGCCTCGGTCGCCGTGCTGGCCGTCGCCACCGGTTCCGCGGCGACCACCGCGGAAGCCCAGCCGCTGCACCCTTACCCGGCGCAGTGGATCCCCACCTCGACGCCGATCAAGCACGTCGTGGTCATCTTCGGCGAGAACATCGCCTTCGACCACTACTTCGGCACCTACCCGAACGCGGCGAACACGGACGGCACGCCGTTCCAGGCCGCGCGCAACACCCCGAAGGTCAACGGCCTGGACCACAAGCTGCTAGCCGACAACCCGAACGCGTACAACCCGAAACGGCTCACCCACGAGCAGGCGCTGACCTGCGACCAGAACCACAACTACGGCGCGGAGCAAGCCGCCTTCAACGGCGGCAAGATGGACAAGTTCGTCGAGAAGACCGAGACGGACAAGTGCACCGGCCAGCCGGTGCTGTTCGGCGAGCCCGGCCTGGTGATGGACTACTTCGACGGCAACACCGTCACGGGCATGTGGAACTACGCGCAGCACTACTCGTTGAACGACAACTCGTTCGACGCGAACTTCGGACCGTCGACCCCGGGCGCGATCAACCTCGTCTCGGGCAACACGCACGGCGTCCAGGCCGTGAACCCGGTGACGCACGAGCCGGTCAGCGACGCGTACGCGGTCCAGTCGCCGGACGCGAACGGCGTCGGCACGATGATCAACGACCCGGACCCGGCCTGGGACGACTGCTCGGACAAGAACCACACGAGCACGGACAACCTGGCGACCATGCACGGCCGCAACGTCGGCGACCTGCTCAACCAGCGCCACGTGACGTGGGGCTGGTTCCAGGGCGGCTTCCGCCCGACCGGTTCGGCCAACGGTTACGCGGTCTGCGGCGCCACGCACGCCAACATCGGCGGCGCGGCGGCGGTGGACTACAGCCCGCACCACGAGCCGTTCCAGTACTACCCGTCGACGGCGAACCCGAAGCACCTGCCGCCGTCGTCGGTCCAGGCGATCGGCCAGACGGACCGCGCGAACCACCAGTACGACGTCGCGGACTTCAACGACTCCCTGCAGGCCGGCTCGATGCCCGCGGTGAGCTTCCTGAAGGCCCCGGAGTACCAGGACGGTCACGCGGGCTACTCGGACCCGCTGGACGAACAGCAGTTCGTGGTCAACGAAGTCAACAAGATCCAGCAGTCCCCCGACTGGCGCTCGACGGCGATCGTCCTGGCGTACGACGACTCGGACGGCTGGTACGACCACGTCTCGTCCCCGGTGATCAACGGCTCTCACGACGCTTCGCAGGACCAGGCCGTCTGCACCGCGAAGAAGACGACACTGGGCGGCTACGCGGACCGCTGCGGCTACGGCCCGCGGCTTCCGTTGATGGTGATTTCCCCGTACAGCAAGGTGAACCACGTCGACCACACGCTGACGGACCAGACCTCGGTGCTGAAGTTCATCGAGGACAACTGGTTCGCCGGCCGCATCGGCGACAGTTCGTACGATTCACGGGCCAATTCGATGTCCAACATGTTCAACTTCTGGTGGCCTCAGGCGTCGAAGCTGACGCTCGACCCGAAGACCGGGGCCGTAGCACATCGGTAGTTTGTGGTGCTTGACGGGCTCGTGGCCGGGGTTGGCCGCGAGCCCGTCTTGCTGTTCAGGGCGCGGACGGTCGGCTGCCGTGTCGACTCAAATCAACATCGAGACCGGCGAGTGACTCCTGGCACGGTCAGCTGATCGGCCGCGGACCCGCCTGCGTCCGGGCACTCACCACTGATCAGGCCGCCCTGGGCAGTGGGCTGTCGACGTTGTTGCGATCGGGTTTTCGGCGTCGGTCGTGGGACGTCGGCGGGGTGGACTCCGCCAGGCCGTCCGGGGTGATGTGGATCTGCCAGCCCAACCCGTGCAGCAGACGGTGGTGGTAGCCACACAGCTGGACCGGACTTTCCCAGCTCGCCGGGCCGTCCTCGGACTGCTGTCGGATGTGGTGGCCCTGGCACTGGCGGGGTGGTCGGTGGCAACCACCGAACGCGCAGCCTCGGCCATGCAAGTGCAGGGCTCGGCGAAGTCCCGCCGTCATCAAGCGCCGGAGGCGGCTCGGGTCCTGGGACTCGCTCTCGCCGTCCGGTACCGCGGAGATGGTGCTGCCGTCGCACGCGTGGATCAGGGCATCCGCTGCCGGGATCTCGCCTGCGTCGTCCAGACAGGTCAAGCCAGTGCCGGATTTCCGGCCCGCGATGGATACCGTCACGCGCGTGAGGGCTCGTCGGCCGGACTGGCGCGGGAGTTCGAGAGAGTTCAGAGCCAGGTCGATCACGTCCGAGAACGCGTCGCCGAAACGTTCCCTTGGAGAGCGGGGGTTGTCGGATCGGCGCTCGGTCAGGGAATCCAGCATTGCATGGGCTCGAGTGCCGGTCTCGTCGTCGAATCGACCGCGTAGCTCCCAGACGCCGGTTCTTTTGCGCCGCAACGACAACTGGCGCTCGGGAGTAGGCGGAGACGTGGCGTCCGGGATGAAGCGGCCCAGCAGGTGCGCGCCCAACACGGCCACCTGTCTTCGGCCCGCGGTCCTGGCCAGCGTCACCAGTTCGCGTTCGGCATCCGCTCGATACTCGTCTGGGATCTGACGCACCGTGTCGAGGATCGTGTTGATCGCCGGGTTGCTTAGCCGGCCTTCACGGGCCGCCGCGGCGGCGGCAGGGGCCAGCGCGGGATCCGCGTTCAACTCTCGCGCCCGCCGCATCAGCTTTCCTGCCACACCAGCGGAAATGTCCGCCCGGTCTGCCAGAAAGCTCGCCACTGAACGGTATCCGAACAGCTCGTCTACGCCGCGGCGCTCGATCTCGACCAGCGCCGCGCCCAGTTCCGCTTCCGCACAACGGATCCGGGTCACCAACTCATCGACGCGGTCGGCTAATGCCACCGCGTCTGCCTGCCACATCCGGTCGTCGTCCACACCATGAACACTAGCTCAGGATCGAACACCCGTTCATCACACGATCGGGCGAAAGGCGGAGAGTTACGGACGCACTGGGTCCAGATCCCAGGCTAGAGTCACCACAGTCCCGTCCTCGCCGGACGCGATGTCCGCCCGGTCTGCGCTCGCCCGCAGCAACATCAACCCCCGGCCCCGCAACGAAACCGGGCGGGGATCGGGGACCGGCGTGCGCCACTGGCCGTGGTCCGTGATGACCACCTCGACGCGGTCGGCGTGGATCGCTGCGTCGAGGTCGACCAGGCCGGAGCCCGAGCCGTGGTACGCGTGGTCGGCCACGTTGGCCAGCGCCTCGTAGCTCGCCAGCGCGATGTCCTGGGCCCGGGCCGGCTCGACGCCCGCGGCCAGGGCCCACGCCGTGAGGTCGTGCCGCAGGCGCCGCAACGCCTCAGGTGCGGCAGCCACGCCGTGACAGCGGAACGGGGCCGCCGACCCGGCGGATTCGTGCATCGGGTTCGCCTTTCTGCCCGGCCCGGGGCTCGCGGTGCCCGTCACTTCCGGAGGGCTTCGTCGACCGTCGGGTGGACGCCGATCCACGTGTCGAGCCCGGTGGTCGTCAGCGGTCCCGACGTCACCGGCGAATCACTGACAACCCGCAACGCGTGCTCCGCCAGTTTGCGGTGCGCGGCCGCGAGCACCTGCAGGCCCGCCGAACAGAAGAACGTCACCGCTCGCAGGTCGACCACCAGCACTTCGGGGCCTTCGGCGAGCACGGTGTCGACGACTTCCTCGAAGTCCGGTGCGCTGAGCAGGTCGATTTCGCCCGCCACGCGGAGCACGGCGGCCTGGCCGCGCCAGTCGAGCGTGGCCGCCAGCTCGGTGGCGGGGAGATCCCGGGGTGAAGGGCTCACGGCCACTTATCGTGCCCCAATCCGCGCCCCGGCGCCAACGCCCGCGTCAGCGGTGCGGCAACTGCACCACGGTGACCCAGAAGTCGTCGATCTGCCGGACCACCTCGACGAACTTCTCGAAGTCGACCGGCTTGGTGACGTAGGCGTTGGCGTGCAGGTCGTAGCTGCGCAGGATGTCCTCCTCCGCCTCCGACGTCGTCAGCACGACCACCGGGATGGTCCGCAGCGCCGGGTCCTGCTTGATCTCGCCGAGGACCTCGCGCCCGTCCTTGCGGGGCAGGTTGAGGTCGAGCAGGATCAGCCCCGGCCGCGGCGCGTCGGCGAACGGGCCCTCGCGGTGCAGGAAGCGAAGCGCTTCGACGCCGTCGCTCGCGACGTGCAGGGCGTTGCGGATCTTGTGGTGCTCGAACGCTTCCTGGGTCATCAGCACGTCGCCGGGGTCGTCCTCGACGAGCAGGATGTCGATCGGGGGCAGGGCCTCGGTCATGCGTCCTCGTTTTCCTCTGCGCCGCGCTCGAGCCGAGCGGGCAGGGTGAAGCGGAAAGTGGCACCCTCGGCACCGGCTTCGGTGTCGAGCCAGATCCGGCCACCGTGGTACTCGACGATCCGGCGGCACATGGCCAGCCCGATGCCCGTGCCCGGGTAGGCGCTGCGGGAGTGCAGCCGCTGGAACAGTGCGAAGACCCGGTCGGCGTACTCGGCTTCGATGCCGATCCCGTTGTCCCGCACCGCGAACACCCAGTCGTCGCCGTCGCGGTCGGCGGTGACGCGCACCTCCGGCGGCACCTCGCCGTGGAACTTCAGCGCGTTGCCGATGAGGTTCTGGAAGACGGCCGTCAGCAGCGCCGGCTCGACGCGGACGTCGGGCAGGTCGTCGTGGGTCACCTTGCCGCGGTTGAGCGAGAGGGCGACTTCGAGGTTCGCGAGCGCGCCGTCGACCAGTTCGCCCGCGGGGACCACGACGTGCTCCCCCGGCTTCCGGCCGACGCGGGAGAACGACAGGAGATCGTTGATCAGGCCCTGCATGCGCTTGGCGCCGTCGACGGCGTACTCGATGTACTGCTCGCCGCGCTCGTCGAGCAGGCCCGTGTACCGCCGTTGCAGCAGCTGGCAGAAGCTGGCCACCTTCCGCAGCGGCTCCTGGAGGTCGTGCGAAGCGACGTACGCGAACTGCTCCAGGTCGGCGTTGGACCGCTCCAGCTCGTGCGTCCGCCGGTCCAGGAGCGCGTGCGCCCGCTCCAGCTCGGCCACCTCGTCGAGGATCCGCTGCCGCATGGCCTCGACGTCACTGCCGAGCTGGACGAGCTCGATCGGCCCGTCACCGCGGACCGGCCGGTGGATGTCCTGGTCGGCGACGTGCCGGACCTCGCCGGCCAGCCGCAGGATGGGCCGCGTGATGACGCGCCGCAGCCCCAGGAACAGCAGGACGAACAGCAGCAGGATGAGCACGGCGACGGCGACGAGCATCGCGGTCAGGAAGGTCGCCGCGCTGTCGAGGTCGGCGCGGCCTTCGCCACGCAGCGTCGTGAGGTGAGCGGCCTGGGCGTCGAGGGCGCCGCGCACGGCGTCGAACTGGGTACGGCTGCGGTCGGCCTGCGCCGGGGTGACCGCGGGCGCGGCCGGGGCGATGGTGGGCGCGATCGTCGCCTGCCAGGCCGACGCGGCCCGCTGCACGCGGTCGAGGTCGTCGCCGATCTGCGTGCCCGGCGTGGCCCCGAGCTGCCGCAGCTGGCTGACGGCGTCGGCCTGCGAGCGGACGCCGTCGGTGTAGGGCGTGAGGAAGTCCGGCTGCCGGCCGAGCTGGTAACCGCGGACGCCGGTCTCCTGGTTCAGCATGGCCGTCGACAGCTGGATGGCGGCGAGCCGCTGGGAGCCGATGACGTCGAGCAGGCGGTTGCGGGCGTCGGTGAGGTTGTTCAACGCGATCCCGCCGCCGGCCAGGGCCGCGAGCAGCAGCACGGCCTCGGTCACGGCGAGCAGGGTCAGCCAGCGGCGGATCGGCCAGCCGCGCACGGTCCCGGTCATCGGCCGGTCTCCCCGGGGATGTGGTTGAGCAGGGCGAGGGCGACGTCGTCGTCCAGCGGGCCGGAGTTGAGGCGTTCGGCGCGGGCGATCAGTTCGTCGAGGAGGGCGCGGCCGTGGAGGCCGTCCTGGTGGCGGATGTCGAGCACGAGCTCGGCCATCCGCTCGTGGCCGAGCCGTTCGGACCCGGCGCCGACGCGGCCTTCGAACACGCCGTCGGTGTAGAGCAGCAGTGACCAGCCGGGGTCCAGCGGCACGTCGAGGGCCTCCCATTTCGTGCCCTCGACGACGCCGAGCGGGACGCCGAGGCGTTCGCCGGAGAGCAGGTGCCCGTCGCCGGGGGTGAGCAGCAGCGGCGGCAGGTGCCCCGCCAGCGACAGGCGCAGGGATCTTCGGTCCGGCGCGACGACGACCATGCAGACCGTCGCGAACAGCGGCTCGATCCGCTCGTGCACCAGGACCCGCTCGACCATGCTCAGCACGTCGGGCATCGGCAGGCCGGCCATCACCAGCGAGCGCCACGCGATCCGCAGCGCGACGCCGAGCGCGGCCTCGTCCGGGCCGTGGCCGCAGACGTCGCCGATGATCATGTTGAGACTGCCGTCGGTGAGCTCGATGGCGTCGTAGAAGTCGCCGCCGAGCAGGGAGCCGTTGCGGCCGGGCCGGTAGCGGGAAGCGAGTTCGAGGTGCGGGTCGCGCAGCAGCGGGCTGGGCAGCAGGCCGCGCTCGAGCCGGGCGTTCTCGCGGGCGAGCAGCTGCTGCTGGAGGAACTGCTGCTCGACCTGCTCGGCGCGCTTGCGTTCGCGGGCGAAGCGCAGGGCCTTCACCAGCAGCGGCCCGTCGACCTGGTCCTTGACGAGGTAGTCCTGCGCGCCGGCGGCGACCGCGGCGACGCCGGTGGCCTGGTCGTGCTGGCCGGTCAGCACGACGACCGCGACGCCGGGCGCGTGCTGGGCGAGGCGGGTGAGCCCGCCGAGCCCCCTCGCGTCGGGCAGCTGGAGGTCGAGCAGGACGCAGTCGGCGGTCAGCGGCGCGGCCAGGGCCGCGGAAAGGGTCTCGACGCGTTCGAGCGCGACCGGCACGGAGGTGTCGGCGAGCATCTCGTCGACCAGCAGCGCGTCGCCGTCGTCGTCCTCGATCAGCAGCACGCGCAAGCGGGTGCGGGGATCCCACGATGAGTCGGCGGTCACCGGATTCTCCCGTTCAGCGGCACCTTGCAGGCGATCACCCTAGCGGCACCGGGCGCGGCCGCCTACGACCACACGGCCCCGCCGGGGGTAGCGATTTATAGCACCCCAGTGTTCCGCCGCGTGCATAACGGTTCGGGTCGCGGCGGTCCCGTTACCTGGGTTCCCGCGCCTACGCTGCCGTTATGTCCGAGCCGCCCGCACCGGTCCGGCGCGCGGCCTTCGCGTGGTGGGGCGCGACGGCGTGCTGGTTCCTCGGTTCGCTGCTCGGCCGGCTGCTGGGCGGGCACGCCACGCCGGGCGCCGGCGCCGGCGGGACCGGCGAGCGCGACGCATTGCTGGCGACGACGTTGCCGGCGCCGGTCGCGGTGCTCGCGTTCGTGGTCGCGGCCGGCCTGTGGGCGTCACTGGTGTACGGCGTGTTCCGCGGTGCCGGGTGGGCGCGCGTCGTGCTCGCGATCGCCGGCGCGCTGGGCGTCCTCGACGTCGTGCTGCAGCTATTCGCGCTCTTCGCCGCGTCCGCCCGCGATACCGGCGACCTGGTGCGGGGCCTGGCGTTCCTGCTCGTGCTGGGCCTGTCGATGGCCGGGTTCACGCTGATGTTCCGCGCGGACGCCGCGGCGTACTTCAAGCGCCGCCGCTGAGCAGGGAGCGGTAGAACGTCCGGTGCGCTGCCGCGGCCGCCGGCCACGTGTACCGCTGCGCCAGCGCGCGGCCCGGCGCCGGATCACCCCCCGCCATCGCGGTCCGCAGCTCCCGGGCGAAACCGGGCGGGTCGACGGCGAAGCGGGCCACCTCGCCGAAGACTTCGCGCAGCACGGGCAGGTCACGCGTCACCACCGGCACCCCGGCGGCCAGTGCCTCCATCGCGGCCAGCCCGAAGCCTTCCTTGGTCGACGGGAAGGCGAACACCGCGGCGGACGCCATCAGCGACGGCAGCTCGTCGTGCTCGACCGGGCCCAGCACCTCCGGCTCGACGCCCAGTTCGGCGGCGCGTTTCTCCCAGCGAGTGCGGTACTCGCGATAGTCGAAGAGCGTCTCGCCGCCCGCGATGACCAGGCGGACGTCCGGTTCGGCCAGCAGCGCGTACGCCTCCAGCAGGTCCAGCGAGCCCTTGCGCGGCTCGATCCCTCCCACCGCCAAGACATAACGTCCTCGGCCGGTATCGGGGCGGGCGTTGGCGAACCGGTCGTAGTCGACGCCGTTGGGGATCACGGTCGCCTCGATGCCCCAGCCGTCGCGCACCTCGGCGGCCACGGACTCCGACACGCAGACGTGCGCGTACGGCCGGACGATCGCGCGTTCGTGGCAGGCCGCCAGCTCCGGCGTGGTGAAGGTGTCGAGGTGGTGGATCGTCCGGACGCAAGCGTCGACGGCGTTCGCGCTGATGCAGTCCTGCGCGTGCACGACGTCGTACGCGTCCGGCGTGAATGCCGCGCGCAGCACCGCGATCGAGCGCAGGATCCGCGCGCCGACGCTCTCGCCGGGGACGTCCGGGAAGGGCACGATCGACAATCGGACAGCGGGGTCCACCGGCCGGAAGAACCCCGCGTCGCCGCCGCGGCCGAGCGTCCACACCGTGACGTCCTCGCCGAGCGCCGCGAGGGCTTCGGCCAGCGCGAGCGTGTGCACGACGCCGCCGCGGGGTTTGGTCGAGTAGCTCAGCAGGGCGATGCGCATCAGGCCTCCCGGTAGACCTCGGGTTTCCGTTCCCCCAGGTGGTGCAGCACACGGCGGGCGTTCGCGAGTTCTTGTTCGACGTCGAGTTCGGCGACCGCGATGCCGGCCTTGGACCAGGTCCGCGCGAGGATCTCGCCGCCTGGGCCGACGACCTTGGCCTGGCCGAGGAACCGCATGCCGCCCATCGCGCCGGTCTGGTTGGACGACACGAGCACGACCTGGTTCTCCGCGGCGCGCGCCTGGTCGTAGAGGTCGAACAGCCGCGACTGGCGGTCCTGCGCCATCCGCGGCGCGCGGTTGGTGATGCTGGTCGGCCACGCGCTCAGGCAGGCGACGATGTCCGCGCCGTCGACCGCCAGCGAGCGGGCCGACTCGGGGAACGTCTTGTCGTAGTCGATCAGCATGCCGACCCGCCCGACCGGCGTGTCGAACGCGGCGAACTCGGCGCCCGGTTCGTACGCGATGCTCTCCCCTGGCGGCTGGTGGACCTTGCGGTGCCGGCCGAGCACGCCGTCACCCGTGACGCACACCGCGGAGTTGTAGCGCCGCGGCCCGTCGGCTTCGCAGTAACCGACGCACACGACCATCTCCGCGGCGAGCGACTGGATCGTCTTCAGTTCCGGACAGTCGGGGTCGAGGGCCGGCGGGAGCGCCTCCGGGTCCGGATGGCGCAGGTCGGCGAGGTAACCGCCGAGGGCCGCGTCCGGCAGCACCAGCAGCGCGGCGCCGGCCGAGCGCGCGTGGTCGATCAGCGTCGCGATGCGCTGCAGGTCGAAGTCGAGGTCGCGGCCGAAGTGCGCGGCGACGGCGGCGATCCGGATCTGCCCCATTCACGGGACACTAACGGGGTAGGCATCCGGGCGTCTGTCCGCCAGGTGCCCCATCGACCGGCGCGCGGTCGCGAGCGCGGCCTGGACGTCGATCTCGGCGATCGCCATCCCTTCGGCGACGCCGGTGTCGGCGACGATCTCGCCGCCCGGGTCGACGATCTTCGCCCCGGCCACGAACCGCAGGTCGCCGAAGGTGCCGGACTGGTTGGCCGAGACCCAGACGATCTGGTTCTCCAGCGCGCGGGCCCGGTCGAAGAGGTCGAACCGCCGTTTCCAGCGGTCCTGCGCGAGGTCGGCGGCCGCGTTGGTGCGGCTGCCGGGCCAGGCGCTCATGCAGACGACGACCTCGGCGCCGTCCAGCGCGAGCGCCCGCGCGGATTCGGGGAAAGCCTTGTCGTAACAGATCATCATGCCCAGGCGCCCGATCGGCGTGTCGAACGCCGCGAACCCGCGGCCGGCGCCGTAACTGGCGTTTTCGGCCAGCGGCTGGTGGACCTTGCGGTGGTTCCCGAGGACGCCGTCGCCGGTCACGCAGACGGCCGAGTTGTAGCGGCGGCCGCCGGCGAGTTCGCAGTACCCCGCCGTGACGACGAGGTCGCCGGCCAGCGCGGCCAGCCGCTTCACTTCCGGACCGTCGACGTCAAGTGCGGGCGGCCCTTCGGCGCCGCCGTCCAGGTTGGCGAGATAGCCGCCAAGGGCCGCCTCCGGCAGCGCCAGCAGCCGCACGCCCTCGGCCTTCGCCTCGCCGATCAGCTTCTCGATGCGCGCGAAGTCGCCTTCGAGGTCTCGGTCGAACGGCGCGGCGACCGCAGCCATCCTGAGTGTCGTCATGAGTTCCCCAATCCGGTGACGCCGCCGTCGATGGCGGGCGTCCGTTCGCCGTCGGGCCAGCGCAGCGTGACGCCGGTGCCCGCGACCAGTTCGCCGCAGTCCGCGGTGACCGCCGGCCCGGCGGGCGCGGGCGTGCCGGCGGTGAGCATCGCGAAGCCGGGGAAGCAGGTCAGCCAGTCCCCTGTGGACGCTCCGCGCGGCCGTGGCACCTTGTCGACGTCCAGGACCGCGCCGCAGCCGGACGCTTCGGCGAGCATGCCGAGGGTGCCCGCGATGCCGGCCATCGAGACGTCCTTGGCCGCCGCCGGGCGCGCCTTCGCGACCGAGCCGAGCAGTTCGCGCAGCTCGGGCGTGCGGCGGAAGCTCGTCGAGTCCCATTGACGTCCGGTGTAGCCGGGCCGCCAGCCGCCGGCGAGATCGGCGGTAAGCCAGACACGCTCACCCGGCTTGCCGCCACCCCCGGGCACCGGGTCGGTGGTGCGGCCCAGCGCCGTGACCGACAGCGAAGCCGGGACGCCGAACTGGGTGTGGCCGCCGAGCACCGGGACGCCGTACGCCTCGCTCGCCTTCCGCAGTCCACCGAGGACTCGCGCGGCGAAGGACGCGTCACGCGCACCCAGCGCGTCGAGCAGGCCGGTCGGCGTGGCGCCCATCGCGGCGAGGTCGTTGAGGTTGACCAGGACCGAGCACCAGCCCGCCCATTCCGGGTCGCGATCGACCATCGACGGGATGATCGCGTCGCAGGCCGCGACGACGTCGGTGCCCGGCAGCGGGACGCCGTCGTCACCGACGAAGCCGGGTACCCCGGTCATCCCTCGCAGCAGCGGGCCGAGCGCGGCCTTGGTCGAGCGGGCCAGCGCGGCGATCCGGCCGATCGGCCAGCGCATCAGCACGTGGTCGTGGCCGGCGACGGCCACCGGCCGTACCCGCTGCCAGCCGAGCCGGGTGAACAGCCGCTCAGTGCGCGTCTGCACGGTCGCCTCGAACCGCAACGCCCCTTCGGCTTCGGCCCGCGCGCAGGCCGCGCGGACCAGCGCGGAGCCGATCCCGGCCGGTGAGCCGGGGGCGACGACCAAGCGGCCGCCCTGCCACCAGCCGAGGTCCGGACCGTCGGTCGCCGGGCCGAGACGGACGCCGCCGAGCACTTCGCCCGCCGCGTCCCTCGCCACCAGGAACAGGGTGCGCGGGTCGGTGTCGTGGTCGTCGAGGTCGTGCCCGGCGAAGAGTCCTTGCCGCGCCACGAACGCCTCGTGACGCAACGTGCGGTACGCGGTCAGTCCACTGTGGTCGGCTTCGCCGATCGAGAACGCCGGACGCGCCGCGACGCTGCGGACGTCACCCAGCAACGCGAGGATGTCGTGGTCCACGTCAGCCCCCCGCCGCGCTGAGCAGGCCGCACGCGCCGCACGCGGCACAGCCCGCACCTTGGTCGGCGCCGGTCATCCCGGCCGCCCGCAGCAACACGGCGATGCGGCCGGTGACGTCCGCGACCAGCGCGGGCGAAGGTGCGGTCGCGCCGTCGCGCCGGGCCAGCGTCCCGGCCATCGGCCGCATCGGCACGGCGAACGGGTAGACGCCCATGTCGATGAGCCGTCCGGCCCCCTCCACCAGGGAGTCCGGGTCCTCACCGAGGCCGATCAGCAGGTACGTCGAGACGCGGTTGCGGCCGAAGACGCGGACCGCCTCCGCCCACGCGGCCTCGTACTCCGCCATCGGCACCGTCGACTTGCCCGGCATCCAGCGCCGCCGGACGTCGTCGTCCAGCGACTCGACGTGGATGCCGATCGACGTCGCCCCGGCGTCGCGCAGATCCTCGAGGACGCCGAGGTCGCCCGGCGGCTCGATCTGCACCTGGATCGGCAGGCCCGGCACGGCGTCGAGCACCGCGCGGACGCAGCGCACGAGGTGCCGGGCGCCGCGGTCGGGCCCGGACGTAGTGCCGGTCGTCATCACCATCTGCCGGACGCCGTCGAGCCGCACTGCCGCCTCGGCGACCTCCGCGAGCTGCTGCGGCGTCTTCGCGGCCACCGTGGACCCCGCTCGCAGCGACTCCTCGATGGTGCAGAACCGGCAGCGCTGGTCCTCGGCGTACCGGATGCACGTCTGGACGACCGTCGTCGCGAGGACGTCCTTCCCGTGCAGCAGGGCGATCTTCCGGTACGGCACACCGTCCGCCGTGGACAGGTCGTAGAACCGCGGACGGTCCACTGGTGCGACGCTGAGGCCGAGGTCGATCGTCTCGCGGAAGATGCGGCCGTCCCGGACCACGTACGGGCTCTCGGGGTTCAGCGGCAGCGTGGCGTTGGCACCGTCGACCACCAGGTGGCCGTCGTCGCTCGGCCCGGCGCCCTTGCTGCGCTGTACGGGTGCGTCCATTCGCACCCCGCGGACGGCGATGTCGGCGCGGGTGTCCAGGTCCTCTTCGATACCAACGCGCACGACCGCTCCCTAGAGCATGTAGGTGGAGTTGATGATCGCGCCCTTGCGCGCGTAGTGGATCAACGCGTCCTGGACGTCCAGCGGGTGCGTCGGGATGACGCCCTCGATGAGGTCCTCCTCGCGTGCGCCGTGCAGCGACAGGCCGAAGCGGCAGCAGTAGGCCTTGCCGCCCTCGCCGATGAACGTCTTGAGCTGGTCGTTGATGTTGAGCTCGCCGGGGAACGCGGCGTTGCCGGTGGTCGGGAAGCCGCGCGTGGCCAGGCAGTTCAGTGAACCCGGGCCGTAGAAGTAGATCGCGGCTTCGAAGCCCTTCCGCAGCGCGCGGGTCGCCTGCAGGATCGCCACGAAGCTCACTGACGACTCGTGCGCGATGCCGTGCACGAGCGTGAAGTAGCTCTGGCCGGGTTCGGCCTGGTAGTCCGGGAAGACCTTGGTCCCGCCGTACAGGTTGGAGCCCTGCGGCAGCGACGGGTGCGGGATCTCGTCGAGGCTGGTCTTTTCGGTGTCGGTCAGCTCTGCCATCGGTCTATTTCCCTTTCTTCGGTCCGTACAGCACGTCGAACGTGCCGCGGAAAACCAGGTCGGCGAGCTCGCCGTCGCCGGCCGCGGCGGCCAGCTTGGCGAGTTCGCCCTCGTGATCGCCCCACGGTTCGTCGGAGGCGAAGAGCACACGATCGTGGCCGAGGCCCCGGCGTGAGATCTCCTCGACGAGCCAGCGCGGCGTGAAGCCGATCGCCCAGGACAGGTCGGTGTAGACCTGTTTCCCGGCGGCGATCCAGTCGAAGAAGCGGCCGCCAACGAGCTTGATGTGCCCGCTCATTCCGCCGCCGAAGTGGACGAGGTGCAGCTTGACGTCGCCGGCGTAAGCGTCGACGAGCTTGCCGACCTCGTCGATGTCCGACGCCGCACCCGGCGAGGTGTGGACGTGCACGACGAGGTCGTGTTCCCTCGCGGTGGCGAAGATCTTGTCGAGCTGCAGCTTGCACGTGGGGTCGGATGCCTTGCCGCCCAGCAGGAAGCTGAGCTTCAACGCTCGCACGCCGTCCTCGCCGGCCAGCTTCAACGCGTCGTCGGTCCGGACGGCGTCTTCGGCTCGCGGCGACACCCACAGCGCGGCGCTGATCCGGTCGTCCTTGCCCGCCGCCTCGACGCAAAGCTCGTTGAAGGAGAACGCGATCGCCGGGTCCGGGACGCCGTAGTTCGGGATCACCAGCGCGCGTTCGGTACCTTCACGGTCGAGGTCGGACAGCAGTTCGCCGATCGTCGCGCGACTGCCGATCGCGGGAGCGACCGGCGGCCCGCCGTAGAACGGGAACGCCGGCAGTACGCCCAGGTGGCGATGGGCGTCGTTGGTCCAGCGCTTCATGCGACCGTCCTCGGTGCGACCCAGTCGTCGTCGGCCGGGTACGTGCTGACCGGCGTGCCCGACAGCCAGCGGACGTCGCCGCGGCCGCCTCCGGTGATCCGCCGGGCCAGGTACTCGGCGTCGGCGGCGACACCGCAGAACCGGCCGGAACCCCAGGTGTGCTGCCAGGGCAGGCCGAGGAAGTACAGGCCGGGGCAGCTGGTGACGCCGCGGTGGTGCGTCGGGTAGCCCTTGCCGTCGAAGACCGGGACGTCGATCCAGCGGTGGTCGCGGCCGAAGCCGGTGCTCCAGACGACCGCGGAAAGCGCTTCCGCGTCGAGGGATTTCCGGCTGCCCTGTGGCTCCCAGACCGGCTTGTAGCGGTCCTCCCTCGGCGCAGCTACCCCGCGCTTCGCGATGTAGGCGTCGATGGAGTCCTTGATGCCCTCGGAGACGGCGTCCGCCGCGTCGAGGTTGCGGCGCAGGTCGTCGGCGAACGTCAGCTGTCCATTTCGGATGCTGCTGAGACGACCGTAGAGCCGCATGCCCTGGGCGGCGAACGCGCGGAGGTCGATGTCGTGGCCGCCGTCGCGTCCGGTGACGTAGTGGTTGGCGCGGAACCGGACGGCGTCCGCGTCGGCGAACTCGTCGATTCCCCGGGCGTAGTAGCCCATTTCGTCAAGCCAGGCCACGACGTCCCGGCCGCGGTAGCGGCGGGCGACGCGCGGCGCGGACCCGACGGCGAGGTGCACGCGGCGTCCGGCGAGGTGCAGGTCTTCGGCGATCTGGCAGCCGGACTGCCCGGTGCCGACGACCAGGACGTCGCCGTCGGGCAGCTGGGCCGGGTTGCGGTACTCGGCCGAGTGCAACTGGACGACGTGCTCCGGCAACCGCTCGGCCAGCCGCGGCTTCAACGGCACCTGGTACGGGCCAGTGGCCAGCACGACGTGGTCGGCGGTCAGCTCGCCGGCCGACGTCGTCAGCCGGAACCCGCCGCCGGGCAGCGGCCGCAGCCGCTTCGCTTCGACGCCCTCGCGCAGCGGGACGTCGAAGGCCTTCACGTACGACTCGAGGTAGGTGACGATCTCGTCCCGGACCATGAAACCGTCCGGATCATCACCCGGGTAGGGGAAACCGGGCAGCCGGCACTGCCAATTCGGCGTGACCAGGCAGAAACTGTCCCAGCGGCGGGTCCTCCATTCGTGCCCCGCGCGCTCGCGTTCGAGCACGAGGTGCCCGACTCCGGCGGAGGTCAGGCAGTGGGACATCGAGAGTCCCGCCTGGCCGCCGCCGACCACGATCACCGGCCGGTGCAGGCCGTCGAGCTCGAAGTTCATGCCGATCAGTGCAACGGCGAACCATTTCCGGACGGTTTCATCCGGAACATCGGCGCGTTACCAGAACGCCGTTGAGTAACGCTTCGCCCCGCGCCCGGTTAACACTCGGGCGGCCGCGATGCGTTGCAGCACAGGGAATCGTGGTAGTCGACCGGCTGTTGGCGCGGATCAGCTCCCGCAACGGCTGGGTCGCGTCTCCGGCCTGCGGATGGCGGCGGCGCGAGGTTCCGACAAGCGACCGCGGCGCGAACCAGCGACCGGTCGCCATGCTGCGCCACCGAGCTTCGGCAGCGCCGCGAAGTTCCGGCGAGCCGATGATCGCGGCGCGGACCAGCGGCCGTACCGCGTCACCGGTCGTCAGGCAGCGGCGGCACCGCAAGGCTCCGACGACCGCGGGGCGGGTCAGCGACCGGGGCGGCCGTGCCCGTGCTGCCACGAGCTGATCGCCGAGCTCACCATGTCGCGCCACTGGTCCTCGGGCGGTGGCGGCGTCGACGACGTCGCCACCGGGTTCGCGGGCTTACGTCCGGCGACGGGCCGGCTCGTCGTCTTGACGGGGGTGTCCTGCAGCCCGGCGGTGAGCGGCGGCGGTTCGGCCGAGGCGCTGAACGTCGCGACGGCCTCGCTGGAGGTCGCGGGCGGCGGTGGCGCGGCGGCCCCCGGCGGCGGCACAGCCGTCCCGCCGACCTCGTGCGGCTGGAACAGCACCACGGCGGCCAGCCCGAGCGCGACGGCCGCGACCGCCCCGATGACGAACGGCTGCGTACGTCGCGGCCGGTCGTCCGGCGGGGCGTCGAGCGGACGGTCGTCAGCGACGTCTTCGGCCGCCAGTTCGGCGTCGAGGATCGCCAGCGGGTCGGGTCTGGGCTCTTCGGGTTCGGCGGCAAGCTCCTCGGCGAGCTTCGCGTCGAGTTCACCGCGGATCATCAGCGGCTTCGTCTGCGAGAGGTTCACCAGTTCGGCGACCGAGGGGAGTTCGCCCTCACCGCCCGTGCGTGCCATCGAAGGACCTCCACCTGCCGGCGTCACCTGGCCGCGTACGGGGGTCACCCTACTGGGCGACTACAGGGTGGAGTCCACCGTGTGCCGTCAGCTCCACCAGTGCGCGTCACCGACGCTGGTGAAGCCCAGGGAGTCGTAGAGCGGCTTGCCCGCCCGAGCGGCGGTCAACGTCACGGGCAGGCCGTCGAACTGCCGCAGCACGGCGTGCATCAGCGTCCGCCCGATGCCCTTCGAGCGGTGCTCCGGCATCGTCGTCACCCAGTACGCGCCGCCGACGCCGCCGTGGGCCATGGTCAGGCAGGCACCCGCGTCGCCGAGGGTGAAGAAGACCGGACCGTCCTGCTCCAGCAGCGACGGCGGGAAGACGTCGTCGGCCCGGTAGTGCTCCAGCGGGAAGCCGTCCACGACGATGCGCCCGGCCCGGACCAGGTCGCCGCCGGTCTCGACACGGCGGACACCGGCGGGCTCGGGCGCGGGCGCCGGTTCGCGCACCATCACCGGCAGGGAGCGCGCGGTCATCCCGATGGTCGTGAGGTCGAGCGTGCCGAAGGGATCCTCGACCATCAGGGCGCGGCCGCCGTCCTGGTAGGTCTTCGCGGTCGGCGCCGGGTCTTCCCCGGGATCCGGGGTGGTCAGCATGATCCGCACGCCGGCCGGGCCGTCGATCGCCACGAAGCCGTCGTGCTCCCGGACGTCGTGGCCACGAGCCCGGCCGAGGATGGTCCACATCGCGACGGCGTTGTCGCAGGCCTGCTGCAGACGCTTGGTCATGCCGGGCAGCCTAAGACGGGATTGGCCCAGCCCACAGAGCCAATTCGAGGTTCTCGGACCGGGCCACTGCCGACCGGCGCCGAAGCAGACAGAACAGATCCACCTGACTACGTCGGGCGAAACGACCGTCAGCCGGCGCCGAGACAGACGAAGGGGCGGCGGAACGGGTCGACCGCGATCGCGTCGGCCAGGGCCAGCGCGGGACTGTCGCGGACCGCGAGGGCCCGGTAGTAGTCGTCCATCGCGGCGGCCGAGGCGAGGTCGCCGACGCGGGACAGGGGCGCGATCACCGTCCGCGAGCCGCTCGCCAGCAGGGCGCTGGCGAACCCGAGGGCCTCGTCGCCCGGCCGGATGCGGTTGAGCGCGAGCTCGCAGGCGGCGAACACGACCTGCCGCGGCGGCTGCCGCAATCCGGCCATCTCGTGCCCGAACAGCGCGCCGTCGGCGAGCTCGAGGCGCGAGAAGAGCGCGTTCTCCGGCTCGTGCGCGCCGTGGGCGGCGAAGTGGGCCAGCTTGGCGCCGTCCATCGCGCGCAGCACGGACTTCACGGTCGCCTTGGCGCCGGTCATCGTCGTCGCGGTGCGGTAGTGCGTGGTCAGCTTCTCGAGTTCACCGCGCGCGCCGGCCAGCCCCGGCCCGCGGACGAGCACGATCTTGCGGGCGCGAGACAGCTTCGTCCGCTCGGCGGCGAGCCACGCGGTCGCGGACGGCGCGACGACGGTCGGCCGGCCCCGCAGCCCCGGCAGCACGCCCCACGGCACGGCGTACAGCGGCCCGGTGGGAACGATGACGAGCTCACGGTCGCCGAACAGCTTCTCCAGGGGCTGGATCAGCTGCGCGTCGAGCTTGTCGGCCTGCTTGCGCGCCGACACCATGACGACCTCGGCCAGCCGCTCGGGCAGGTTGTCCGGCGCGAGCGCGTCGAGGTCGACGTTCAGCACGCGCGCGGACTCGGCGGCGTCCCCGGCCGACCCGAGCCGCACCAGCCGGCACTCACCCCCGGCGACGACCACCGCGACCAGCTCGTCCCCGGAGGCGGCGAAGCTGACCAAGGCCCGCTCGCCGAGCTGCCCGACGACTTCGCCCAACCCGGCCACCGGCCGCGGCCGGCCCCAGCGCCCGGTGTGCCAGCCGAGCCGCTGGGCTTCCCGCAGGCGTTCGTTGTACTTGGCGCGCAGGCCCGCGATCGGGTGCCCGTCGTGCTGGGCCTCCTGGATGGCCTGCCCGAGACCCCGCACCTCGGCCACCCGCGCGGCCAGCTCGGGATCGGTCCCGGCGGAGAGCGGTTCGTAGCGGTAGGTCTGCGCACGGGTCCGCTCCAGCCAGACGAAGAGCCGCCGGGCGTCATTGCGCTCCAGCACCAGCTTCACGGCGAGGTCGGCGAGCTCTTGACCGTGCAACGCGGTCCCGGACACGAGGTCCAGCCCACCCATCCGATCCCGGACGGCGTCGAGCTCGGTCAGCCCGGACCGGATCTCGGTGAGCGCCTTGGCCCGGCTCCCCTGAGCAACGGCCAGCTCGGCCCGGCAGAGCCGCCGAAGCATCCGGTAGTCGATCGGAGTCAGCTGCCCGGGCCGCGGCACTTTCTGCAGCGTCTCGGCGGCCCGCTTGAGGTTCCCCCGCCGGATGTCGAGCCGGACAGCGAGCATCCGAGCGGTAGCGGCCTGGTCGACCAGCTGCGGTTGCGACATTTTCTCGGCGGTGTTGATCGCCCGCGTGGGCAACGCCGAAGGCACGGTGTCCTCGCGCAACGCCTGGCGCGTGTCCGCGTGCAACCCGACGATCGTCGCGTTGGCCGTGCACGTCCGGCACCCCGCACGCTGCATGCCACGCCGCGCCGAAGCCGCCATCTGCCGGGCGAGTTCGAGTTCGTCGTTGAGCAGAGCGGCCGATGCCCGGTGGATCTCCGCGAACGCCAGTTCGCGAGTGATCACCTGCTCATTCCGCATCAGCTCGAGGACTTCGTCGAGGTGCCCGGAGGCCTCTTCGGCCAGCCCGGCGGACAAGAGCGCTTCCGCCTGTTCGAGCTGCAGGAGAGCCGGGATCTCTCGGCCCAGGCCGCGGTAGGTGCGTTCACTCTCCTCGTACAGCCGCAGGGCTTCGGGAACGTCCCCGGTGCGCTGGGCCAAGCCCCCCAGAGTCCGCCGGACGTCCGCGGCGACCGTGCCCAGCTCGTACTTCTCGGCCAGCTCGATCGACCGGGTCAGGTCCTCGCGGGCCTGCCCGACGTTGCCCAGCTTCGTGTGCGACCAGCCACGCGTGGAGAGCGTCTGGACGAACGCGCCCATGCGGGCCTCGGGGTTCGGACCCTTCTCCAACCGGTACTCGTGGTGCTCGATCGACTGGTCGAAGTACTTGATGCTCTCTTCGTAGCGCCCGACGGTCATGAGCTTCACGGCGTAGTTGTGGTTGAGAGAGCCGTTGAGCTCGGCTCGAAGCACCAAGTCCGACACGGTGCTGACGAGCAGCCGAACATCGTCCAGTCCGGCCAGCCCCGCCGGCACGTCCCCGGTGATCTCGGTCGACATCGCCGCCAAGGTGCTGGCCAGCCGGATCCGGGTGACCAGCCAGTCGGTGTGGTGCTCGTCGTGCACCGGGTAGATGGAGTCGAGCATGCCCATTCCCCGACGCAGCAACCTGACACCCTCGCGGTAGCGACCCACGCAAGACGCGTCAGTGGCGGCCTTCTGAAGGGTGCGGACCCTCTCGATGACGTCGGACGGGTCCAGGTTTGTCACAGGCACTCTCCTATGACAGCACAGCTGGTAACAGAATGAAGCCCGCCTACCGGTCGAAGATCGGCAGGCGGGCGGTTACAGCTCGGTGAAGCTCAGCGCGCGACCTGGTAGCAGGGCGACCCGCAGTTCGGCGTCATGACCGGTCCGTCACTCTTCGGGTGATCGTGACCGAGGTGCACCCAGCCGTGCTCGTCGGCTTCCGGGTGCGGGACCACCGGGCCGGCCTTTTCGACCGGCTCCGGGGTTTCTTCGGGCTTGGTGTCCGTGGGCGTCGACATGGTCGATCTCCTCTCCCCTGGGGATCTTCATAGGGACGCTGACCGGTGACGGTGAGTCCCTCGCTGCGGGGCCCTCTTCCCCGCGAACGGACCAATAGTTGCACAACGGAGCAGTGATCGGGAGGCCTTTCACTACGGAAAGTCAGTCCGATCGGCGTGAACTGGGCAGACGCGCGCGCCAAACCGTCCTAACGAGTGAACCCTGTAACGGCTTTGACCAGCGCGTGCATCGCCACTGAGTGGACTAGGGCGGTCGGGGCCATGCGGGTCGACGCGTGCCACCGGTCACGGAGTGCGACTGAGCGTGCGCTCAGGTGGTCTAGTGCGTCGTTGGTTGGCCGCGGCTGGTCGACGCCTCGGTGCGCCGACTGCGAGCGCGGCAGGCGCGGCAGGCGCGGCAGGCGCGGCAGGCGCGGCAGGCGCGGCAGGCGATGGTGTCGAGTGACGGCAGCGCGAGAAGGGTGGGCGCGCGCCCGAGCCGCGGGCCGCGGCTCGGGCGCGGGACTTGTGGATCTCTGCGGCGGCCGCAGCGGTCTGCCCGGCGTGCGGCCGCCGCGCGCGAGCTGGGCAAGCACGTCTGGGCCGACGGCGGCGTCCGCCACCCGCGCGATGTCGCGCTGGCGCTGGCCGGGCCAGGCCGCGGGGCATGTGGGCACGACACCGCCGCTGGTGGCGGTGCACGCGAGCGAACCTACTCAGCCACTGACGTTCCCTCGGCATGCAGGCTGTCGGCTGCATGGCGGGAGGCCTTGCCGATCGCGGGACCACGGGATGGTCGGCTGCGGACGCCTACGGGGCTCGATTGGCATACCCCGCAGGCGTCGGTGGGCGTAGCGGAGACTTCTTTGTTGCTAGGCGATCCGGTGCTCCCGGCCGTGCTTCGGAGTCTGGGCCTTCGTGGTCCGGGCTTGGCGGCCGAGAGCGTCGGTAGCGTCTGTGGGTCAAGCGCGCTTTGCTATCACCGATGTGTGGACCGCTTGGATCAGGCGGGTGTTCTCCGGGGCCGCGCCGCCCGGGAAGGCGAACCTGCGGCGGTTGTAGCCGTACGCCAAGCCTGTTCGGGGGTCTGCGAACGCCTGGGAGCCCGCCGCTCCGCTGTGGCCGAATGCTCCCTGGCCCAGGACCGGGTAGTCGTACGAGACGACCGAGAAGCCCAAGCCGAAAGCGTTGGGGCCTCGTGTCGACAGGTCGTCGCCGATCGAGTGGATCTGGGCTACGTCCGCTGCCGTTTCCGGGGTCAGGAGGGGTTCGGGGCCGCTGATTGCCGCCGCGTACATTCCCGCCAGGCCTCGTGCCGATGCCACTCCGCCCACCGAGGCCGGGCTCAGTTGGCGGACCTGCTCGAGGTTCGGGAGGTCCCACAGTTCGGGGGCCTCCGGGTGGTTGCGGTTGAACGCGATCGCCGTGAGGCTGTCCGGCCCCGTCGCGTTCGCCTCGAGTGCGGCCAACTGCTCCGGGGTCGGCAGCATCGGCTGCGTAGTCAGGAAACGCGGCTCCAGATCCTCGGGCAGGCCCAGGTAGAAGTCCAGGTCGTACGGCTTGCGCACGCGCTCTTCGTAGTGCTCCTGGATGCTGCGGCCGGTCACCCGCCGGACGACCTCGCCGGTCAGGGCGCCGATCACCAGGGCGTGGTAGCCGAACGCCGTCCCCGGGCGCCAGTAGGGCTTCTGCGGCGCGAGACGCTCGGCGATGATCCGGTCGTCGGCGATCTCCTCGGCGGTGAACCCGTGGTCCGCGCCGACGACGCCGGCGCGGTGCGCCAGGAGGTCCCGCAGCGTGATCGCGGCCTTGCCCGCGGCGCCGAACTCCGGCCAGTAGTGGCTGACGCGCTCGTCGAGGTCCAGCACGCCGTCCTGCACCAGCAGCGCGACCACCAGGTGCGCGGCGCCCTTGGTGGAGGAGAACACGCCGGTCAGCGAGTCGGCCGTGATCTCCGGGCCGGTCCACAGGTCGACGACGCGTTCGCCGGCGACGTGCGCGACGAGCTGGGCGGCATAGTCGCCGCCTTCGTCGGTCGCGACGGCGGCGAATTCGTCGCGGACGGACTCGTACCCGTCGGCGACGGTTCCCTGGATGTGCTCGGACGACATGGCGGCTCCCTCAGTGATCACGACGCCTGCGCCAGGGTGCAAGGCGGGGCCTCACCGGGGTATTCCGGGCAACACGACGCGCGGAGGCGCCAGTCCCGTCATGCGGAAACCTCACGACAAGACCGAGCCCACGGAAACCATGTCACGCGGCCTCGCGATCACGGCCGTCGCGATCGGCGCGTCCGGCCTGACGCCGGCAGTGGCGGCCTGGGTGATCGTCCGGCCGCCAGCCGTGGCCACATGGACGTACTCCTGGGTCGCGCTGGCGTTCGTGCTGGTGCTCGCTGTGGTTCGCGTTGCTGCCGATTAACGTGCCGGCACTGGTCTTCGGCAGGTGCACCGGCGCGCGGTCGCGTTTTCCGGCGCCGCGTGTTCGCGACATCATCGTGGCGCAACGTCGGGACGCCGACGGTAGATCGACCGCCCGGGCGGGTAGCCACCAGGCATGAAGCTGACTTCGACCGTGCTCGGCGCTCGGGATCCACGCGCGCTGGCCGACTTCTACGCGACCCTGCTCGGCTGGTCGATCAAGACCGACGAGCCGGAGTGGGTGACGCTCCGCCCCGCCGACGACGGGCCCGGCCTGTCGTTCCAGCTGGAGCCCGACCACGTGCCGCCGGAATGGCCGCAGGCGAAAGGCGCCCAGCAGATGCAGCTGCACCTCGACATCGAGGTCGACGACCTCGACGCTGCGGGCGCGGTCGCCATCGCCGCGGGCGCCGGGCTCTCGGCGTTCCAGCCGCAGGAGAAGGTCCGCGTCTACTTCGATCCGGCCGGGCATCCGTTCTGCCTCTGGACGCGTGAATGAGGTGACACCCTGCGTTCGAACGGTCACAGGATCCGCTATGTTCGCTGGAGGTACCGGTTCCCGGCGAACGGAGTGAGTCCAGTGGGGGTGCACCGGATCTGGCACCACGGACTGGTCCCCGTCGAGGGGAAACGCCCCTTGGACGCGTTGCGCAGCAGGCTCATCAGCCGGCAACGGCAGCACGACGACTACACCGTCACCGATCTCGGCTCGTCCGACGACGGCGGGTCGCGCCGGTGCGACCTGAAGTTCGCGTGGCTCGGCCACGAAGGCCGCTACTCCGTTCAGGTATTGCTTTCGCTCTGCTACCGCGCCGGCGAGGACCGCGTGGCGTGGTTGCTGGCGGCGGCGTGCACGCGGCCGTGGCGCAGTTGCCACGAAGCGCCGGCGCAGCGGATCGGCTTGGAGGAGCTGGGCGCCAGCGGCAGCGACGAGATCCCGATCGACGGGCCGGTGCTCTCGATGCACGGCTGGTCCCGCGAGGAGTGCGACCGCGTCGCGGATCTGCTCGCCGAGGCGCTGGTGGCGCCGTGGCGGACGTCGGCGGTGCTGGTGCTCACCGAACCGCCGGCGGCGCCGGTCGAGGGCTGGCCGGGGCTGGTGAACGTGTTCGACGTCGACGACCGCTTCCGCCGCACCCTCAACAGCCACCTGCCGCTCGGCTGCGCGGTGCCGCTGGGCGCGCGGCTGTTCGTCCCGCCGTGCGACGAGCTGCCGGACTTCGTGGAAGCGACCCTCCCGATGGCGGACCAGGCGCTCGAGGACGCCATGACGCGGTTCATCCAGACGCGGGGCCGGACGCCGCTGCCCGAGGAGTGGGCGGATGTGCCGAGCGTGCGGGCCTGGTACGCGGCGGACCCGTTCGCGGCGCCGGAGCGGGAACCCGACACCGGGGTGACCGAGAAGCTGGACCGCGCCGAGCGCGAGCTGGCGGAGGCGCGCGGCGTGATCACCATCTTGCGTAAGAAGGCCAAGACCGGCGCGGAAGAACGGGATCGCGCGACCCGTGAGGTGAAGGCGCTCCGCACCCGCATCGAGGAGCTGTCGGCGACCGACATCGCCTGTCTGCAGGAGCAGCTCGCGCAGCTTCAGGAGGCGCTGGACGACTACACGCGCGCCTTCGACGAGGTGGAGGCCGAACGCGACGAGCTCAGACGGGCTAACGGGTTGCTGGCCGGCACGCTGACCCGCTACCACGACGCGGGCACCGAGGTCGCCGACGCCGAGCTTCCACCGGACGACTTCCCGAGCTTCGCCGACCTCATCGGCGCGGCCGCGGCGACGCTCGAGCACCTGGAGATCACGGCCGAAGCCGCGCCGACGGCGATCCTCGACCACCACCCGAAAGCCGCGGCGTGGCGCCGGAAGGCGTGGGACGCGCTCCGCACGCTCGACGCGTACGCGCGGGCTCGCCGGTCGCTGCTCGACGCCGGCCTGGACCCGGGACCCGAGCTGTCGGACGTGCTCGCGTTCGCCCGCACCGGCCAGCCGGGCTCGCTGATCAGCGCCAACATCATCGCACTGGCCGAGTCGGACACCGTGACGACCAACGAGCGGCTCCGGCAGGCGCGGACGTTCCGCGTCGACCCGCGGACGAACCCGGCGGGGCGCGACTACTTCGGCGCCCACATCGCGCTGGAGCGCTTCAAGTCGCCGGCGCCGCGGCTGCACTTCCTCGACGACACCGATCGCACGGGCACGGTGTACGTCGGGTACCTGGGCGCCCACCTGCCAACATCGAAGACCAACTGAGCGAGAATCGCGGGCATGACGGACCACAAGCACCTCGCGTACTGCTGGATCGCCCGCGGTGACGAGGTGCTGTTTCTCCGCCGCGCGCCCGGCGTCTTCCTCGCCGGGCGCTGGGAACTGCCGGGCGGGACGGCCGAACCGGGCGAACCTTTCGAGGCCACAGCGGTGCGCGAAGCGGCGGAGGAAACCGGGCTGACGGTGCGGATCACCGGGGAACGCGGCCGCGATTCCTGGCCGGACATCACGGGACGGCCGCTGCAGATCCACGCGATCTTCTACACGGCCGAGGAAACGGGCGCGGGCGAAGTGGCGCTCAATCCCGGAGAACACGATGACTTCGCGTGGCTTACGCCAGCGGCAGCACGCGCTTTGGAGCTGCCGGAGCACTTTCGCCGACTGCTGTCTTCGTAGCCGGCCCCGGCCGGGCGGGCGGATCGTTCTGGTCACGCCATCGACGTTACCCGAACACACGTGCGAAGATCATCGCTGAATCGGGTGATGTGTGGCGTCGGGCTTCGGCGTGAGATTTCGTTGTGGTGCAAGGTAAATCGCGCGATGATGATGGGCGCTGCCCCCGGTCTCCATGCTACCGGAGGGGACCGACAAAACTGCGGCGCAGTGGGCGGGCGAGCAAAGCGGGGCGAGCGGGGCCGGGGTGAGCGGAGGCCGGGCGATCAGAGTCAGGTAAGCGGCGCCAGGCAAGCAAGTCATGCGAGTGGGGTCGAGCGAGTGCGGCCAGGCAAGCAAGCCACGCGGATGCAAGCCACGCGACCGAGGCTGGACCGGTGAAGCCGGGCAAGCGGGGCCGAGCCAGCGGGGCCACGCGAGTCAGGCTGGGCGAGTGGGGTCGAGCGACTAGGGCCACGCGAGTGGGGCTGGACAAGGGGACCGGGCGAGCAGGGCCAGGCAAGGCGAGCAGGGCCAGGCAAGGCGAGTGGGGCTGGGCGAAAGAGGACGCAAGGCGCGAGCGTGCGTCGGCGTTTGCCGGTAGGTGGCGGGCGTCGTTGCGGGCCACCTGGCCGTCGGCGTGGCTCCTCAGGAGGCGATGGCCTCGTTGATCGCCAGTAGCTCCTGTGCGGTGCGGGTGGCGGTGAACTCGATGACGTCGTAGCGGGCCAGGCGCTGGACCACGAACGGGTCGCTGGCGAGGACCGCGTCGAGTTTGCCGCGTAGTACCGGGCGGGTGAGGATCACGTGGTCGGCCGCTCCGGTTCCCTTTCCGGAAACGAGGAAAATTCCTCTCGTGAATTGGGTGCGCAACCAGTCCGAATGGTCCGGGAGCGCGTAGTCTACTTCTGTCTCGGGCGCTGTGTAGGTCAGCAGTGCGATGTACATGATTCAAGAGTAGAACTCCCCCGGCCACCCCGCATCCGCCTGCCGAGTGGCGCCGGACACCGTATTCGGCAATATTCCGGTCAAGAATTCCGGTAATTCTTTACGGCGGCTTTCTGAATCCACCGTACGTAGATCGGCGTACGACAGGGAGTCGACGCCGGGCCGACGCGGGGCGCCCCCGTGGCGCGCGAGACTCGGGGGCATGAACGCACTGACCCGGATCCGGCGCGACGTCTGGCAGCACGGCCGGCGCGCCGAGCGGATCGCCTACTTCGTCGGCGCGGTCCTCTTCGTGAGCGGCCTCGTGCACGCGATCGTGCTCCTCGCCACCGGCGGCTCGTGGCTGGGGCCGCTGTCGATGCGCAAGGCCGTCACCTTCGGGCTGTCGTTCGGCCTGACGCTGGCCTCGGTGGCCTGGGCGACGTCGTTCCTCACCGTCCGGCCGCGGTGGCGGTCGATACTGCTGGGCGCGTTCAGCGTCGCCAGCGTCGTCGAGGTCGCCCTGGTCAGCATGCAGTCCTGGCGTGGTGTGCCGTCGCACTTCGACTTCGAGACGCCGTTCGACAACGTCGTGTCGATGACCCTCGCCGCGGGTGGCGGGGTGCTGATCCTGACCGTCATCGGCTTCACCGCGGCCGCGCTCGTGGAACCCGGGCCGGACGCGCCGAGCCTGCGTCTCGCCGTCCGGGCCGGGCTGCTCGTGCTGGTGGTCGCGCTGGCCACCGGGGCCGTGATGATCGCCCGCGGCGTGGTGGAAGCCCGTGGCGGCGATCCGCAGCTGGCCTACACGACCGCCGGTTCGCTCAAGCCGCTGCACGCGGTCGCGATGCACGCGATCCTCGTGCTGCCCGGGCTGGCCTGGCTGCTCACCTTCACCCGCTGGCCCGAGGCCCACCGGCTGCGTGTCGTCAAGATCGCGGTCGCAGCCGACGCCGTGCTCACCGCCGTGATCGGCGTCGAGTCCTTCACCGGCGTCTCGCCGTTCGCCGCGCCGCTGCCGGTGCTCGCGTTGTCCGTCCTGGCGGCGGCCGCGCTGGCCGGCACCGGGCTTTACGCGCTGAGCGGCGTTGAACCGGGTATCCGATTCGTACGTATCTCCGATGGGAAGGCAAGGGGCCGGTAAAGCGGCGGACGGAGACCACGTGCGGCACGGCATGACCACGAACGGCCTTTTCCAGCAGAGTCAGGCCCACAGCCCGTCGTTCTTCTCCGTCATGCGGGCGATGGGCCAGCACGGCGACGACCTCGCGGACTTCTGCATCCCCTGCAACCCGTACTTCCCGACCGACGGGATGTTCGGCGAGCTGGAACGGAACCTCCGCACGATCCTCAAGTTCTACCCGAGCGACGCGGGTGCGATCACCGCGCAGCTGGCGCACGTGCTCCGCCTCAACCCCTCGACGATCTCGCTGGCCAACGGCTCGACCGAGCTGATCACCTGGATCGACCACCTGCTGGTGGACGCCAGCATCGCGGTGCCGATCCCGACGTTCGGCCGCTGGACCGACCAGCCGCTGGAAACCGGCAAGCGCGTCGACATGTTCCTGCTGAAGGAAGCGAACGGCTTCGAGCTGCGCGTCGACGAGTACATCGAGTTCATCAAGCGCCGCGGCTCGCGGGTCGCGGTGCTGTGCAACCCGAACAACCCCGACGGCGGCTACCTGTCACGTCGCGAGGTCATCCGGTTCATGGATGCCCTGGAAGACCTCGACCTCGTGGTGATCGACGAGTCGTTCATCGACTTCGTCGAGGCCGAGATGAACCCGTCGGTGGCCGCCGAGGCCGTCGTGCGGCCGAACGTCATCGTGCTGAAGAGCCTCGGGAAGAACTTCGGGCTGCACGGGATCCGCTTCGGTTACCAGGTGTCGAACCCGGCGCTGACGCGCAAGCTGTCGGCCGCGCTGCCGAAGTGGAACCTGAACTCGCTGGCCGAGACCGTCATCTTCATGCTCGCCGAGCACCGCGCGGAGTACGAGGACAGCCTCAAGCGGCTCGCGCTCGACCGGTTCATGATGAACTCGCAGCTGAGCCAGTTCCCGGAGCTGACGGTCTACCCGTCGCAGGCGAACTTCCTGCTCGTCAAGCTGCCCGGCTCGGTCGACGGCGCCGAATTGTGCGACTACCTGCTGACCGAACACCACCTGCTGGTGCGCCAGTGCGGCAACAAGATCGGCATGACCAGCCAGTTCATGCGCTTCGGGGTGCGGCCGGACACCGAGGTCGAGCGGCTGGTCGAGGGACTGCGCGGGGTCGAGCGGCTCGGCGGCGGCCGCCACACGCCGCCGATCGAGCTCGTCTCGCACTCCCGCGAGCCGGAACGGTCGATCAGCTGACCACGTGGTCGATGGCCGACTTCCAAGCGAACCTCCGGCCGTTCGCCGAACTCGACCGCGCGGGCCGCACGCGCAGGCTGCGCCGGCTCGCCGAAGCGGCGTTGACCGACTACGACGTCCCGGTGGCGCGGCTGACGCCGTTGGCGCGCGGGCGCAACACGACGTTCCGGGTCGACGGCGCGGACGGCCGCCGCTACGTGCTGCGCGTGGAGCGGCCGGACGGCCCGAGCGTCACGCAGGTGCGGGCCGAGGTGGCCTGGCTCGCGGCGCTGTGCCGGGAAACGGACCTGGTGGTGCCGCGGCCGGTGCCGACGCGGCACCGGGAGCCGGCCACCGTCGTCGCCGATCCGGCCGTGCCCGAGCCGCGCACCTGCGTGCTGCGCCACTGGGTCGAGGGCCGGTTCCTCGACGAGCGGCTCAACGCGTCGCAGCTGTACCGGCTGGGCGAGGTCACCGCGCGGCTGCAGCGCCACGGCGCCCGGATGAACGGCCTCGACCGCGGCCGCGTCGACGACCTCAGCGCGTTCGGCCGGGCGCAGGTGGACGGCTTCTCGGCGACCGTCGTCGCGCGGGCGGTCGCGCTGGCCGGCGAGGACGTCCGCGCCGCGCTGGAGCGGGTGCGGGCGGTGCGGGCCGCGCTCGGGTTCGGCGCCGACGTGTTCGGCCTGGTCCACGGCGGCCTGCACCAGGAGAACTACCTGGTGCACCGCGGCCGGGTCGCGGTGGTCGGCTTCGACGGCTGCGGGTACGGGCACTACGCCTACGACCTGGCCGTGACGGTCGAGGCGTTCGCGCACCTGCCGCACCGCGCGGAGCTGCGGGAGGCGCTGCTGGACGGGTACCGATCGGTGCGCCCGGCCACGTTCGCGACCGACCCGGCCGTGCTCGACGCGTTCATCGGCCTGCGCCGGGTCCAGCTGCGGCTGCGCGCGCTCGACGGGACGGCCTGACGTTACAGATCGCCGCTACACTTGCTACATGGCCGGACGATCGAGCAACGCCACCAGCACCCGCGACCGCCTCCTGCTGGCCGCCGGGCAGCTCCTGCACGAGGCGGACGGCGGCGCGGTGTCGACGCGCGCGATCTGCGAACGCGCCGGCGTCCAGGCCCCGACGCTGTACCACCACTTCGGCAGCAAGCAGGGCCTGCTCGACGCCGTCGTGAACTACGGCTTCACCCAGTACGTCCAGGCGCCCGAAACCGGCGGCGACCCGGTGGCGCGGATCCGCGAGGGCTGGGACAGGCACGTCGCGTACGGCCTGGAGAACCCCGCGTTCTACGTGCTGCTCTACGGCCAGATCGAGCCCGGCGTGCCGTGCAACCTCACCAGTAGCGCCGAGGCGATGCTGCTCGAGCTGTTCACCCCGCTCGCCCGCGCCGGGCGGCTGCGCGTCGAGGCGACCGAGGCCGCGCGGCAGTTCGCGGCGGCGAACAGCGGAGTGACGCTCAGCCTGATCGCCCAGCCCGAAGGCGCCCGCGACCTGGCGATGTCCACGCAGGTCCGGGACGCCGTGCTGGCCGGGCTGCTCACCGACGGCCCGGCCGCGGGGTCGTCGACGAGCGCGCTCGCGGTCGCTTTGTCGACCGCGCTCGCGGACGACGTCGACGAGCTGACGACCACCGAGCGGCAGCTGCTGCGGGAGTGGCTGCACCGCCTCGCGAGCTGACGTTACATTTGCTACATTGAGCCGTATGGCGAATGTAGTGAACGAGTTCGGCGTGTTCCTGGCCCCGCACCGCGACGACGAGACGCGCAAGGCGCACGCCGTCGCGGCCGACAAGCTCGGCTACGGCACGGTCTGGTTCGGCACCGGCAGCGCATCGGTCGGCGACCTCGCGTTCGTCGAGGACGTCCTGGCCGCGACCGAGCGGATCACCGTGGCGACGGCGATCGTGAACATGTGGGCCGACGAGCCGGAGGTCCTGGCCGAGTCGTACCACCGGCTGGCGGGCCGGTACGGAAAGCGCTTGCTCCTGGGCGTCGGCGTCGGGCACCCCGAGTCGGTCGCGGAATATCAGAGCCCGTACGACAAGATCGTCGGTTACCTCGACCGGCTGGACGCGGCCGGTGTGCCCGTCGAGGCCAGGATTCTCGCGGCGCTCGGCGACCGCGTGCTGAAGCTGGCCGCCGAGCGCACCGCCGGCGCGGTCCCCTACCTCGTGCCGGTCGCGCACACGCGACACGCGCGATCGGTGCTGGGCCCGGGCAAACTCCTGACGCCGGAACAGAAAGTGGTCGTCGACGAGGACCCGGTGGCGGCGCGCGCGATCGGCCGGCCGTTCGTCCGCGAGCCGTACCTCGGGTTGCGCAACTACGTGAACAACCTGCGGCGCCACGGGTACACCGAGGCGGACGTCGCCGATGGCGGCAGTGACCGCCTGATCGACGACCTCGTGCTGCACGGCACACCCGAGAGCATCGCGAAGCGCCTGCGGTCCCATGTGGACGCCGGAGCCGACCACGTGGCCGTCCAGGTGCTCGGCCCCACGCCGGACGTGGAGGCCGAGCACCACCGGATCCTCGCCGGCCTGCTGCTCTGATCAGCCCGGCGCCGGGGCCAGCGCGTTCAACGCCGTGACGATCACGCTTTCCTCGTAGGTGAAGTGAGTGTCCAAAAGAGACGCCAGCCGGTCGAACTCCGCGTGCAGCCGGGCAGGGTCGGACTCCTCGTCGACGAGCCGCTGGATCTGGTCCTGCAGCTGTGCGACGACGACGTGTTCCTCGCCGAGCTTCGTCAACGCGGGGGCGAGCGCGGGGAACTGCGCTGCCAGCATCGGGAAGATCGCCGTGTCCTCGCCCGTGTGGTGGCGGGTGAGGGCCGAGCAGAAACCGAGACAGCGCTTGCCGAAGCTCAGCGGTTCGCCGGAATCCAGCTGGGCACGCAGGTCCCGCAGTTCGGTGCGCAGCCAGTCGTGCACCTCGACGATCCAGTCGCCCATGCGCCGGACGCGGTCGAGGCGGTCGAGGCGGTGCAACACGAGCACCGGCAGCACCCGGGTGGTGCGGGCCTGGTAGTCCCCGAAGCCCGGCTGCTGCTCGACGACCTTGGCGAACAGGGCGTCACGGTCGGGGGCGATCGCGGCCATCGCCTCGAACGTCTCGGTGCCGGTTTCCACGGTCACCAAAGGGTTCTTGCGGATATTGTGATACCAGGCGGGGTGCTTCGGCAACCCCATCGCCGAGGCGACGACGACCAGCCGGCCGTCGATGTGCAGGGCTCCCAAGGTGACGCGGTGTTTCCGGCCGGTGCGGGCACCGGTCGTGGTGAGCTGGATCAAACTCGCGTGGTCCTTCCGATGTGGAGTGATCGGAGGCGTGAGAGGGCACGACGGAGGCACACTTGTCCCACAGCAGGGAAAAGACGAGAGACACCGACGTGTCGATCTCAGGGGGCTGAGTAGCCACTACCTCCGTGCGTAGGCCCATCCGGGGCGCACTCCCACGGTAGCACGGAATCAGCGCGCGTCGTCAGCGGCTTCCTTCGCCGCGATGGAGGCTTCGTCGGCCTGGTCGAAGGCTTCCTTGGCCGTCTCGAACTCGGCCGTCGCGCGCTCGGCGCGTTCCTCGGCTTCCACCAGGCGGGCCCGCAGGTCTTCGACGCGGGCCGTGGCCTGCTCGGCCGCGCGCTCGGTGCGGACGAGGTCGCGCTCGGCCACCGCACGTTCCTTCGCCAGCTCGGCGGCTTCCTTGCGCAGGCGCTCGCGTTCGGCGCGGACGCGCTCCCGCTCGGCCCGCTCCTCGTCCTCGCGCTTGGCGTCCTTTTCGGCCCGCTCGGCCTTTTCGGTCCGCTTGGCCTTCGCGGGTTCGGCCTTTTCCACCAGCTTCGCCGGGCGCTTGCCGGTCGACGGCGGCGCGGTCGCGGCGAGCGTGAACCACTGGTCGGTGTCCTGGTGCGCCACCGACGTCAGGCACCCGGCCAAGGCGAGCGCGGCGGTGTCCGGGTCGGCCGCGACGGCTTCGAGCGTCGCCTCGACCTCCCGCGCGACGGTGTCGCTCATCTTGGCCAGGCCGTGCAGGATCCGCCGCACCAGCTCGCCGCGGCGGCGGGCCAGCGCGCGCAGGTCGTCGCCGGCCAGGCGGGTGTGCGCGTCCCGCAGCTCGTCGCCGAGCTCGGCCAGCTCACGCAGCTCGTCCGGGTCGTCGCGGGCCAGCCGGTTGACGATCGCCGCGGCCGTGGTCGGCTTCCGCAGCTCCTTGATCTTCGCCGCCAGGTCGGTGTCGCCCTCGGCCTTCGCCGTCTTCGCCGCCGCGTTGCGCGCGCTGACGAACTCCGCGAGGTCACCCCCGTAGAGCTCACCGGCCACCGTCTTCAGGTCCATCCCACCCAGCCAACCACATCGGACTGGTGCGAGCACCCGCGAACAGTCATCCAACCGGCAAGACGGGATGCAGCACCCAGTACGCCATTCGGATGAATCAACGCACCCACCGATCCACACTCGTCACACCAGCACTCAGGTGAACGACTCTTCATCGACCTCGCCGACTGAGCAAAGATGCGGATCTCGATATGGCCAACAAAAAGCGGCACAACTCCGCCAAGAAGCCAGCTACCACCGCTACTGGTGAAAAGGCCGGAAGTGGCGCGAAGAAATGGATCCTCGGAGTCGTCGCCACCGTGCTCGGCGCACTGCTCGTAGCCTGGATGTCACCACTACCGGGCGTGATCAAGGAAAAGTTCTTCCCTGGTGACGCCATCGATCTGGCCGTCGCGGAAAACCTCGGCTCTTGCACCTCTTTCGGCCCGACGACGAAGAAGATCGAAGACGTACAGGCACCTCCTACCGACACTGCCGCTGACAGCGACGAAAAGTACGCCAGCTGGGCACACGCCAACAACCTTGCGACTCTCGATCAGAACAAGGTCATGGTCAACATCACCGGCCGTGATGACAAGCCGGTCACGATCACTGGGATCCGCTTCGTCGTCACCGACAGAAAACCCGCGCTCACCAGCCAGATCATGAGCAACGAATGCGGAAGCAGCACCGAAGGAAAGTTTGCGGTGGTCGACCTCGATCAGAACCCGCCCAAGATCACCCAGTCCACATCCGTTCCACGCACGTGGGGCGATGACGAGTGGCGAACGACGCCTTTGACCTTCCCATACAAGGTCACTGCCCAAGACACCGAACCGCTCCTTTTGATCGCTGAAACCAAGCAGTGTGAGTGTCAGTGGAAGGCCTACATCTCTTGGGCTGTCGGAGACAGAACCGGGACTTCGGAAGTCGGTTACAAGGGGCAGCCCTTCCATACGTCGGCAAGCTCGAACATGCACGAGTACGTCAGGTACAACTCAGAGACGGCACGCTGGGCGACGTGTTGCTAGAGCCCACGCCGGAGTCGCACATCCCACCCAGCCAACCACATCGGACTGGTGCGAGCACCCGCGAACAGTCATCATCGGGTCAGGGGCGACGAAGGGACGGCGCGTGTTCTTCGATCTGGGTGTCCGGGACTTCCTCGACCGCGCCGAGGCGGTGTACCCGGACCGCGTCGCGGTGGTCGACGAGCCGGACCAGCCCGCGCCGAGCTGGGGTTCGCTCACCTACCGCGAGGTCGCGCGGCGAGCCCGCGCGCAGGCCGCCCACCTCGACGCGCTGGGTGTGCCGGTCGGCGGGCGCGTCGCGGTGGTGTCGCACAACGCCGCCCGCCTGCTCGTGTCGTTCTTCGGCGTCTCGGCCTGGGGCCGGGTGCTGGTGCCGGTGAACTTCCGGCTCGCGCCGGCCGAGGTGAGCTACATCGTGGAGCACTCCGGCGCGGAGGTGCTGATCGTCGACCCCGAGCTGGAACACCTGCTCGGCACGGTCACCGCGAAGCACGTCTTCGTGCTGGGCCGCGACGACGACGCGATCTGGGGCGGCGACGGCGAACCGCGGCCGTGGGCGGGTGACGAGTCGGCCACCGCGACGATCAACTACACGTCCGGCACCACGGCGCGGCCGAAGGGCGTGCAGCTGACCCAGCGCAACATCTGGCTCAACGCGGCCGTCTTCGGGCTGCACACGACGTTGACCGACAACGACGTCCTGCTGCACACGCTGCCGATGTTCCACTGCAACGGCTGGGGCATGCCGTACGCGGTGACCGGGCTCGGCGGGCGGCACATCGTGCTGCGCAAGGTCGACGGCACCGAGATCCTGCGGCGCGTCGAGGAGCACGGCGTCACGATCCTGTGCGCCGCGCCCGCGGTGGTCAGCGCGGCGCTCGACGGCGCCGCGAGCTGGGACGGCGAGATCCCGGGCCGCGACCGCGTCCGGATCGTCGTGGCCGGCGCGCCCCCGCCGACCCGGACGATCGAGCGGGTGCGGGCTGAGCTGGGCTGGGAGTTCATCCAGATCTACGGCCTCACCGAGACGGCGCCGCTGCTGACGGTCAACCGGATGCGCAGCGAGTGGGCCGACCTGGACCCGCACGAGCAGGCCCGGCTGCTGGGCCGCGCCGGCACGCCCGCGCTGGGCGTCCGGATCGCCGTCGACACCGACGGTGAGGTGCTCGCGCAGTCGAACCACAACCTCGACGGCTACTGGGAGAACCCCGACGAGACCGCGCGGGTGCAGGAGGGCAACTGGTTCCACACCGGTGACGGCGGTTCGTTCGAAGACGGCTACCTCACCATCGCGGACCGCAAGAAGGACGTGATCATCTCGGGCGGCGAGAACGTGTCGTCGATCGAGGTGGAGGACGCGCTCAGCTCGCACCCGGCCGTGCGGGAGGCCGCGGTGATCGGCATCCCGGACGAGAAGTGGGGCGAGCTGGTGACGGCGTTGGTGGTGACGGGTTCGGACGTGTCCGCCGAGGAGCTGATCAAGCACTGCCGCGAGTACCTGGCGGGGTACAAGTGCCCGAAGCGGGTGGAGTTCCTGGACGAGCTGCCGCGGACGGCGACGGGGAAGATCCAGAAGTTCAAACTGCGGGAGCCGTTCTGGCAGGGCCAGGCCCGAGGGGTGAATTGAGGTTCTTCTTCGACGCGGGTTCGGGCGCGGTGCTCTGGGCCGGCGTCGGCCCGGCGGACGTGGACCGGCTGCCGATCAGCGCCGGGTTGCGCGCGGAGCTGGACAGCCTCGTGGAGCAGTACGACGAGTCGCTGAACTGGGACTACCCACCGGATCCGGGCCCGTGGCGGGAGGCGCGGTGCCGGCGTTTCAACGCCGACGTCCGCGCGGCGCTGGCCCGGCTGCGCCGTGAACTCGGGGAGGACGTCGAGGACGGGTTCACCGAGCTGCACGAGGATCCGCACCTGGACCACTATCTGGCCGACCCCAAGGGTTTCAAGCGCTAGCGGACCAGGCGGAAGAACGTCCGCACCTCGTTGACGAACAGCTCCGGCTGCTCGAACGCCGCGAAGTGCCCGCCCCGGTCCAGCTCGTTCCAGTGCCGGATGTCCGTGTACCTCCGCGCCGCCCACCGGCGTGACGGGCGCGGCATCTCCGCGGGGAAGATCGAACAGCCCGTCGGGACGTCGACCGTGTCGTCGGTGGCCTCGCTGAACCACTTCTGGACCTTGGCGATGCTCTCCCAGTACAGCCGCGCCGACGACGTCGCCGTGCCCGTCAGCCAGTAGAGCGTGATGGTGTCCAGCAGCTCGTCGCGGGTGAAGGGGAAGCCGTCGGACCAGGCGTGGAACTTCTCCAGCAGCCAGCCGCACAGGCCGGCCGGGGAGTCGGCCAGGCCGTAGCCCAGGGTCTGCGGGCGGGTCGACTGCTGGACCGAGTAGCCGTCCTCCCAGCGCCGCGCGTGCTCCAACGCCGCCAGCGCGGCTCGCTCGGCAGCGGTCAGGTCGTCGAACGTCGCCGGGTCGGGGGCGGCGATCGGCGGGTTCAGGTGGATGCCCGCCAAGTGGGCCGCGTCCCGCTGGGCCAGTGACGTCGTGATCGACGTCCCCCAGTCGCCGCCCTGGGCGCCGTAGCGGGAGTAGCCGAGGCGGGCCATCAGCTCCGCCCACGCCGCCGCGATCCGCTCGATGCCCCAGCCCGGGGCCGACGGCTTGTCGCTGAAGCCGTAACCCGGCAGCGACGGGCAGACGACGTGGAACGCGTCCGCCGGGTCCGGCGGGTCGGTCAGCGGGCCGATCACCTTGGTGAACTCGACGATCGAGCCGGGCCAGCCGTGCGTCAGCACCAGCGGCAGCGCGTCCGGGTGCGGCGAACGCACGTGCAGGAAGTGCAGGCCCAGGCCGTCGATTTCGGTGCGGTACTGCGGAAATCCGTTGAGCCGGGCCTCCGCGCGGCGCCAGTCGTAGCCGGCCGCCCAGTATTCGCAGTATTCCCGCAGCACGGCCAGCGGCGTGCCCTGGCTCCAGTCTTCGACCGGCTCCTCTTCGGGCCAGCGGGTCCGGCGCAGGCGTGCGCGCAGGTCGTCGAGGTCGGCTTCGGGGACGTCGATCCGGAACGGCGTGATCACGCCGGGACGTAGGTCAGCTGGACGACGCCGTTGCCGAAGGTGGCCGACTTCTTGAGCACCAGCGGGAATCCCGGCCCCTCTTCGGGGAACAGCCGCTTCCCACGGCCCACGACGATCGGGTACAGCAGCAGGTTCAGCTCGTCGACCAGGCCTTCTGCCAGCAGCCAGCGCACGGCCGTGGTGCTGCCGCTGGTCATGATGTCGCCACCCTCCCCGGCCTTCAACGCCCGGACGGCTTCGACGGGATCGCCGGTCAGCAACGTCGAGTTGTTCCAGCTGACCTCGGACAACGTCGACGACAGCACGTACTTGCGGACGCTGTTCATGAACTCGGCGCCCGCGTCGTCCTCGACCGTCCGCCCGGGCCACGCCTCGGCGAAGCCCTCGTAGGTGACACGGCCGAGCAGCATCGCGTCGGCCGCCGCCATCCCGCCGCCGACGGCGCGGCCGATCTCGTCGTTCCAGTAGCGCAGCGACCACTTGTCGGGTGCCTCGACCACACCGTCCAGCGAGAGGAACAGGTTCGACACGATCTTGCGCATGGCCACCCCTTCGGTCGAGTTCTCACTATGACCGAAAGGCCGCCGTCCCGCAGCGGTTTGCCCGGACTATCCGATCCGTCCATTCGCGACAGGCTTCAGCAGGTCGAGCGCGCGGCCGAGGGTGTCCAGCCGCGCTTCGAGCGTCTCGCCGGCCGGGTACAGCCGGACCGTGTCGATGCCGGTGTCACGCCAGACGCGCAGGCGTGCGCGGACCATCTCCTCGGTGCCGATCAGCGTGGTGCCGAGCACCATCTCGTCGGTGACGAGCGCGGTGGCGCCGTCCCGGTCCCCGGCCTGCCAGCGCTCGCGGACCTCGGCGGCGACGTCGGCCCAGCCCTGACGGCTGTAGGCGTTGTTGTAGAAGTTCGTGGTGGCCGAGCCCATCCCGCCGAGGCTGAACGCGAGTTCCTTCTTGCGCCCGCCGACCATCGTGCGCAGCTCGTCCTCGTTCGCCGCGAAGGCGACTTCGGCGCCCTGGCAGACGTCGATGTCCGCACGCGTGCGGCCCGACTTCGCGAGCCCGGCGTCGAGGTGGGTGAAGTACGCGTCGGCGCCTTCGGGGACGAAGCTGGTGCCGAGCCAGCCGTCGGCGACCTCGCCGGTCAGCTCGAGGAGCTTCGGCGAGAGCGTGGCCAGGTAGATCGGGATGTCCGGGTTCGGCGCGGTCGACAGCCGCATCGGGCGCGTCTCGCCGGGCAGCGGGATCTCGAAAGCCTTGCCGGAGAAGGAGATCTTCTCCCCCGCGAAGGCCTGGCGGATGATTTCGACGGTTTCGCGCATCCGCGTCAGCGGCTTGGCGAACGGGACGCCGTGCAGGCCCTCGATCACCTGCGGCCCGGACGGGCCGAGGCCGAGCGCGAACCGGCCGCCGGACAGGTCGGCGAGCGTCAGCGCGGCCTGCGCGATCGCGACCGGCGTGCGCGTGCCGAGCTGGACGATGCCGGAGCCGAGCCGGATCCGGTCGGTGCGCGCGGCGAGGTAGCCGAGCGCGGACGGCGCGTCCGAGCCCCAGGCCTCGGCGACCCAGCAGACGTCGAGGCCGAGCTTTTCCGCCTCCAGCACGAAGTCCAGCGTCACGGGAGTGTCGCGGGAGAACTCGACCGTCGTCGCGGTCTTCACGAGCCTTCGACCCGGTCCTTGATCGCGGCGAGGTTGCCGGTCATCGCGGTTTCGAACTCGCGGAGCCGCACGAAGACGATCTTCTGTTCCTTCTCGGGCATCCGGTCGATGGCGAACGACAGCCCGGACCGGCCCGGCCCCAGCTGCATCCACTGCGAGAGCCGGGTGCCGCCGTTGTCGGGCTCGAGGGTGAACTTCCAGACCGAGCTCGGCTCGGCCGGATCCTGCACGGCCCAGGCGAACACCCGCGGCGCTTCGCACTCGACGACGTACGACGTCGTCTCCCACTCGCCGAACGCGTCGTGCTTGCTCCGGCCGACGAACTTGCGGCGGGTCTCGCCGTCGCACCACTCGACGGACTGCAGTTCCGAGCTCAGGGAAGGCATCAGCCCGATGTCCGAGACCACCGGCCAGACGGCCTCGGGGGCGGCGTCGATCCAGGTCGAGACCTCGGCCGTCGGCTTGTCCGCGTACCGCGCGCCTGTCCACTCCATCGTGGTCGCCACTCCTCTCGGTGAGCTTCTGACCACGATAGTTGCGTAGGTAGACCCAGCTGTCAATCTCACTCCTGCCGGGCGAAGCGCTCCTCGACGTCCGCGCGCTGCGCCAGCCGGGCCGGGAAGCCGGGGCCGCGGCGCATCCGCGTGTCGTCCGGCGTCATCGGCGCGGCGCACTCGGCGCAGACGATCTCGGCGTGCGTGTCGTGCCCGCAGGCCAGGTGGTGCACGGTGATCGGCGGGCCGCCCTCGCCGGCGAGCCACTTGTCGCCCCAGCGCGTCATCGCGAGCAGCACCGGGTAGAAGTCGCGGCCCTTTTCGGTGAGCACGTAGTCGTAGCGCACCGGCTCGGTCTGGTAGGCCACCTTCTCCAGCAACCCCTCGTCGACCAGCCGCTTGAGCCGGTCGGCGAGGGTGTTGCGGGCGATGCCGAGCGCCTGCTGGAACTCGTCGAAGCGACGGACGCCGTAGAAGGCGTCACGCAGCACCAGCGGCGTCCACCAGTCCCCCAGCAGATCCATGGTGCGCGCGATCGAGCACGGCCACTGCGCGAACGAGGTCCGTTTCATGCGGCCGAGGGTACGCCGTTTTCCGGAGAGACTCAGCAGGTCAGCCGCATGACCACCCGCCGCGCGGTCGGGCGGCTCACCTCCGTGAACCCCGCGGCGGCGAAGACGCCGGAGGTGCCGACGAACAGCTCGCCGGGCCAGGCGAGCTTCTGCCCCGGCTCGACGAGCATCGGGTAACCCTCGACGGCCCGCGCCCCGCGTTCGCGCGCGAAGCCGACCGCCGCCCCGGCCAGCGCGGCGCTCACGCCGCGCCGCCGGAAGCCCTTGCGGGTCACGAAACACGTCACCGCCCAGACGCCGTCGTCCGCCGGGTCCTCGTCGCGGCCGGCCCAGACGAGGTGGCTGCCGAGGAGCCGCCGGTACGCGGTGCGCGGCTCGACCGCACACCACCCGGCGGGCTCGCCGTCGACGTAGGCCACGAGCCCGGTCGCGTGCCCGGCGGTCTGGGTCCGGAGCCGCTCGGCGCGCTCTTCCGCGGTGCCCGACCGCCACTGCGCGGGCGTGTCCTTGAAGTACTGGCACCGGCAGCGGGCCGGGTCCCCGCGGTCGCCGAAGATCGCCTGCAGGTCCGCCCAGGACGCCTGGTCCGAGGGCACGAAGGTCAGCGCCATGCCCCGAAGCTAGACCAGGTGGCCGGTCGTGACGTCGACGTGGTCCGGGACCTCGTCGTGCTGGTCGCCGACCGAGAGGGTGCCCGCCGGCTCGACCAGGAGCACGCTCGCGCCCGCCTTCGACGACGGCTTGTGGAACGTGCCCTTCGGCACGACGAAGACCTGGCCGCTCTTGAGCGTCACGACCCGTTCCGCCGGGTCGCGCAGGCCGATCTCGATCTCGCCGTCCAGCACCAGGAAGAACTCGTCGGTGTCCTCGTGGACGTGCCAGACGTGCTCGCCGGCGAACCGCGCGAGGCGGATGTCGTAGTCGTTGACGCGGGTGACGATCCGCGGGCTCCAGGCGGCGTCGAAACTCGCCAGGACTTCGGTCAGGTCGATCGGGTTCATGCCTGCCATGGTCGGCCTGGCGGGCGGGCGGCACGAGTGCTAGGAATCGCACATGCCGCAAGAATTCTCTCACCGGGTCGTCGCGATCGTGACCGCGGAGTCGAATCCCTTCGAGATGGGCGTCGCAACCGAGCTGTTCGGGCTGCGGCGGCCCGAGCTGAACCGGCCCTGGTACGACTTCACGCTCTGCGCCGCGACGCCGGACGTGCGGATGAACCTGGGCATGTTCACGCTCTCCGGCGTCGCCGGGCTCGAGGCCGCCGACACGGCGGACACGCTCATCGCGCCGGCCCGGCCCGACACCGGCGTGCCGACCGATCCGGCGATCATCGCGGCGATCCGCCGGGCCGCGGACCGGGGCGCCCGGCTGGTCAGCTTCTGCACCGGCGCGTTCGCGCTCGCCGAGGCGGGCGTGCTGGACGGCAGGCGCGCGACCACGCACTGGCGGTGGGCCGCGGAGTTCGCCGAGCGCTTCCCGGCGGTGCGCTGGGAGCCGGACGTCCTGTTCGTCGACGAGGGCGACGTCCTCACGGCGGCGGGCAGCGCGGCGTCGCTCGACCTCGGCCTCCACCTCATCCACCGCGACCACGGCGCGGAGGTCGTCAACGCGGTCAGCCGCCGCCTGGTGTTCACCGGCCACCGCGACGGCGGGCAGCGGCAGTTCATCGCCCGGCCGGTGCCGGCGGTGCCGGACACCTCGCTGGCACCGCTGCTGGCCTGGGCCCTCGAACGGCTGGACACCCCGCTGACGGTGACCGACCTGGCCACACGGGCGGTGACCAGCCCGGCAACGCTGCACCGGAGGTTCCGCGCGGAACTGGGGACGACGCCGCTGGCGTGGCTGACGACCGAGCGGGTGACGCTGGCCTGCCGCCTGATCGAGCGCGGCGAGCTACGGCTGGACCGGGTGGCCGAGGCGAGCGGCTTCGGGACGGCGGCGAACCTGCGGCTGCAGCTGAGACGCCACACGGGTCTCAGCCCGAGCGCGTACCGCCGCCGCTTCGGCCCGGCCCTCGTGAGTGGAAGTTAGGGTTCTAACCCGTATTACCACTCACGACGTCTTGGAGCGCCTTGGCCAGGGCGTCCTCTTGCAGCCGCGCCGGGTAGCCGCGGGGGTCGGCCGCCGCGAGGACGTTGAGGCCTTCCACCAGTGCCACCAGGCTCTTCGTCGTCAGCTCCAGGCGGTCGTCCGTCCATTCCGGACGGCAGGCCGCGATCAGGCGGCGGACGCGGGCCAGGAACGAGTGGTTCGCCGCGCGGTGGCGCTGCGCGAGGTCGTCGTCGGCGAGGGCGGCCGCCAGGAAACCGACCCAGACGCTCGACTCCTCGTGGTGGCCGTGCGGCAGGTCGATCGCGCAGCCCAGGACCGCGCGCAACGCGGCGGGGGCGTCGACGGCCGCTGCTTCGGCCGCGTCCGCGCGGATCGCCGTGCGCTCGTACAGCAGGTCGCGCGCGTGCAGCAGCAGGGCCTTCTTCGTCGGGAACGTGTGCAGCACCAAGCCCGTCGTGCAGCCGGCGCGTTCGGCGACCGCGCGCAGCGTCAGGCCCGGCAGGCCCGCCTCGGCGAGCACCTGCCACACCGCGTTCGACAGCAGCTCGCGCTGCGCCTCCACGTCACGCTGTCTCGGCACCCGGAACCTCCTTCCCCGGTAGCGTAACAGGTGCTACGGTAACGCTCGTTACGAAACGGAGGGGTGCCCCATGACCAATCTCGGCACGAGCGAAATAACGCCTGTGAGCTGGGACGATCCCGACGCCGTCCGGCTGCGCGAGGCCCAGCGCGTCGAACTCGACGCCCGCTACGGCACCGACGACCACGAGCCCGGCGCGCTGCCGACCGCCGAGACCATGGCGGTGTTCCTCGTCGCGCGCGACCGCGACGGCACCGCCGTCGGCTGTGGTGGGCTCCGGCCGCTCGGACCGGGCTCCGCCGAGATCAAGCGGATGTACGTCGACCCGGCCGCGCGCGGCACCGGCGTCGCGACCGCCCTGCTGCGCGCCCTCGAAGACCACGCGCGCGACCTCGGGATTCCGCGGCTGCTGCTGGAAACCGGCACCGGGCAGCCGGACGCGATGCGCTTCTACCAGCGTGAAGGCTACGAGCCGATCGAGGCCTACGGGCCGTACCGCGGCGAATCGATTTCGCGTTGCTTCGCCCGGGATCTCTGAGCGCCATCGGATTTCCGATGGCCAGGCCAAGGCAAGCTATTGGTTCGCGAGGACACCACGGGCCTACCGTCGATAGCACGGCGGCCCAGGGTCGGGCCGCCGCTCCCGACTCAGACGGAGTTTTCCCTTGCGCATCAAGCACATCGGCGTCGCGCTGGCCGCGATCGCCATGGTCGCCTTGCCGGCCACCCCGGCCGGCGCGGCACCGCGGATCGTGCCACTCGCCCCCGGGCAGCAGCCCGAAAACATCACCCTGGAGCCCGACGGCTCCGCGGACCTGACCTTCGCCTACACCGGCGAGATCGGCCGGGTCTCCCGCGACGGCAACGTCACCGTCATCGCCCGGATCCCAATCCCCGCCGACGGCGACGTCCCGGTCGTCCACAAGAGACTGTTCCTCGGCGGCATCGTCCGCGCGCCCGGTGGTGACCTGTACGTCGCCGTCTCCACCGGCACCGCGGCCACCGGCCTCTACCGGGTCAGGGCCGGGGTGCCGCCGGTGCAGGTGGCGAAACTGCCGCCGTCCGGCTTCCAGAACGGCGTCGCGCGCGACCCGGCGACCGGCGACCTCTTTGTCGCCGACTCGTTCGGCTCGACGGTCTGGCGGGTTTCGCGGGGACGCGTCACCGCCTGGGCCACCGGCGAGCTGCTCGCTCCGGTCAGCGGCTTCGGCGCCAACGGCGTCAAGGTCCACGACGACGCGCTCTGGGTGTCCAACCTGGACCGCGGCACCCTGGTCCGGTTCCCGTTGCACGGCGGTCCCGGCCGGGTCGTCACGTCGGGTCTCGGCCCGGTCGACGACTTCGCTTTCCACGGCGACACCGTCGTCGCCGCGATCAACCAGGACAACCGCGTGGTCACCGTCGGCCGCGACGGCGTCAAGACCATCCTGTCCACTTCGGACGGACTGGCCAACCCGACGGCGGTCGCCGTCCGTGACGACACGCTGTTCGTCACGGACGGCGCCTACTTCGGTGGCTCGCCGAACCTGCTTCAGGCGACGCTCGCGGCGAACACGTGCAACGCCGGGTTCGCCGGCAGTGTCACCGCCACGACCTCCTTGCCCGCGGTCAGCGGGACGGAGTTCGCGAACACCCGGTACGGCGTGGTCGGGTAGGCCGCGCCGGTCCCGGTGTTCTTGCCCAGGACGGTCGCGACGGTCGTCGCGCCGTACTGGGCGGGATCGGCGCAGCACCAGTTCGGGAACCCGAGGTCGGCCTGGCTGGTGCTGCCGTCGGCGTACTGGACGACGACCGTGCCCTTCGCGGTCCCGGTGCCCGTGCCGGCCAGCACCAGCTTCGCCCCGGTTCCGCGCACCGCGACGGTCTGACCGGCCGCGACGACGTTGTCCGGCTTCTCGCCCACGGCGTCCGGCCAGGTCAGCGTCGCCCCGAGGGCCGAGAACGCGGCTCCCGGCTTGAGCCCGGCCTCGGTGAGGCCTTCGGCCCGGAAGCTGCTGCCCCCGCCGTCGAGATCACCGGCCGTCACGTGGCCCGCGTCGGTGACGCCGACGTTCGACGCGGCCGCCGCCAGGGACGCGTACGGCACCGTCACCGTCGACGAGTCCACGGCCTGGTGCGTGTCCAGCCGCGCGCGGTAGGTCGTGGTCGCGGTGACCTGGTAGCCCGCCGGCTTCAGCCCGGCGTCCGGGGTCAGCGTCACCGGCACCTTCACCGTCTGACCAGGCCGAACGAGCTTCGGCAGCGCCGGGACGTCGGCGCGGAACCCGGTGCCCTGCACCGACAACGCGACGTCCCGGACGGGCAGCGGCGTGCCGTTGGTGAAGCTCACCGTCGCCGCCGTGGGCTGCCCCGGCGCGGCCAGCGAGGGCATGGCCAGCGTCGTCGTGCCGTTGTCGTCCTCGGGGAAGAACCCGCCGACCGCACTGGCCCCGAAGAGCCGCACGTCCTGACTCGCGCCAGCGCTGATCTGCGCAGTCTTCACGCGCACGACGCCATGGGCGGCCGGGTCGTACCACCAGCCCGAAGCCGCCTTGTCCAGCTCGGCCTTGCTGGCGTACTGCCGCAGGATCCCGGTGCCCGCTTGGACGAGCGCCGGTTTCGTTCCCGTGTGGACGGACAGCTGGTAGTTCCGCGCGGCCGGCTTGCCTGCGTAGTTCCCGGTGCTCGCGCCGATCCCGACCGTCACCGTGCCGGGGCCGGACTGGGGCGCGTCCACGGTGAACGTCTGCTTCGCCTGCTCCCCGCGCTGGTACCCGCGGGTCACGCCGTCGTCCTCGGTGAGGGTGAAGCTGCCCTTGGCCTGTGGGTACACGTCCAGGTCCAAAACGGACTTGTCCCGCGTCTGCCACGATTTCGTGCCGGCGGCCCACATCGGCACCACGGCGCCGGCCCGGACGAACAGCGGGAGCGTGTCGAGCGGCGCGTCGTAACCGTCGATCGTGGTCGGGCCGGTGTAGGTCTTGCCGCTCCAGTAGTCGACCCAGGTGCCCTTGGGCAGGTAGATGCCGTTGCGGACGTTCGCCTTCTCGTACACCGGCGCGACCAGGAAGTCGGTGCCGGACAGGAACTCGTACTTGGCCTTGTCGGTCCAGACGTTCGGGTCGTCCGGGTACTCGAGCGCGAGCGGCCGGACCTGGCCGACGCCGGTCTGGTGCGCCTGCGCGGAGTAGCTGTAGGTGTAGGGCAGCAGGCGTTCCTTGAGCATGAGGTACTTGCGGTTGATGGAGGTGTACGGCTCACCCTGCTGCCACGGCTGCTTGTCCGCCGACGCCCAGCCGTCCATCGTCATCGCCGCCGGCAGGAACGCCTTCCACTGCAGGTCGCGGACGTAGGTCTGCGGGCTGCCGCCGAAGATGCCGTCGATGTCGCCGGTGTTGTACGCGATGCCGGACGTCGTCGCGCCCGCGTACGTCGGGATCTGCCACTTGATGTAGTCGTAGGAGCCGGACTGGTCGCCGCTCCACAGCACGCCGCAGCGCTGGGCGCCGGCCCAGCTCACCGGCTGCCAGACGAACCCGCGGGCGTCGCTGTTGTCCTCGATGCCCTTGTAGGCGGTGTCGCAGGCGTCGAGCGCGAACTGGTAACCCGGGCCGACCCAGGCGACGTCCAGCTTGCGCACCCGCACCCCGGCCTTGACCTCTTCGGCCTGGTTGGGCACGCCGTTCTCGGTCCACAGCCCGAGCTGCATGCTGTCTTTCCGCAGGCCCTCGCCGGTCTGCGGCAGGTTCTCGTAACCGCAGCCGTAGCCGTCGTTGACCAGCATCCAGCCGTTCGGCATGTCGTGCGCGGCGTAGCCGTCGGCCACCTTGACGGCGTCGAGCGTGTGCCGCTCGCCGCGGTTGGCGTTGTGCAGGTAGCAGTCCGAATCGCCGGTTTCCAGGCCGTAGATCGGCGGCAGAAAGGGCTTCCCGACCAGGTCGGTGTACCCGCCGATGACGTCTTTGAGGGTGTTCCCGACGACGTAGGTGGCGTCGAAGCGGCGCTCGTCGTGGGTGGTCTCGACCGGGTCGGTGAACGAGTAGCTGCCCGGCGCGAAGGTGTTCCGCAGGACGCCGTAGCCCGCGGTCGAGGCGTAGAACGGCTGCGAGTTGGGCGCGCCGCCGTCGTTCCAGTTGTCGTCGGCGAAGATCTTGATCGTCTGGTCGCGGTGGCTGTAGCGGCCGTTCTGCTCGCCGCCGCCGACGAACTGCTCCGACGCGGTCCGGGTGAGGCGCTGCGTGGTCGTCGAGCCGGTCCAGGACAACGGCGCGGACTCCGCCCAGAGCTGCTTGCGGTCCGCGCCGTCGTAGAGAGCGAACTTCAGCGGACGCTTGTACGCCCGCAATGTCGCTTTCGGGGTGGAGATGGCCCAGTACGCGCCCTTGTCGACGCGCTTCGGCGTGGCCGGGGGCGTGCTCTTCGGGAGGACGATCTTGCCGCCGGCGGGGTCGGTGAAGGACCCGTCGGGGGCGAGCCAGACCCGGACGGCGCCGTCGGCCGGGAAGCTCACGCGCACCGCCGCGCTTCCCGACGTCAGCGTCACCGTGGCGCCGTCGGCGGCGATCCCGGTCAGATCACCGAGCTGCCCGGAGGGCGCCGCGGACGGGTCGGCGTAGGCCGTGGCGGGCGAGAGCCCGAGGACGGCGGCCGTCGCCAGACACCAGAGCGTTTGCGCAACTCTGCTCATTACTGACACCTTTCGCGCATCAATACGCATGTTGGAGTCTGTATAGCGCACGTTTCGCGCAGTGTCACCCACTGAACCGGTTCCGACTCCCGACTCCCGACTTCCGTCGGCCTTCCGCTGTACAGTTACTCCGGGTACTTGAACGGCGTCTTAGAGGTCACCCCATCTGCAAATTGCAGATCGCATCTCTCCGTCCATTCAGGACGATGCCGCGCGCCGTTTCCCGTTGTCACACTTCAAGTTCCGTTGCGCGTTTTCCGGCGTGCAACAGCACGTGCATCCGCACGACGCTCGCGCACGCAAGTTGTCAGCAAGTGATGAAGTGCTTGCTGTGAAACACTTTCCGCTGTAAGTTGGCAGCCCACCGAAGGCTGGGGATCAGTCATCGGGGCTCGTGCTGCTCGACGGGATCGGGGAGGTGACCGGAGAGAGCGCTTACCGGCGGTCGGGTCGCCGTCGGGTGCAGGAGGGATGTCATGCCGTGGTACGCACAGGACAAGCAGTGTCCGACCGAGTGACAGAGCCATACTTGGTGGCACAGGACGCCATCGCCGAAGAGCTGCTACGCGGCAAGTGGTGCGTGTACCTGCACGAATGGCTGGGCGACGACGGCGATCTGCCGACGTGGCAGGCCGAGGTGGCCGCCAAAGCGTCACTCTCCGGAGTCGAAGTGTGCTTCGTCGAGATCCCGCGCAAGGACATGACGCTGATCGCGAACGTGCGGGCGCTGCCGTCCTTCGAACAGGTCACGGAGTCGATCGCGGCGCTGGAGGACTACCGCGGCCGCGTCGACCGACAACGTTGGCATGGCCCGGCGGTACGCCGGTTGCCCCCACCGGAGTAGCCGCTACCGAGCCGCTTCGCGTTGCTGGGCCGCCAGGAAGTGCGCCGTCTTCGCCGTGGCGTCGTACAACGCGCGGTAGTGCTCGTAGAACTCCTGGTACCGCGTGACGTTCGCCGGGTCCGGCGTCACCGTCGTCGCGATCGGGTTGGCGCGGGCCAGGTCGATCTCGACGCCGGTGGCCTCCGCCGCCAAGAGCGCGTCGCCCAGGCAGGCGCCGATCGTCTCGGCCGGGATCTGCTGGGGCAGGCCCGTGACGTCGGAGACGATGCGCGTCCACAGCCCGCCCTGGGTGCCGCCGCCGACCGCGACCAGCCGCCCGGCCGCACCACCCGCGGCGGCCATCGCCTCCAGGTTGTGCCGCACGCCGTACGCGATGCCTTCGAGCGCCGCGCGGTAGAGGTCGGCGCGGCCGTGCGTGGTCGTCAGCCCGGCGAGCACGCCGCGCGCGTCCGGGTCGAACAACGGCGTCCGCTCCCCGGCGAAGTACGGCAGCAGCAGGAGCCCGCGGCTGCCCGCCGGCACTTCCGCGGCTTCGGCGACCAGGCCGGCGTAGTCGCTGCCGACGAGCCGGCGCAGCCAGTCGGTGACCGCGCCGGACGTCGCCATGCCCGCGGCCAGCGTGAAGCTGCCCGGCGTGACGCCGCGCGTGCCCCACAGGCCGGGGTGCGGCCGCGGTTCGGTGAGCACCTGGACGAGGAACATCGTGGTGCCGTACATGACCATCACGTCACCCGGCTCGCGGACGCCGACGCTGGCCGCCTCCGCCCAGGCGTCGACCGTCCCGGCGGTGACCGGCAGGCCCCGCGGCAGCCCGGTCCGCGCCGCCGCGGCCGCCGTCACCTCGCCCGCGATCTCGGTCGGCCACAGTAGTTCCGGCAGCTCGAGCCCGGGTGCGACGCGTTCCGCCCAGTCCTTCGCCCACTCGCCGGCCGCGAGGTCGTACAGCGGCGTGCACTGGCTGGCCGAGTGGTGGTCCAAGACGTAGCGGCCGGTGAGCCGGTGCACCAGGAACGAGCTCGCCATCAGGAGTTTCTCCGTGCGCGCGTAGACGTCCGGCTCGTGCCGGGCCAGCCAGCGCACCTTGGGCCCGACGGCCTGGCTGGTCAGCGGCGAACCACCGCGCGCCAGGATCTCGCCGGCCCCGAACTCTTCGTTCAGCTCCGCGATCTCGGCGCCCGCCCGGGTGTCGACGCCGTAGAGGATGGCCGGCCGCAGCGGATCACCGTGCTCGTCGGCCGGCAGCAGGCACGGGCCGATGCCGCTGACCCCGAGCCCGGCGAGCGGCCGGCCGTTCGCGGCGCGCAGCAGGTCCGCGACGATGGCGGTGAAGTCGGCCCACCACACGGTTTCGGCGTCGTGCTCCACCCAGCCGGGGCAGGGCGTCGAGACGCCGTGCTCGCGGACGGCCCGGGCGAGCACCGCGCCCCCGGCGTCCACCAGCACGCCCTTCGAGCCGGCCGTGCCGATGTCCACGCCGAGCAGCAGCCCCGTCATCCGCCCCTCCACGCACCGCTTGTGCGGGAAATCGATTACCTCCAAGCTATGGTGTGCCGGGAACACTGTCAACGACACGGGTGGACGGAGACGCGGGTGGCGACGATCTCCGACGTGGCGGCGCTGGCCGGGGTGTCCACCGCGACCGTGTCCCGGGCGCTCAACGGCAAGTCCACTGTGGACCCGGTGCTGGCCGAGCGGGTCGCGCGGGCGGTGGAAGAGCTCGGCTACACGCCGAACGGGCTGGCCCGCAGCCTGCGCCGCCGCGAGACGGCGGTGCTCGCGCTCATCATCTCCGACGTCGAGAACCCGTTCTTCACGGCGATCGCGCGCGGGGTCGAGGACACCGCGCAGGCCGCCGGGTTCTCCGTGATGCTGTGCAACTCCGACGAGAACACCGCGAAGGAACGCCGGTACGTCGAGGTCGCGGCGCAGGAACGGCTGGCGGGCGTGATCATGTCGCCGACCACCGGCGGCAGCGACGTCCGCCCGCTGCTCGCGCACGGCACGCCGATCGTGACGGTCGACCGGCTCCTGGAAGCGGCCGACTGCGACGCGGTCCTCGTCGACTCCCGCGTCGCGGCCCGGGATGCCGTGCGGCACCTGGTCGACCGCGGCTACGAGCGGATCGCCTGCATCGCGGGGCCGCCGGGCATCACCACCGCGGACGACCGTCTCGACGGCTACCGCGACGGGCTTCGCGACGCGGGCCGGAAGCTCTCGACGCGGCTGGTGCGCCGCTGCGAATTCCGCGAAACCGGCGGATACGAAGCGGCGAAACAATTGCTGGCGCAGACCGACCCGCCGGACGCGCTCCTGGTGTCCAGCAGCACGATGGCGATCGGGGTGCTGCAGGCGATGGCGGAGCTGGGCCTGCGTTCGGGCCGCGACGTCGGCATCGTCTCGTTCGACGACGCGCCGTGGACGACGCTGATTTCGCCCACCCTGACGGTGGTGGCCCAGCCCGCCCACGCGATGGGCCAGCTCGCGGCGCGCCTGCTGCTGGACCGCATCGGCGGCGGCTCCCCCGCGACGACCACCACGACGATGGCGGCGCAGCTGATCGTCCGGGGCAGCTCCACGCGCTGAAGGCAAGGTTGACTTCAACCATTCTTGAGCTTTTACCGTCGGCGGTATGACTGCTCTCCTGCCGCCGATCCCGCGGACCGTCTGGATCGCCTCCGGGGTGATGGCCCTCGGCGGCTTCCTCGGCAACATGGACGGCTCGATCGTCGCCGTCGGGCTGGAGTCGATGCGGCTGAGCCTGGGCGTCGGGCTGGTCGAGGTCCAGTGGGTCGCCACGGCGTACCTCCTCGGGCTGTCCGCGGCCCTGCCGCTGACGCCGTGGCTCGTCCGGAAGCTCGGCGCGGGACGGCTGTGGCTCGGCGCGCTCGCGGCGTTCCTGGTGACGTCGGCCGCGTGCGCGCTCGCGCCGGACGTCGGGACGCTGATCGGCGTCCGCGCGGTGCAGGGCATGACCGCCGGCGTCATGGTCACGGCCGGGCAGACCGTGATCGGGCTGGCCGTCGGCCCGGAACGGCTCGGCCGGACCATGGGCACGCTCGGCCTGGTCGTCGGGCTCGCGCCGGTGATCGGGCCGAGCGTCGGCGGCTTGCTGCTCGCGCACTTCTCGTGGCCGGTGCTGTTCTGGCTGAACCTGCCGATCGGCGTGGTCGCGTTCGGGCTGGCGCTGCGGTTCGTGCCGCGCGGCGACCGGCGGCAGCCGCCGCCGGTGGACTGGCCCGGCCTGGTCCTGATCTCGCTCGGCCTGCCGCTGGTCGTCTACGCGCTCACCGAACTCGGCACGCCGGGGTCTGCCGGCCCGCTGAACGTCGTGCTGGCGGCGGCCGGCGCGGTCGCGCTCGCGGTGTTCACCTGGTGGTCGTCACGCGCGCCGCACCCGGTGCTGCAGCTGCGGCTGGCCGCCCGGCCGGTCATGGGCGCGGCGCTGGCCACTGTGCTGCTGGCCGGCGCCGGGATGTTCGGCGCGGTGCTGCTGCTCCCCCTGTGGTTCCAGGTCCGTCTCGGCGCCGGACCGGCCGAAGCGGGGGTGCTGCTCGCGCCGATGGGCCTGGCCACCACGGTGTTCTTGCTGGTGGCCGGGCGGCTGACCGACCGGTACGGCGGCGGCGCGGTCTCGTTCACCGGGTCGCTGGTGGTGCTGGCGAGCACGGTGCCGATGCCCTGGCTCGGCCCGGCCACGCCGATGTGGCTGATCCAGGCGTTGCTGCTGGTCCGCGGCGCGGGGCTGGGCTTGTCGATCGTGCCCGCGTCGACGGCGGCGTACGCGTCGGTCGACGCGGGCGAACTGGGGCACGCGACGGCCCTGGTCAACATCGTGCTGCGCGTGGGCGGCGCGGTCGGTGGCGCGTTGTGCGTGATCGTCTTGTCCCGTGGCCTCACGATCGATCCGGCGACGGGCTTCGGCTGGGCGTTCGGCGTGCTGGGCGCGCTGTGCGTGCTCGGTACCGTCGCGACGGCCTGGCTGCGCCGCGCGGAGCGGCGAAAGAGCTGACCGGCACCGCGACGGCCGCGCCGCGCGATCGTCCACAGTGGACGCCACGATGGGACCCACCTGCGAACCTGGCGCGATCACCGGTTTGGTGATTTCCTGGAGCCGATCAACCACGGTCAGTGACGGGGAGGACGGACCATGCTGGGGGTACGCAAGCGGCTGCTGATCGCGGCGGCGGTCACGGCGGTAGCGGGAAGCCTGCTGGCCGCCGCGCCGGCGTCGGCGGCCGGCACGGGAAGCGTCGACTGGAAACCCTGCGCGGACGCGCCGGGCGTCGACTGCGGCGCGGTGACCGTGCCGATCGACTACGCCCACCCGGAGAAGGGCACCACGAGCGTCGCGCTCGCCCGGCGGAAGGCCACCGACCCGCAGGCCCGGATCGGCGCGGTCCTGATGGACCCGGGCGGTCCCGGCGGACCGGGCGCGGGCCAGGTCAAGGAAGGCTGGTCGCTCTCGGCCGAGGTCACCAAGCGCTTCGACACCGTGGGCTTCGACCCGCGTGGCATCGGCGACAGCACCCAGATCAAGTGCGGCCTCGACGAGGTCATCGCCGACCACCCCGAGGTGCCGCGCAGCCAGGCCGAGTTCGAGCAGCTCGCGCAGTACAACCGGAAGGTCGGCGAAAGCTGCTCCCGGCTCACCGGGCCGCTCGCGAGCTTCGCCGACACCAAGACCGTCGCGCGGGACATGGACGTGATCCGCGCCGCGCTCGGCGAGAAGAAGCTGACCTACTACGGCGTTTCGTACGGGACGCTGATGGGCCAGCAGTACGCCGAGCTGTTCCCCGGCAAGGTCCGCGCGCTCGTGCTGGACAGCAACATGGACCACTCGCAGCTGGGCGCGTGGGACTTCCTGCGCAGCGAAACGCAGTCCGTGCAGGCGGAGTTCGGCGAGTTCGCCGGCTGGTGCGGCCGGACGCCGTCCTGCGTGTTGCACGGCCAGGACGTCTCCAAGCTGACGCGGGACCTGCAGGACAAGGCCGCGCGCGGGGAACTGAAGGCGCCGCAGAGCGGTGAACCGATCACCCCGCTGAACCTCGCGTCGATCTTCCAGGGCGCCTTCTACGGCCCGAGCTGGGACCAGCTGGCGAAGACGTTGAAGTCCTTCGCGGAGGGCACGCCGCCGGCCGCGTCGGCGCGAGCGCGGGACGAGATCCCGGTCAACACCGTGTTCCAGAGCATCTTCTGCGACGACTGGAAACTGCCGGTGCACAGCTACGCCGAGCTGGAGATCTACCGGCGTGCGGCCGCGGCCTCCGCACCGGACGTCAAGGTCAACTCGCTGGGCTGGTCCGCCGTGACCGCCTGCATCGGCTGGCCGGAGAAGGCGAGCAACCCGCAGCACCCGCTGCAGGTGCACGGCGCGCCGCCGCTGCTGGTCCTGAGCAGTGAGTACGACCCGGCGACGCCGTACGCGTGGTCGCAGACCGTGGCCCGGCAGACCGGCAACACGCTGCTCACCTACGACGGCTGGGGCCACGGCGCCTACTTCAAGAACAGCGACTGCGTCACCAAGGCGACCGACGACTACCTGATCACCGGCAAGCTCCCGGCGCGGGGCACGCACTGCGCGGCGGTGGAACCGAACGCGGCGCAGGCCCGGATCGCCGGGCCGAAGGCGCCGGTGACGATCGGTTTCTGACGCTTCCGTTGCGGGGCCGGGACCGGCACAATCGGTTCCGGCCCCGCAACGTCGCGGGCAAAGGAGACCGTCATGCGGTTCAGGACTTTCCTCGCGAGCACGGCGATCGCCGTCACGCTGACCGGGCTGGCCACGGCTCCCGCGGACGCCGGGGTCCGGCACGGCGGCGGGTACCTCGCGCTCGGTGACTCCGTGGCGTTCGGGTATCGCCCCGGCGCCGTGACGCCGGTTTCGGACTACCTGAACGCGGCCAACTTCCGCGGCTACGCCGAGAACTACGCGGCCCTGCGCGGCCTGCGGGTCGCGAACGCGTCCTGTCCCGGCGAGACGACCGGGAGCATGCTGAAGGCGGGCGCGCAGAGCAACGGCTGCGAGAACTCCGTCGGTTCCCCGGTCGGCTACCGGACGACGTTCCCGCTGCACGTGACGTACGCGGGCACCCAGATCGACTACGCCACGCGGTACCTGCGCACCCACTCCGGCACCAAGCTGGTGACGCTGAACATCGGCGCCAACGACATGTTCGTCTGCCAGGCCACGACGCCGGACCAGTGCACCGGCCCGGACTTCCAGGCGGCGCTGAACCGGATGAGCCGCAACGTCGCGACGATCCTCGGCGCCGTGCGCGCCCACTACCGCGGTGACGTCGTGCTGATGTCGTACTACTCGCTCGACTACCGCGATCCGGTGCAGGTCGAGCAGACGCAGGCGATCGACGCGGCGCTCACGCAGGTGACCCGCCGCTACCACGGGAAGATCGCCGACGGCTTCACCGCGTTCCGCTTGGCGTCCCTGCGCACGGGCGGCGACCCGTGCGCGGCCGGGCTGCTGATCAAGCTGCCGACGGGCGGCTGCGACGTCCACCCGACCGCGGCCGGCCACCGCGTCCTCACGGCGGCCCTCGCCCTGGCGCGTTAGACGGCCTGGACCTCGACGCCCGCGGCCTCGAACGCGCGCACGACCTCCGGGTCCGCTTCCGCGTCGGTCACCAGCGCGTGCACCTGCGACGTCTCGCAGATGCGCGCGAACGCGCGGCGACCCAGCTTCGACCCGTCCGTCACCGCGACCACGCGCTCGGCGCGTTCCACCATCAGGCGGTTGATGCTGGCCTCGCCCTCGTGGTGGGCGAACGCGCCCGCGTCCGGGTCGAACGCGTCGACGCCGAGGAACAGCAGGTCGATCGTCAGCTCGCTGAGCACCCGCGTGGCCAGCGGCCCGCTCAGCTCGAACGACTGCGGCCGCGCCACCCCGCCGGTCACCACGATCTTGACGTTCGGGCGCACCGCCAGTTCGTGCGCGATGTTCAGCGCGTTCGTCACCACCGTGATGCCCGGTGCGTCACCCCGGCCGGACAGGTCGGAGCGGATCGCCAGCGCCCGCGCCACGCCGGCGGTGGTCGTGCCGCCGTTGAGGCCGACGACCATCCCCTTGGCGGCGAACGCGGCCGCGGCGTTGCTGATCCGCTGCTTCTCCGGGACGTGCCGCGCGGTCTTGTAGCGCAGCGGCAGGTCGTAGGCGAGGTCGTTGGCGACCGCGCCACCGCGGGTGCGCGTGAGCAGCTGCTGCTCGGCCAGGTGGTCGAGGTCGCGGCGGATGGTGGCCGCGGAGACGCTCAGCTCCTCGGCGACGTCCTCGACGTCGATCTTTTCCCGCTGCCCCAGCATGTCCAGCAGGGTGCTCAACCGTTCGTGCCGGGCCATCGGCGGTACTCCCTAGGTTCCTGTGCACAAAGAAGTGCGCTGTTGACCACCGTTTCGAGCATTATGCTGCACGATCACTGTCCGTGGAACGCGGCACGCCGCCTACTTCATCCGGAAGTCATAGCGCCCCGGCAGCGGATCGGCTGACAGCGCCGCCCAGGTGTCGGACAACGACGTCTCCCCCTCCCGGATGTTCGCGACCTCGAACCCCGCGTCGAAGATCGCCCGCGCACCCTCGACGTCGCCCCGCGCGAGCCGCGCCTGAGCGGCCAGCAGGGCGAGCCGTCCCGTCGGTTCCGGCGGCAGCTCCGGCGCACACCCGGCCGCGACGGCCTCCACCAGCAGCGGCTCCAGAGCCGGCGCCAGCTTCACCGCCCGGTCGTACAGCCGGCCCGCCTCCGCCGAGCCGGCTGTCACCGCCAGGCAGCGCAGCGCCCACGGGTTCTCGGCCGCCGACACCGAAGCCGCCCACGCCTCCCGCGCCGCCTCGTGACGCCCGGCCGCCCAGCGCGCGACACCCCGGTGGTACCAGGTCAGCCAGTTGCCGGCCGTGTGCTCCAGCAGATCGGCCCAGTACCGGTTGACCAGCGTCGACGGCGGCACGGCCCGTGGATCACCCGCCGGCGGGACACCGTCCAGCAGGGACAGCCACGGCTCTTGCTCCGGCCCCAGTGACTCCGGGGGAAACGGCGTGCCCGGCAGGTACGCCGGCATCCGGCGGGCCTCCAGCGCGCCCCAGCCGGATCCCGTGGCCAGCAACGGACCCGGCTCGACGTCGAGGATCTTCCGCCACTGTTCGTGGTACCCGGTCAACACCGGCGCGACGACGGCGTCGGTGGCGGCCTGCCAGTCGTCGCCGTGGACCACCGCGGGGTCGGCCGAAAGCGGGCCGTACGCCTCGAGCCAGGCCCACGCCTCACCCGACGGGAGCCGCAGGTGCTCCAGCTGCGTGCGGGCCAGCCCGGCCTGGATCTCCAGGTAGCCGCCGGCGCCCGGCGCCAGCCAGTCCTGCCAGCGCCGGCCGCCCGCGGATTCGCCCCACAGGAACAGCTTCCGGCCGCGCAGCCGCTCGGTCGACGTCTGCAGCAGACCGCGCCCGTCGCCGTCGACCGCGGCGATCCACGGCTTCGAGCACTCGAAGAAGTAGTCCGCGGCGGACTCCGCCCGCGCCGGGTAGGTCAGCGCACCCGGGACGTCGACCAGGTCCAGCCGGCCGGAGTAGCCGTAGTGCCAGGCCTGCGTGGCCGGCGCGAGCACGCGGGTGTCCGCCGTCTGCGCCACCGCGATGTTCGACCACCAGTACACCGGGACGTCGTGCGGGTGCGGGTTGCGGATCCGCACGCCCACCAGCAGGAAGTCCGAGTCGTCCGGCAGCCAGAAGTCGAGGTGGTAGGGCAGGTCGCGGGTGCGTTCCCACTCCCACAGCCGCAGCACCGGCGTGCCGTCCGGCCCGTCGACCTGAGCCGCGAACATCGGCGCGCAGGTCAGCGTCGTGTGCCCGGTGCTGCCGAGGTTCCACTCGACGCCGCCGGCGAACCAGGCGTCGCGCAGCGCGAGGTTCGCGGGCTGGAACACCGGGTTGCGGTAGAGCAGCTCACGTCCGTTGCAGACCAGCGAGTACAGCCGTCCGCCCAGGGTCGGCAGGATGGTCGCGCGCACCCGGTCGTTCTCCAGCACCAGCGCGGGCAGTTCCCGCTCGACGCGATTCCTCGAGTACCCGTCCTGAAGTCGGCACGGCAGCACGGTGTCGAGCCGCCCGTACGCCAGCCCGGCCGCGAGGTCCGGCGGCAGTTCGTCCACATTGGACACCGAGGCGACGGCCTCCGGCTTCACCAGCGGCGGCAGCGGGTTTTCCGGCCCCAGTTCGGCCGCGGGCAGGACCAGCGTGGTGCGGTACAGGCGCGTCATGGCAGCCGGTCACCGGTGGCCGCGTCGAACAGGTGCACCGAGCCGACCTGCGGGGCCAGCGCGATCGTCTGGCCGCGCTGCCACGGCGACATGCCCGGCGTGCGGACCGTCAGCACCCGGTCGCCGTCGCGGCAGTACAGGTACTGGTCGCTGCCCAGCTCCTCGACCACCTCGACGATCGCGTCGAACCCGCCGTCGCCGATCGTCCAGCCCTCGGGCCGGACGCCGACGACGATGCCGGGGCCGGTCAGCGCCGAGCGCTGCGCCGGGGTCAGCGGGACGCCCAGCGCGCCCTCGGCATCCACAGTGGTCTCCAGCAGGTTCATCGCGGGCGAGCCGATGAACCCGGCGACGAACACGTTCACCGGCCGCGCGAACAGGCCGATCGGCGTGTCGACCTGCTGCAGGACGCCGTCCTTGAGCACCGCGACCCGGTCGCCCATGGTCATCGCCTCGACCTGGTCGTGCGTGACGTACAGCGTCGTGACGCCGAGGCGCCGTTGCAGCGACGCGATCTGCGTGCGCGTCTGCACCCGCAGCTTGGCGTCCAGGTTGGACAGTGGCTCGTCCATCAGGAACACGCTCGGCTCACGCACGATCGCCCGGCCCATCGCGACGCGCTGGCGCTGCCCGCCGGACAGCTTCGCGGGCTTGCGGTCCAGGTACTCGGTCAGGTCGAGCACCTTCGCCGCTTCCTGCACCCGGCGCTCGCGTTCGGCCTTCGGCATCTTGGCCAGCTTCAGGTGGAAGCCGATGTTCTCGCCGACCGACATGTGCGGGTAGAGCGCGTAGTTCTGGAACACCATCGCGATGTCGCGGTCCTTGGGCGCCAGTTCGGTGACGTCCCGCTGTCCGATGTGGATGGAGCCGTCGTCGACGCCCTCCAGCCCGGCCAGCATCCGCAGCGTCGTCGACTTGCCGCAGCCGGACGGCCCGACCAGCACGAGGAACTCGCCGTCGGCGACCTCGAGGTCGAGCCCGTCGACGGCGGGCCGCTCGACACCGGCGTAGAACCGGGTCGTGTCCTGGAAACTCACGGTGGCCATCAGGTCCTACTTTCCGGCGCCGAGGGTCAGGCCGGTGATGATCCGGCGGGCGAGCACGAGGTAGAGCACGAGCATCGGGAGCACGACGATCGCCACGCCGGCGATCAGGCCGCCGTACTCCGACTGGTAGCTCGCGGCGCCGTAGAAGGTGAACAGCGCCCGCGAGAGCGTGAAGTGGGCCTGGTCCTTGAGGAACACGATCGCCAGCAGCGTCTCGTTCCACAGGCCGATGGCGTTCAGCGTCAACGCCGTGATCAGGCCGCCGCGCGCGAGCGGCAGCATGACCGAGAAGAACGTCCGCGTCGGCGAAGCACCGTCCAACGAGGCCGCTTCCTCCAGCTCGTCCGGCAGCGAGCGGAAGAACCCGGTCAGCAGGAACACGGTGAACGGGATCGACAGCGCGACGTAGAGCAGGAACAGGCCGTATTCGTTGTCCAGGTGGGCTTTGCTCATGGTCACGAACAGCGGGATGATCACCGTCTGGAACGGGACGCCCATGCCGATCGCGACGACGTTCGTCAGCGGCCCGGACCCGCGCACGCCGAGCCGGGTCAGCGCGTACGCGCAGGGCGCGGACACGGCGACGGTCGCGACCGTCGCCAGCCCGACCAGCACCACGGTCGTGAGCACGGCGTCGCCGAACCCGGCATTGTTCCACGCGTAGATGAAGTTCCGGAACGGCTTGCCGAGGTGGAACCACTGGTACGGCAGCGCGAACGGCTTGGTGAAGATCTCCACCGGCGTCTTGAACGACGCCGTGAGCAGCCAGTACAGCACCAGCACGTTGCCCGCGGTGAACGCCCAGACGATCACGGAACCCAGCAGCCGCAACGGGCTCAGCTTCCGCGAACCCGGCGCGGGACGCGGTTTGCGCGGTACCTTGCGCGGCGGTTTCGCGACCGCGCGCGCCGGCGCTTCGGTGACGGTCATCGGATCTCCCTCAGAACTGGATCGCGTCACGGCGCATCAACCGGCGCAGCAGGACAACGAGAATCGACACCAGCGCGATCATCGCCACCGCGCAGGCGCAGGCGGCCCCGAAGTCGGGTGTGCCGTTCGAGCCGAAGGTCCGGTCGAACACGTAGATCCCGAGTGTCCACGCCTGGTTCGGCGGGGCGTAGGTGCCCGGCCCGGCCAGCACGAACACCAGCTCGAAGATCTTGAGCGCGTTGATCGTCCACAGGACACCGGCGACGCCGACGACGTCCCACGTCATCGGCAGCGTGATGTTGCGGAACTTCTGCCACGGCGACGCGCCGCCCAGCTCGGCGTCCTCGTAGAGGTACGGCGGGATCCGGTCGACCGCGGCCATCAGGATGGTGATGTAGAAGCCCGAGCTGGCCCAGATCAGCGACGCCGTCACGACACCTGTCACGTTGGCCGGGGCCAGGAACTTCGCCGCGTCCGCGCCGACGTGCTCCAGCACGTAGTTCGCCAGGCCCTGCTTGCCCGGCTGGTACTTGAACACGAACCCGAGGAACATGCCGAGCGCCACCGGCGCGACGATGTTCGGGAAGAACAGGATGGCCCGGACGACCTTGCCGCCCCGCATGTCCCGCAGCACCATGGTGAACAGGAACGCGATCGCGAACGTGCCGATGCCGCCGAGGAAGACGTACACCAGCGTGTTGCGGAAGGCGTACTGGAACGAGTCGCTCGCCCACATCTGCGTGTAGTTGGTGACGCCGTTGGGCTTGGGCGTGTCCCCCGCGCCGGCCCAGCTGGTGAAGCTCAGGACGACGGTCGCGAGCGTCGGCAGTACGAGGAAAGCCAGGTACAGCACCAGAGCCGGGGCGGCGAACGGCCAGAACAGCCGCTTCTTGCGGCGCAGGTGCGCGGCCCCGGCGGCGCGGGTCCCCCGATCCCGCGCCGCCGTCGTCGTGACCGTGGCCATCAGCTCTGGTTCTTCCAGAAGTCGGCACCCTTGGCCGCGAGCTGGTCCACGAACTGCTGCGGGTTCAGCTCGCCCTTGAGCAGCGAGGTGTCGGCCGGGTCGAAGACGTCGGTCTGCCACTTGCCGCCGGCGATGCCGTCGATCCCGTCGTACTGCAGGACGTGCTCCTTCTTCGGGTCGTCCATCGCGGCCTTGACCTGCTTGAGGTCGTCCGGCACGGCGAGGTCGGCCCGCGGCACCAGGTTGTCGGCCACCGCCGGGATGCCGGACAGGATGTCCTTGTTGAGGAAGTAGGCGATGAATGCCTTCGCGGCTTCGGCGTGCTTCGCCTTCTTGGTGACGGCGAAGCCGATCGACATCTGCTCGACGGTGTCGTGCGTGGCGCCGGCCGGCATCGGGAACTGGAACGAGCCGTAGTTGATCTTCGTCCCGGCGCCCTGCTTGTCCAGGTACTCGCGCGTCTCGCTCGGCGCCCAGGTGCCGACGTAGAGGTAGCGCGAGTCGCCGTCCGCCCAGCGCTGCTGCACCTGCGGGAACTTCGCCGCGTCCCAGCCGTCGATGAAGTACTTCGGCAGCTTCGCGGTTTCGGTGGCGGCCTTGAGGAAACCGGGGTCGGTCTTCCAGAGCTGCCCGGTCTTATCGGCCGCCGCCTTGTTCAGCCCGCCCGAGCCGACGTAGCGCTCGGCGAGCTGGGTGAAGAAGTACATGTTGTAGAACGGGATGTCGCCGTCCTGGCTGATCGCCGCCTTGCCGTCGGCCTTCGCCTTGTCGAACAGCGCGGTCAGGTCGTCCATCGTCTTCGGCTGCTGGACGTCACCGGCGGCGTCCTTGTTGAACCACCAGGCACTCGACTGGACGGTGTACGGGACCATGAAGTTGTGGCCCTCGCGGTCCTTGTTCTGCGGGAAGTCGTACGAGCTGGGCGAAAGCACGTCCTTGACGGTCTTGTCGCCCTCGCCGACCTTCATCGCGAAGACGTCGTCGACACTCTGCGTGCCGCCCGGCGTCGCGATCGCCGCGCCGACCTTGCTGACGTCCTGGTCGAACAGGTCCGGCACCGCGTCGGTGTTCAGCGCGGGCACCAGGTTCTGCGTGTAGGCCTTGCGCCCCAGCCACTGCACGTTCACCTTGACGCCGGTCTTCTCCTGGAAGCACTTGAAGGCCTTCTGCAGGACCTTGCCCTGGGGCTCGTCGGCCGTCCACATCGCCCAGTAGGTGAACTCCTTGTCCGTGGCGGGTTTGACCGCCGCCTCCGGGCAGGGCGCGTTGAGGTACTGGTCGACACCGGGCAGCGCGTTCTCACCGGTGTCGCTGCCGGAGTCCGCGCCCCCGCCGCAGCCGGCCAGCAGGAGAGAGGCCCCCACCGCACACGCCATGACCTTGCTTCGCCGCATCCGCCACCACCAGAGTTCGAGTTTCACGCAACTTCTGCGCGTTGCTGCGCAGTTTTGTTAGGTTTCACGCATCTGTCAACACTCATTGGAACAAATTCTGCTCAATCGTCACTTGGGCCCGCCCTCCGTGACCAGCATGAGCACACCGAGCAACCGCCGCACCTCGACGGCGACGGCGTCCCGCCCGGCCCCCAGGTACTTCCGCGGGTCGACGCGGTCCGGGTGCGCTCGCCAGTCGCCGGTGGCGGCCGCGGTGAACACCTTGTTGAGCTGGGTGGCGATGTTGATCTTCGTCATCCCGGCTTTCACCGCGTCGGCCAGGCCTTCGTCGGACACCCCGGAAGAACCGTGCAGCACCAGCGGGACCGGCACCCGGGCCCGCAGCCGCGCGATCAGCTCGAAGTCCAGCGCGGCGTCCCGGGTCAGCATCGCGTGCGAGCTGCCGACGGCGACGGCGAGCGCGTCGACCCCGGTGGCCGCGGCGAACTCCGCCGCCTCGTCCGGATCGGTGCGCGCGCCGGGCGCGTGCACGCCGTCCTTGCCGCCGACCTCGCCCAGCTCGGCTTCGACCCAGACACCGTGGTCGTGGCAGAACGCGGTGATCTCCCGGGTCGCGCGGACGTTGTCGGCGTAGTCCAGGTTGGACGCGTCGAACATGACCGACCCGAACCCGAGCCCGACGGCTTCCCGCACGAGGTCGGCGGACTCGGCGTGGTCGAGGTGCACGGCGACGTCCGGCTCGGCCTCCCGGGCCGCGGCGAGCGCCGCACCACCGATCGGCGCGAGGGCGCCGTGGTAGCGGACGGCGTTCTGACTGAGCTGCACGATCACCGGCGCTCGGGCCGCGGCCGCGCCGTCGACGATGGCGGTGATGTGTTCGAGCTGGATGGCGTTGAAGGCCCCGCAGCCGCGTCTCGCCGCCGCGGCGGTGCCGACGATCTCCCCGGTGCTCACCAGAGGCATCGTGTTACTCCTGTTCCGGCCGGGCGCGCACGGCGACCAACCCCAGTTCCCGGTGGTAGTGCGCCAGGTCGACGTCCCCGGCCAGCGGCCCGAGTACGGCCGCGCCGGACAGCGCGACCGCGCGGCGCAGGATGTCCGGCCACGGCTCGCGGCGGTTGAGGCCCAGTGCGAGAGCCGCGACCACCGCGTCACCCGCGCCGGTGCTGTTGCCCCGGAGTGCGGTGGACGGCGTCGCGTGCCATGTGCCCGAGCCGGTCACCGCGAGCAGGCCGTCCGGGCCGAGCGACACGACGACCGCGCCCGCGCCCGCTTTCACCAGCTCGCGGGCGGCGGCCTCGGGGTCGTCCAGGCCGGTGACCTCGCGGAGTTCCTCGGCGTTCGGCTTGACCACGGCCGGGCGCGCGGCCAGGCCGGCCAGCAGCGCGGCCCCGGAGGTGTCCAAGACGGACGTTCCGCCGAGCAGCGACGCGTAGCCGTCGGGCGGGGCGCCGGGCGGGAGACTGCCGGAGCAGACCAGCACGTCGGGCTCGTGCCGCCGGACGGCGCCGGCCAGCGCCGTCCACTCCTCGCCGGAAAGCGCCGGGCCGGGCTCGTTCAGCAGCGTGACCGACCCGTCGTCGCCCAGCACCGTCGTGGTGCGGCGCGTCTCCCCGGCGATCGGCACCCAGTCCGCCGCCACGCCCGCCGCGCCGAGTTCCGCCGTGACGGCCGCGCCGGTCGGCCCACCCACTGTCGCGATCGCGACGACGTCCGCGCCGAGCGCGCGCAGCACCCGCGCGACGTTGATCCCCTTGCCCCCGGCCCGGCTCCGGACCTCTCGGACGCGGTGCACGCCGTCCGGTGCCAGACCGTCCACTGTGTACGTGACGTCGAGCGCGGTGTTCGGCGTGACGGTGAGGATCACGGCGGGCTCACGTCAGGACGACGGAGCGGGAGAGACTGCGCGGGTTGTCCGGGTCCAGGCCCTTGCGCCGGGCGATCGCGCCCGCGACGAGCTGCGCGCGGACCAGGTCGGCCATTGGGTCGAGGCCGCTTTCGACGAACGTGCCGCCCGCCCGGCGGACGTCCTCGGCCAGCCCGTCCGGCGCGTGGCCGAACATCCAGGTCACCCGGCCCGGCTCGGCGATGCTGATCGGGCCGTGCCGGTAGTCCCACGCCGGGTACGACTCCGTCCACAGCAGACACGCCTCGCGGAACTTGAGCGCGGCCTCGTTCGCGAGCCCCACCGACCAGCCGGTGCCGAGGAAGCTGAACTGCCCGGCGCCGACCAGCGACTCCGGCAACGGCTCGGCCAGCACCTGCTCGGCCTGCGCGATGACGCCGGTCAGGTCCTCGCCGAGGTGCGCGCGCAGCATCGCGAGCGCGGTGGTGGCGAACCGGGTCTGCACGACCGAGCGTTCGTCCACCGCGGACAGGTCGACGACGCCGTCCGCGGCCCGCTCGATCTCGGCGGGCACGCCGGTGATCGCCGTCGTCCGAGTGCGCCCGCGCAGCTTTTCGAGCACCGTGTGCACCTCGGTCGTGGTGCCCGAGCGGCTCAGCGCGAGCACGTGGTCGTAGGCCCGGCCGGCCGGGAACTCGGACGCGGCGAACGCGTCGGTCTCGCCGAGCCCGGCGGTTTCGCGCAGCACCGCGTACGCCTGGCCGACGAACCACGACGTGCCACAGCCGACGATCGCCACCCGGGCGCCCGGCGCGGGCAGCTGCCCGCTGTTCGCCGAGGCCAGCGCGGCCGCGTCCCGCCAGCAGCCGGGCTGGCTCGCGATCTCCGCCGCCATGAAGGTCCCGCTCATGAACTCCCCATCCGTGCCGGTTGTGCGCAACACCTGTCACGTTAGGTGCAGTTTTGTGCGTCGTCAATCGTCGTATCGTGCAACTTCACACAGAGTCCGCGCAGAGAAGTGCGCGAGAAGGCAGCAGCCGACGGGACCGGCACCGGGTCCGGGCGCAGCAAAAAGGCCACCCTCGGCGAGGGTGGCCTGCAGCAGGCGAGCGGGTCCGGCGGCTACCGGGGCTTGCGGCGCAGCAGCCCGGCGACGACGGCCATCGCGCGCGAACGCGACGACGGCACCGGCGTCACCACCGCGTCCGGGCCGATCCGGCGGCGCATGCGGTAGGCGAGTTCGAGCACTTCGAGATCTTCGGGCCGGCGTCTGCCGTGGACGTCCGGCCGCAGGTACAGCTCGCTGACCGTGACAGGCTTGCCACTGGCACGGGGTGCCGTGCGCGCCATCGGGAACCTCCGGGAGTAGCTGCCGTGCGGGATGGCGCTGATTCTATGAATCAAATTCGGGTTCGTCACCTTACTCACCAGTTGTGTCCGGCGTGTCCTTCGAACGGTCACCTGCCGCGTTAGCCTCGCCGCATGATCACCACTGGGGCGTTGACCGAAACCGACCGCGTGGCCTGGGAAAACCTGTTCGCCGGCTACAACGAGTTCTACGGCAGGCCGCTCACACCGGAGCTGGCGGATCGCGACTGGCGCGAGTTCTCGACCGGCGAGCGGATGCACGCGCTCGGCGCGCGGCTCGACGGCGAGCTCGTCGGGATCACCCACTTCCTGACGCACGCCAGCACGACGTCGGGCGACGTCTGTTACCTGCAGGACCTCTTCACCGCGCCCGAAGCCCGCGGCCACGGCGTCGGCCGCGCGCTGATCGAAGCCGTCGCCGGCTGGGCGCGGGCCCGGGGTTGCGCGCGCGTCTACTGGCACACGCAGACGTCGAACACGACCGCCCGCCGGCTCTACGACCAGGTCGCGCTCGACAAGGGGTTCATGCAGTACCAGATCCCGCTCGGCTAGCGGCGGTGCCGGCCACCGCCGCCACCGCGGTGGTGGCCGTGCCCGCCGCCGTCGTGGTGACCGCCGGACCAGGCCGACTGCCGCGACGAGGCGGATTGCCGTTGCGAGACCGACTGCCGTTCCGAAGCCGGCTGCCATTGCGAAACCTGCTGGCGCGACGGACTCGCGGACCGGGCCGAGTGCCGATCGGCACCGGCGGCCCAGGCCGGGAGTTCGTGCCGCACCGGCGCCACCTGAGTCGACGGCGCGGCGGTGTTTCCGGCCGACTTTCCGGAATTCGACGGCCGGACCACAGCCGCGGGAACGATTCCGCCGAGTTTCGATTCCGGTACCACGGATTCCGGTGGCGTCACGACGTCCGCCGGCGACGGCGTCAGGGCCAGCGGCACGGGTTCGAGACCGACGGGCGGCCAGACCGCGCCCGCGGCGTGCTCGAACGGCTGCGCCGCCAAGGCCGCGACCCCGCCGGTGATCGCGAGCGCCCCGGCGACGACCGAGAGCGCCCGGACGCGGGCGAGCGACCGCAGCACCGGGGACCGGCGCCGGTGCCGCGACGGCGGCGCCTCGAGCGCGTCCTGCCAGCTGTCCGACCTGACCAGCAACTCGGCCACGCTGACCTGCTCGCGGCGCGGAGCCCGACGTGTCATCAAACCCTCCACCCTGGGTCGACCGGACGGTGGCGACGCGGCCGGTCGAGGCGATCTTAGGAATGACCGGGGGCCGTGTAAAGGATCCGCGCTCAGGACAACCGGCCACCGCCGTCGACGTGCAGGGTCGTCCCGGTGATGAACGGATTCGCCAGCACGCTCAGGGTGGCCGCGGAGATATCCGCCGTCGTGCCGACCCGGCGCGCCGGATTCGATTCCGCCGTCCGGCGGAAGAAGCCGTCCTTCGCTTCACCGAGGCGGTCCCACGCGCCCGAGTCGACGATGCCCGGCGACACCGCGTTGACGCGGATCGGCGCGAGGTCCACCGCGAGCGCCTCGGCCAGGAACGCGACCGCGCCGTTCGTCGTGGCCATGACCGCCCGCTCGGGCTGCGGGCGCCACGCGGCGACGCCGGAGAACAGCACGATCGCGCCCCCGGCGCGGAATCGCGGCGCGAAGTGCTTGGCCAGCAGCAGCGGCCCGATCACCTTGGCGTCGAACGCCCGGGTGATCGCGTCCCGCTCCAGCGTCGCGACCGGCCCGTTCGCCGGCGCCGCGGCGAGGGTGATCAGGTAATCGAGTTCGCCCACCTTCCCGGCGAGCGTTTCCAGCGATGATTCGTTCCCGAGATCCGCGAATTCCGCGCGTATTCCGGGCTCGGTGAAACGCTCCGGGTTCCGCCCGGCGAAGACGACTTCCGCGCCCGCCGCGTGCGCGTCCGCCGCGATCCGGCGGCCGATCCCCGAACCGCCGCCCACGATCACCAATCGCTTTTCCCGCAATGACACCAATGACATCTTCGTGCTCCTTTCGTCTCGCACCCCGGGTTCAGCGCACGGCGGAGCCGGATCCATCCCGTCGCGATCCGAAGGTTTTCGATGGCTGCGATAGAATCGGCGAATGCCTACGCTGCGCGCGCTGGAGTGCCTGGTCGCCGTGCTGGACGCGGGGTCGATCACCGAAGCGGCCGCGCGGCTGCACCTGTCGCAGCCCGCGCTGTCCCACCAGATCGGCGCGCTCGAGCGCGAACTGGGCACGCCGGTGCTCGAACGGCTGCCGCGCGGGGTCCGGCCGACCGCGGTGGGCCGGGCGGTCCTGGCCGACGCGCGCGCGGCGCTGGCGGCGGCCGAGCGGGTGGTTCGCACCGGCCGCGCGGTGGCGGGCGGCGGTGCCGGCACCCTCCGGATCGCGTGCGCGGAGTCCATGACCGCCGGGCTGCTCGCGCCGGTCCTGCGCGCCTGGCACCGGCACCGGCCGGGCGTGCTGATCACGCTCACCGAGACGACGAGCGCGGACGCCCTGGTCGCAGCGTTGGAGGCGGGCGAAGCGGACGTCGCGGTGGGGCCGCGGCCGAGCCGCCGGAGCGGGCACGAGGAGGCGGTGGGGCGCGAGGAGATCGTCCTGGCCCTGGCCACCGACCACCCGCTCGCCACCCGCGCGTCGGTGCCGATCACGGACCTGGCCGGGCTGCCGGTGGTCCACTACCACCCGGACAACGGCCTCGGCGGCTGGCTGGACGAGGTGGCGGCGGAGCACGGCACGGTGCTCGACGCGGTGATGCGGACGAAGCAGGCGGCGACGGCGGCCGAGCTGGCCGCGGCCGGCCTGGGGGTCGCGCTGGTCCCGACGACGGCGCTGACCCGCACGTTCGCCGGGGCGCTGCGGCGGCTGAAGCCCGCGCCGCACCGCGACGTCGTCACTTTCATCGTTACGCCGTCGGATTCGCTCGTCCGGCGGTTTCGTTCGGACGTGCGTCACCGCGGGATCACCGTCCCGGCCGCGCTACTGGACAAACTCTCCTGAGTGACCCGTTAAATCCTGGTGAATGTGACAGATTCCCTACGAAGGTTTTGTGCCAACAGGACGAACTTCTCCGTCGCGGCCGGATTTCGCTGTGCCATTCGCCAAAGTTTGCTTCCATCGGATAGCTTGCTCCTACCGGCCAGTACCGGCGGTGGGGCCGATCGGGTGAGGGCGATCAGCGAAGATCGAGGGAAGCGGGGACGACCATGCCGAAGCACCGGCCACGTCGCAAGAGCGCGCGTTCCGTTCGCCGGACCGCCGCCGCGCTCGCCGGTGGCGCGCTCGTCGTGCTGCCCACGCTGACCGCGGGCGGCCTGCCCGCGCCGGTCGTCGTGGCGAACACCGGGGACGCGCTGCTGCCCGGCCAGGCCGCGCCGCTGCAGCAGCCGAACATCGTCATGCCGCCGGTCGCGGTCGACGGCAGCCTGCCGCAGCCGCCCGTGCCGATGCCGCTGATCGTGCCGGGCGGGCACGCCGGCTCGGCGGGCATCTCCGGGCCGCTCGGCATCCCGGCCAGCATGCTCAAGGCGTACAAGAACGCCGCCGACATCCTGAACAAGGAACAGCCGGGCTGCCACATCGACTGGGCGCTGATCGCGAGCATCGGCCGCATCGAGTCGAACCACGCCCGCGGCGGGTACGTCAACGCGGCCGGCGACACGCTGGAGCCGATCCTCGGCCCGGTGCTCAACGGCGCGGGCGCGTTCGCCGCGATCCCGGACACCGACGGCGGCAAGTACGACGGCGACGCGCTGTGGGACCGCGCGGTCGGCCCGACGCAGTTCATCCCGGCGACCTGGCGCGGCTACGCCTCCGACGGCAACGGCGACGGCGTCTCGAACCCGAACAACATCTACGACGAGACCCTGGCCAGCGCGCGGTACTTGTGCTCGGGCGGGCTCGACCTCTCGACGGAGGCCGGCCAGCGCGTCGCCGTCCGCCGCTACAACAACTCCCAGTCCTATGTGGACACCGTGCTGGCGTGGGCCACGGCCTACCGCGGCGGGGTGGCGCAGCTGCCCGACAGCGACGTCCCGATCGGCACGCCGAGCGCCCCGGACAACGCCGCGGCCGGCGGCCCGGTCGGCGTCCCCGCCCCGCCCGCTCCGCCGGTGGTCACCGGCCCACCGGGGTCGCTCCCGCTGCCGGGCACGTCGACGACGCCGACCACCTCGACGTCCCCGACGTCGCCGTCGACCTCGACCACCCCGACGACGTCGACCTCGCCGACCTCCACCACGCCGACAACGCCCACCACGCCGCCGCCGTCGACCACGAGCACGACCACCCCGCCGCCGTCGACCACGGCGACGACCCCGGCGGACTCGGCGGAGACGCCCACCGAGACCTCCACCACGACCAGCCCGACGGGCTGAGCGCGGTGGAGCCGTTCCTGGTGCACATCCGCTGCGACACCGACGGCTACACCCACGCCGTCACCGAGGACGAGTTCGCGACGGGCCGCCACGGCGGCCGGTTCCGCGCGATCTGCGGGCACGTCGTGCTGGCGGCCCCGATGATCGAGGCCCCGGGCCGCTTCGACCCGACGTGCCGCGACATCCTGCGCGGCGACACGACGCCGGCCGAGCCGTCGGTCCCGGCCCAGGAACGCCGCCGGTCACGGTGGCTGCGCACCACCCGCCGCTAGACCCGGTGCCGGTGGTCGTGAGTGGCAATGCGGGTTCTAACCCGAATTACCACTCACGAGGGCCTGGATGCCGTCGAGCATGCGGTGCAGCCCGAACTCGTAGGCCGCTTCGCCCTGGGCCGCCGCCGTCCCGTCGAAGCCGCCGCCCAGCCAGGCGCGGTTGATCGCCGGGTGGCCCTCGACCGTGAAGTGGTTCTCCCAGAACGACGACCGCTGGTGCCACCAGGCCTCGGTGGACTGTCCCGTGCTGCGCTCCAGGCGCGTGTTCTCCGCGCCCATGGCCGCGTTCGCGTCGACGTACGTGCCGATCCCGTTGGCCGCCGCGACGGCGTCCCGCGGCGGCAGGCCCAGACCGTCCATGATGGACAGCAGGTACTCCTGGCCGGCCAGCTGCCCGGGGCCCAGCGGCGGCCGCACCCGCGAGACCTCGCACAGCCACGGGTGGTTCCGGTAGGCGTCGCCGGTCCGCGACGCGTACAACGCCACCTGCTCGCGCCAGCCGGCCGGGCGCGGCTCGCCCGGCCCGGGCAGCCGCCGCTCGACGAGCACGTCGTCGACCATCAGGTCCACCAGCTCGGTCTTGCCCGGCACGTACGTGTAGAGCGTCATCGTGCCCGCGCCGAGCTCCTTGGCGACGCGGTGCATCGACGCGGCCGCGAGCCCGTCGGCGTCCGCGACCGTGATCGCCGCCGCGACGATCCGCTCGACCGTCAGCGTCGGCCGGCGGCCCCTCGTCGGTTCGGCACCGCCGCCCCGGGCGCGCCAGAGCAATCCGAGCGTGCGGTCGATGTTCTCGGCACCACTGCGTTCGGCGGTCATGCGCTCCCCTCGCTCCTCCCGGATCCTACCGGCGAACCGCCCTCACCTGGCACTTCAGGACGTTGGTCCCGTGAATCCGGACGCGCGTCCACCTACCCTGGACCACATGACCGGACGCAAGCCGCCCAAGGTCTCCTTCCGCTGGTGGGTCGACCGCCAGATCAGCGAAGCGCGCGACCGCGGGGAGTTCGACGACCTGCCCGGCACCGGCAAGCCGCTGCCGCCGCCCACCGGCAACGACGCCGCGACCGACTGGGTCCTGCGGCGGGTCCGGGCCGAGGGCCACGACACCGCGGCGTTGCTGCCGCCCGCGCTGGCGCTCAAGCGCGAGGTGCAGGACCTGCCCGGCACCGTCGCCGGTGAGCGGACCGAACGGCGGGTGCGGGAGGTCGTCGAGGACCTCAACGAGCGGATCCGCCAGGCCTACCGCAACCACCTGTCCGGGCCGCCGCTCACCGTCGCGCCGGTCGACGTCGAAGAAGCGCTCGAGGACTGGCGCCGGTCACGCGCCACGCCGTAACCACGCGCGTTCCGCCGCGCTCCACGCGGTCGTCGTGAGCAGGTAGATCCCGGCGGCCTGCGGCACGACGAGCGTCGCGAGCACCGTGCCGTAGGGCAGCAGCCGCAGCAGCTTCCCGCCCGGCACCTCGGCCGCGCCGGCCGCGCGCTGCCGATCCTGCCAGCGCACGGAGAACCACGCGACGACGGCGAGCCCGGCCGCGATCACGAAGACGAGCGGGCTGCCGGCCAGGCCGTGCGCGCCCAGCGGCGTGCCGAACAGCGTCGCGCCGAGCAGCGAGTTGGGCTCGCCGCCGATCGTCGCCGTCGTGAAGACGCGGTACATCACCATGAAGAACGGCAGCTGCGCCAGCATCGGCAGGCAGCCGACGAACATCGACGTGCCGCTCTCCTGCTGCAGCTTCGTCATCTCCGCGGCCAGGCGCTCCCGGTCCCGGCCGTGCTTGGTCTGCAGCGCCTTGATTTCGGGCATCAGGACCGCCCGGGCGCGCTCGCCGCGGGCCGCCGCGCGGGCGAACGGGTGCAGCAGCAGCCGCACGGACAGGGTGAACAGGACGATGGCGAGCACCGCGGGAAGCGGGGTCAGCCAGTGGATCAGGTGGTACGCGCCGGAAACGGGCACGTCGAGAAAGCCGAACATGGGCAGCACTCCGCATGAGTGAGAAGGAGAAGGGCAGGCGGAATGGCTGCGTGAAAGGGTTTTACGCAGCCGGGCTGCGGAAACCGGGTGCTCGTGGCCTGCTGCGTCCGGGTGCGCCTGGGTCGCGGAGCCGGATGGACTCGGCCCGGCGGGCGCGGCGGCGAGCGGCGGCGACGCGGCTGCGCGCCGGCACCGACCAGAGCGCGAGCTCGCTGCGCTGCGTGCTCCCGACCAGCAGGACGACCAGGAGGCTCGCGGCGGCGAGGGAGGCGAAGGCGACCAGCGCGGTGGGGCTGATCAGCGCGGGGAACGCCAGCTCGAGCAACGTGTTCACGGCAGCCGTCCCCCTTCCTTCCGCTCCCAGCGTAGCCGAAGTGCTAACAGCCCGATGGGCTGTAACCTGGTTCGATGAGAGGCCCTTTGCTCGCGGTGCCGATTCTGGCGCTGCTTCTGCTGTTCACCGTCCCGTGGTGGACGCTCGTTCTCGCGCCGGAGTGGGGTACCGCGGGCTTCGTCGCGGGTACTGCCCTGTTCGCGCTGGGCCTGGTGACGATGCCCGTCGCAATGGTCTTCGGCCACGGCAATCGCCAGCGTGACGGCGGCGCCCGTCTCGGCGACACGCTGCTCGCCGTCAGCTGGGTGCTGTTCACGTGGTCCGTGCTGAGCCTGGTGCTGCGCGTCGCGCTGCTCGGCGTCGACGACCCGGCGCGGTCGCGGATCGTCGCGGGCGCGGCGGCGCTCGTCGCCGTCACGTTGCTGGTGTACGGCAACCGCGTCGCGATGCGCGTGCCGCCGGTGAAGGCGACCGACGTCGTCATCCCGCGGCTCGGCCCGGCGCTCGACGGCCTGCGCGTCGCGGTGCTGACCGACACCCACTTCGGCCCGATCGACCGCACGAAGTGGTCGGAGAAGGTCGTCGCGGCGGTGAACGCGCTCGACGCGGACGTCGTCTGCCACGCCGGCGACCTCGCGGACGGCTCGGTGGCGCGGCGCCGCAAGCAGGTCGACCCGCTCGGCGGCGTCCAGGCCAAGCTCGGGCGGTTCTACATCACCGGCAACCACGAGTACTTCGGCGAGGCGCAGGGCTGGCTCGACCACATGGCCGGGCTCGGCTGGGACCCGCTGCACAACCGCTCGACGCTGCTGGAGCGCGGCGGCGACCGGATCGTGTTCGCCGGCATCGACGACCCGACGGGCGCGTCGTCCGGCCTGCCCGGCCACGGCCCCGACCTGCCCGCGGCGCTCGACGGCGTCCCGTCCGAGGTGCCGGTGGTGCTGCTCGCACACCAGCCGAAGCAGGTCGTGCAGGCCCGGGAAGCGGGCATCGACCTGCAGATCTCCGGGCACACGCACGGCGGCCAGATCTGGCCGTTCCACTACCTGGTGCGGCTGGACCAGCCGATGCTGTCCGGCCTCAAGCGGTTCGGCCCGACCCAGCTGTACAACAGCCGGGGCACCGGGTTCTGGGGCCCGCCGTTCCGGGTCTTCGCGCCCAGCGAGATCACGCTCCTCACGCTGCGCCGCGCCTGAGTCAGGCCGCCTCGACCCCGGGGCGGCCTCTCTCCGGCGTCACCGACAAGTTTTTTTGTCTTGACAGTTTTTACACTCGGATGTCAGGCTGTGCGGCATGACCACCTCCCTGAGCCCCGCCCGCACCGCCGCGACGTCGGACGGCCGGACCCGCGCCCTGCTCGCCTGCGGCGTCCTCGCCGGACCCGTCTTCGTCCTGACCGGGCTGGTCCAGGGCCTGACGCGAGCGGGCTTCGACCTCACGCGGCACCCGGCGAGCCTGCTGTCCAACGGCTCGCTCGGCTTCATCCAGATCACGAACTTCCTGGTCAGCGGCCTGCTGACAATCGCGGCCGCCGCCGGGATCCGGCGGGCGCTACCCGGCCGGTGGGGGCCGGGATTCCTCGCCGTCTACGGCGTCGGCCTGCTCTGCGCCGGCGTCTTCCGGGCCGACCCGCAGGACGGCTTCCCGCTCGGCACGCCCGCCGGGCCGCCGGCGTCGGTGAGCTGGCACGGCACGCTGCACTTCGTCTGCGGCGGCCTCGGCTTCGCCGGCCTGGTCGCGGCGTGCTTCGTCATCGGCTCGCACCTCACGCCGGGGCGGGCCTGGTACGCGCGGATCACCGGCGTGCTTTTCTTCCTCGGCTTCGCGGGCGTAGCGTCCGGTTCGACGAGCCCGGCCGTGACGCTCGGCTTCTGGGCGGCGGTCACCGTCGCCTGGCTCTGGCTCGCGACGACGTCAGCCCACCTGGCGCGGCGCTGAAACCCCTACCGGACAAGGAGAAGTCCCCATGAGCACGACGGTTTCCGCCGACGGCACCAAGATCGCCTACACCCGCGCCGGGTCCGGCCCCGCGCTCGTCCTCGTGGACGGCGCGATGTGCTACCGGGGGTCGTCCCCCAACGACGACCTGGCGAAGGAGCTGGCCGCTCACTTCACGGTCTACACCTACGACCGCCGAGGCCGCGGCGAGAGCACCGACACGACGCCGTACGCGGTCGAGCGCGAGGTCGAGGACCTCGAGGCGCTGATCGGGGAAGCGGGCGGCACTGCATTGTTGTTCGGCATCTCGTCGGGCGCCGCGCTGGCGCTGGAGGCGGTGGACCGCGGGCTCCCGGCGACGAAGCTGGCGCTGTACGAACCGCCGTTCATCCTCGACGACACCCGCAAGCCGGTCCCGGCCGACTACGCGACCCGCCTGGACGAAGCCGTGGCGACGGGCAAGCGCGGCAAGGCGGTCAAGATCTTCATGAGGGAGGGCGTCGGCCTGAGCGGCGGCGTGGTCGCGATGATGCGGATCATGCCGTTCTGGTCGAAGCTCAAGCGAGTGGCCCACACCCTCCCGTACGACACGGCGGTGGTGGGTGACCACCAGTCGGGCGCCGCGCTGCCGTCCCCGGCGTGGCCGCAGGTGAAGATCCCGACGATGACCATCGACGGCGGCAAGAGCCCGGAGTGGATGCGCAACGGCGTGGCGGCGCTGGCGAAGGCCCTGCCGTCGGCGGACCACCGGACGTTGGCGGGCCAGACACACATCGTGAAGGCGGCGGCTCTGGCCCCGGTGCTGAGGGACTTCTTCCGCGGCTAGGGAAGTCCGTGAATGCCACATCGAGGGACCAAGCGTCCGTGGATGTGGCATTCACGGACTTCCGATTACCGGTGGACGGACCCGGGAACCTGGTCACCATGAGCCCGTCCATCCGGATCGTCGAAGCCGACATCACCACCCTCGACGTCGATGTCGTCGTCAACGCCGCCAACTCCTCGCTGCTGGGCGGGGGCGGCGTCGACGGGGCCATCCACCGCAAGGGCGGGCCCGCGATCCTCGCCGCGTGCCGCGAACTGCGGGCCGGGCACTACGGGCGGGGGCTCAAGACCGGGCAGGCCGTCGCCACCACCGCCGGGAACCTGCCCGCGAAGTGGGTCGTGCACACCGTCGGGCCCGTGTGGTCCGCCGACGAAGACCGGTCAGGACTCCTCGCCGACTGCCACCGGAACTCGCTGAAGGTCGCTGACGAACTCCAAGCCAAGACCATCGCGTTTCCCGCCATTTCCACCGGGATCTACCGCTGGCCGATGGAGTCCGCCGCCGAGATCGCGCTCGCCACCGTCCGCGGAACAGCGACCGGTGTCGAGGAAATCGTCTTCGCGCTTCGCGGGGACGAAGCCGTCCGGGTCTTTCGCGCGTGTCACAACTCCCTTGCCTGAGCGATCACCCAGCGGGCAAGGTGCAGGCGTGCCCACTCGCGCTCTGGTCTTCGACTTCGACGGCACGCTCGCCGACACCGAGTCCGCCGTGCTCGCCTCCTGGCAGGAGACCTTCCGCGACCACGGCGTCGAGCTGCCGCTCGAAGCCTGGTACGCCGTGATCGGCACCCAGCACACCACGGACGCGATGTTCGCCCTGCTCACCGAGCGGGTTCCGGGCGTCGACACCGAGGCGCTGCGGCCCATCACCAGGGCCCGGGTCCTCAAGCTCCTCGAGACCCTCGGGCCGCGCGACGGCGTCCTCGGCTACCTCGACTCCGCGCGGGACCACGGCCTGAAGCTGGCCGTCGCGTCCAGCTCGTCCGGGGGCTGGGTGCTCCCGCACCTCGAACGGCTCGGCATCGCGGGCTACTTCGACGCCGTCTGCACCGGTGACCGGCACGCCGCCAAGCCCCGGCCCGACCTCTACCTCGCCGCCCTCGACGCGCTGGGCGCCAAGGCCGGCGACGCCATCGCCTTCGAGGACACCCCGCACGGCGTGACCTCGGCCAAAGCGGCCGGGCTGACCTGCGTCGCGGTGCCCAACGCGATCACCGAGAACCTCGACTTCGGCGCGGCGGACGTCGTCCTGCCGTCCTTCACGGCGAAGCCGCTCGAAGCGCTTCTCAGCCGTTAGGCAGCGACGCGACCAGCCGGTCGAGGAACGGCAGCTGGCCCTTGAGCAGCTTCTCCCGGGCGACGTCGAGGGTGAACCACTCGACCCGGTCCAGCTCGGGGAACTCCTGCTGCTTGCCCGAACGCGGCGGCCACTCCATGGTGAACGTCCCGGGCACGACGGCTGCCGGGTCGAGGTCGGCCTCGACCGCCCACGCCGTGACGACCTTGCCGCCCGACTGCTTGATCTCGCCGAGCGGCACGTAGTCGCCCTCGGGCGCGGGCAGGCCCAGCTCCTCCCGGAACTCGCGCCGCGCCGCGTCCTCCGGGGGCTCGTCCTCGTCGAGCTCGCCCTTCGGCAGCGACCACGAAGCCGCGTCCTTCTTCGCCCAGAACGGCCCGCCCATGTGCCCGAGCAGCACTTCGACGTCGTCGCCCCGCCCGCGGTGGAGCAGGAGCCCGGCACTGCGTTTGCCCGCCATCGGCCCAGTCTGCCGAAACCCGTCCGCGGCTCAGAAGCCGCCCTGGGCGGCCGCCAGGTCGGACCGCGCCATCACGTGTTCCATCAGGCTGGTCAGCACCTGCTTCGTCGACTCCCGCTCGCGCGCGTCGCACAGCAGCAGCGGGACGTCCATGCCGATGTCGAGCGCCTGCCGGACCTCTTCGGTGCCGTAGCGGTAGCCGCCGTCGAAGCAGTTCACGCCGACGACGAACGGCAGGTTGCGGCGCTCGAAGAAGTCCACCGCGGCGAAGCAGCTGTCGAGGCGCCGGGTGTCGGCCAGCACGACGGCGCCGAGCGCGCCCTCCGCCAGCTCGTCCCACATGAACCAGAACCGGTCCTGCCCCGGCGTGCCGAACAGGTACAGGATCAGGTCGGGGTTGATCGTGATGCGGCCGAAGTCGAGCGCGACCGTCGTGGTGGTCTTCTGCTCGACGCCCGAAAGGTCGTCCACGCCCTCGGACGCGGTCGTGATGACTTCCTCGGTGCGCAGCGGCGGCACTTCGCTCACCGAACCGACCATCGTGGTCTTGCCGACCCCGAAGCCGCCGGCGATCAGCACCTTGACCGCGGTCGCGGTCAGGTTGCGCCGGGGTTCAGAGTTTCCGGATGCCATCAAGAACCGCCTGGAGTACGTGTTTGTTGGGGGTTTCGTTCACCGGCGCCGCGGTACGGAACAGCACCAGGTTCTGCTCGATGAGGTCGCTGAGCATCACCTTGACCACGGGCAACGGCAGATCGACCCGCGCGGCCACCTCGGCCACCGAGACCGGCCGCTGGCACAGCGCGACGATGCGGGCGTACTCGGGTTCGAGCATGCCCGCCTCGTGCGCCGTGCGCAGGGCGACGACCAGGGTGATGAGGTCGAGCCCCAGGGTGTCGGACCGCGTGCGCCCACCCGTGACGGCGTAGGACCGGACCAGGGGGCCGGCCTCGTCGTCGAACCAGGCTTCGTGCTTGGCACTCATGTCGTCGTGGGCAGGACGCCGGCGCCGGTCCGCGGGGCCGAGGTGAGCACCTGGCCGACCCGCTTCACCATCAGGTTCATCTCGTAGGCCACGAGGCCCATGTCCGCGTCCTCCCGGGCGAGCAGGGCGAGACAGGCACCGCGCCCGGCCGCCGTCACGAACAGGAACGCGTGGTCCATCTCGACCATCGTCTGCCGGACGTTACCGCCGCCGAAGTGCCGCCCGGTACCGCGCGCGAGGCTCTGGAACGCCGAAGCCACCGCCGACAGGTGTTCGGCGTCCTCTTCGGTGAGGTTCCCGGACCGCCCGATGAGCAGGCCGTCCGAGGACAGCACCACGGCGCGGTCCGCTCCGGCGACCCGCTTGACGAGGTCGTCCAGCAGCCAGTCGAGCTCACTGACGCCTGAGTTGGCCATTACTCGCGCTCTCCGTACGTGTCGTCGTTCTCGGCTGGTTCCGCGTCCCGGGCCCGGCGGGTGCCCTGCTGGAACGCGGACAGCCGACTGCGGGCTGCTTCCGGTGAGTCGAGCCGGACCTCTTCCCGCTCCTGCTGTGCGGGCCTATCTTCCCTCAACTGGGGAACGAGGCTCTGCTGACGTCGCCGTTGCGGCAGCGGCGGGCGGCCGGGGGCCTCCGGACGCCGAGGCTGCTGGGGCCGGGATTCCGACACCGCGGGCCGCGGCTCCTGCCGGGGCTCCTGCGGCGGCCACACCGGCTGCTGCGCGGCCGGGCGGGCCGGGCGCGAGCGGACGGGGGGCGCGGGCGGCCGGGCCGACGCCGCCGGCTGGGCCTGGGTCGGCTGGCTGGACGGCTGGCTCACCGGCTGGATCTGGGTGGGCTGGCTGGACGGCTCGGAGACGGTCCCGACCGGCACCGGCGTCGGCTCGGACGGCGGCTGCGCCGGGGCCGGCGCGATCACCGGGGCCGGCTGCGTGGGCATCGGCGGCGGGTCGGTGCGGTGGCGCGCCGGGCGGCGCGGCTGCCGCCGCAGCTGCCGGACCTCGTCGTTCGGCGGCTCGGTCTCGCCGGGGTTCGGCACCAGTTCCGGCTTCGGCGGGGTGATCGGCTGCTCCGGCTCGAGCTCGGCGAGCGGGGCGAGCAGGTCGGTGCGGACCAGGACGATGGCCCGGGTGCCGCCGTAGGCCGACTCGCGCAGGTGCACCTGGATGCCGTGCCGCGCGGCCAGCCGCGCGACCACGAACAGGCCGAGGCGCGGCTCGTCGGACAGCGCCATGATGCCGAAGTCCGGCGGGGCGGCCAGCAGCGTGTTGATCTCTTCGGTCTGGTCCGGCTCGAGCCCGAGGCCCTGGTCCTCGACCTCGATGACGACGCCCTTGCCGACCACGTTGCCGCGGACCTCGACCCGCGACTGCGGTGGCGAGAACGACGTCGCGTTGTCGATCAGCTCGGCCAGCAGGTGCACGAGGTCGCCGACGACCGGGCCGCGGATGGCGATCTGCGGCAGCGCCGCCGTCTTCACCCTGGCGAAGTCCTCGGTCTCGGCGGACGCGCCGCGGACCAGCTCGGCCAGCCCGACCGGGTTGCGCCACTGCCGGCCCGGCTGCCCGCCGCCGAGGATGATCAGGTTCTCGGCGTTGCGGCGCGCGCGGGTGGAGAGGTGGTCGAGCTGGAACAGCGTGTCCAGCTGCTCCGGGTCCTCCTGCTTGCGCTCGGCCTGGTCGAGCACCTTGAGCTGGCGGTGCACGATGACCTGGCTGCGGTGGGCGATGTTGAGGAACACCGTCTTGGTGCCCTCGCGGATCTTCGCCTCGTCGATGGCCGCCGCGATGGCGGTCTGCTGCGCCTTGTTGAACGCGTCGGCGACCTGGCCGATCTCGTCGGTGCCGTGGTCGAGGAAGTGCCCGCCCTCTTCGAGGTCGACGGGCTCACCCGCCTGGACCCGGGCGACCAGCTCGGGCAGCCGGACCTCGGCCGCGTCGAGGGTGTCCTCGCGCAGCCGGTGCAGCCGGCCGATGAGCCGGTTCGACAGCCGGACGGCGACGAAGACGACGAAGACCGCGAACAGCACGGCGATCACACCGGCGATGAGCGACTCGGTGAACGTCGAGTCGGCGTCGTCGATCGCGGCCTGGCTCGCGCTGGCGCTCTGCGCGACGAAGATGCCCGACAGGGCGTCGCCGACCTGTTTCGCGGCGGCGCGCCACTGGTCCTGCGCCACCGGCAGCTTGGTGAGGTCACCGCGCAGGAACGCGGTCTCGACCTGGTTCACGATCTGCCACGGCTGGCTCGCCAGCAGCTGGTCGTACTTGGCCTTGACGTCGGGGATCATCTTCGGCGCCGACGCGTCGAGCTGCGCGTGGTAGGCACCGACCTGGCCGACGTAGGTGCGGAAGTCGTCGTTCGTCAGCCCGCCCGCGGCCAGCCCGGCGGCCGCGAGCGCGTCACTGCGCTGCATCGCCTCCGCCGCGGTGAACATCGGGATGGCGGTCAGCCGGTCGAACGCGTTCTGCGCGCCACGCGCGTTCTGCGCCAGCCCGGCCAGGCCGTCGGTGAACTGGTCGATGATCTTGTTGTAGAAGGCGAAGGCCTGGCTGATCTGGATCTGCCCGCTGTCGACCGCCTGGCGCGTCTGCGGCAGCTGCTGGTAGAGCCCGAAGAACGTGGTGATGTTCTTCTGGACGCTCGGCGGGGTGTCGTCGTAGCCGGCGAAGCTGTCCTTGAGGTACTCGATCGTCTTCGCGGCGTTCTGGTCCGTCTTCGGGCGGACGGCCGCGAGCACCGCGCGCTGGTTGCCCTGGCCCGCGAGCAGGCTCAGGGTCGCCAGGCGCTCCTGCTGCAGCGCGCCGAAGAACGGGATCGACGGCGCTTCCGAGCCGCGGATCCGGTTCACGTAGTCACGGCCCGTGACGGCGTCGTAGATCAGGTAACCTGCGAGGGCCACGCCGACGAGCAACAGCGCGACACTGGGGATGAGCGCGATCGTGAGGACGCGCTTCCGAATCGAGGATCCCCGGTTGCGTCGAAGAGAAATCTGCTTCACCTGGGTCCGTTTTCCTTCCGGCAGTACATGGTTTCGGGTCGCCCGAGGCGGTCAACACCCGGATTCCGACCAGCCGGATCAACATCACCGTGGTCTGCTTCGCCCGCGACGACGTTAGGCAGCCCTTCAGGGCACGTCAAGTCCGCGGCGATAACCGTGATCTTGGAAACGGTGACCTGCTCACACTCGTTGCCCGTGCTTGGAAAGTCCACCACCGAAAGTCGTGACGTTCGTCCCGAGGCGGCTTCCGTTTCACGCCACGGGCGCACGCTGTGATCGGGCGCGGTCGAACCAGTCGCCGCACCAGGGTGCGCTACGTACAGCGGCGCCGAATCGTTCGGTGAGAAACATCACGAGTGTGCCACGACCAGGACACATCGTCACTTCGTTCGGGCCCGCGGGCCGCCGGAAAGCGGAAATGCGCACGATTCGCGAGCGGCGCCACGGATTCACCGGAGCGCGAGCCGGAATTCGCGCCATTCCGCGTATCGCGAGTTCGACCGGCTCGCGACAGGCCCGGAACCGGTTCCGGAAGTCGATACCGCGGTACTGCTCCGAATGGAATAGCGCGTCGTCGAAGAATTCGATTACCGGACGGCGATGAGACAGAGCGTTCTCTATACTCCGGGCATGAGCACCACGACCACCGGACGCCGGTCCGCGGCCCGGGACCGCCTGCTGGAGACGGCGTCGCGCGTCTTCTACACCCGCGGGATCCACGCCGTCGCCGTCGACGAGGTGATCGAGGCGGCCGACGTCAGCCGCGCCACCTTCTACCGGCACTTCCCCGGCAAGGAAGACCTGGTCGAGGCCTACCTGGCGGCGGAGGACGCGGCGATCCGGGCGCGCGTCGCGGAAGCGGCGGGAGCGGCCGTGGCGCCGGCCGAACTGGTCAAGCTGCTGGTGCTCGGCATCGGCGACGAGATCTGCGGCCCGGGGTTCCGCGGCTGCCCGTTCATCAACGCCGCCGCCGAGTACCCCGACCCCGACCACCCGATCCGCCAGGTCGTGCACGAGCACCGCACCTGGTTCCGCGAGTCGATCGCCGGGATCCTCGGCGCCACCGGCCACCCGGAACCCGGGGAGGCCGCCCGGGAGCTGACGCTGCTGCGCGACGGCGCGATGGTCGGCGGTTACCTCGAAGACGCGCCGGCGGTGCGCGCGAGCCTCATCCGCGCCGCCGAGGCCGTCGTCGGCGGCTGAAGTCCTTTCACCGCAAGGGTTTCCTCAGCCCGGGAACTCGTCGGCGAGGGTGTTCCAGAACTGCAGCTCGTAACTCTGGAACAGCCGGGCGCAGAGCAGGGCCTCGTGGACGTCGAGGCGGTGCGCGTCGATCCCGGCCTGGATCGCGGCGAGCGCCTGCTGTTCGATCTCCGGGACGTCCGCGGCGAAGAAGTCGAAGAACGCGCAGGCGGCGTCGTCGAACCCGTAGTGCTCGCGCATGCCGGCCGCGACGTCGGCGCAGTACCGGCCGAAGGCGGCGAAGTTGGCGAAGATCCCGGCCGTGGCCGCCGCCTGCTCGCCGTTCAGCGCCAGCCACGCGACGTAGGCCGGGTACGCCTGACAGCCCGCGCGCGGCTGCTCTTCGCCGTGGTCTGGACCAGCCGCCGCGATCAGCGCGTCGAGCATCAGGTGCGCCTGCTGCTCCCCCGGCGCGAGGCCGCCGAAGAACGTGCGCGCGTTCGGCTCGTCGGCCCGCGCGGCCAGCGCGTGGAAGCTCCGCCAGTCACTGAGCGTGATCCGTTTCTCCTCCGCGGCGAGCGCGGCGAACACCCGCCGCGGCGCGCGGCCGGCGGTGATCAGCGGGACCAGCCGGTTGTCGTCGTCGCGCGCGACGAGCCCGGCCTGGATCTGGTCGAGCAGTTCACGAGCCTGCCGGGTCATCGGATCCCCTGTCGTGCGCCGGACGTGGCCCGTCCATTCAAGCGAAGTTCGCGGCCCGGCGCCCGCGTGCGCTGGGTCCGGTCGTGAGGAGCTGACCGGCCGAAACCGGATGAAGGAGACATTGACCTGGCCGCGATTCTCTATCCACCAGGCTGCGGAGCCCCTAAAGTGTGGCCATCCGGACCACCAGGAGGCCAGTGTTGACCACCCCGTCCGTCGCCGAGCAGACCGAAGGTCAGACGATCCCGCGCCTGCTGCACCGCAACGCGGTCACCTACCCCGACCTGCCGGCGATCACTTCGCTCGACATCGAGGGGCAGCCGACGCTCAGCTGGCTGGAGTTCCGCACCGCGATCGCCGAGGTGTCCCGCGGCCTGGCCGGGCTCGGGCTCGCCCCGCGCGACCGGCTGCTGATCATGGCGCCCGGCTGCCCGGACCACATCATCGCCGACCTCGCCGCGGCGCACCTGTCCGCGATCCCGTGCACGGCGTACGCCACGCTCAGCCCGGACCAGATCCGGTTCGTCGCGCTGCACAGCGCGGCGCCGGTCGTCGTGCTCGGCGGTGAGACCGAGCTGGCCCGCTGGCGGACGGTGCTCGACGACCTCCCGGCGCTGCGCCACATCGTCGTGATGGACGAGACGGCGATCCCGGAAGGTGACGACCGGTTCGTCTCCCTGGCCGACCTCCGGGCGCGCGGCCGGGACGCGCTGGCCGCCGACCCCGAGGTCTTCGAGCAGTCCTGGCAGGGCATCCAGCCCGACGACCCGCTGTCGATGATCTACACCTCGGGCACCACCGGCGACCCGAAGGGCGTCGTGCTGTCCCACCGCAACGCGATCCACCAGGCGTACGCGGTGACCGAGCTGCACCACCCGCCGATGCACGCGACGAACATCGCGTACCTGCCGCTCGCGCACATCGCCGAGCGGGAGCTGTCGGTCTACCTGCCGATCGTCTGGGCCGGGCACGTGCACACGCTCGCCGACCCGTCCGGCGTGGTCGGCGCGCTCGGCAAGGTGCACCCGCAGAGCTTCTTCGGCGTCCCGCGCGTGTGGGAGAAGATGGTCGCCGGGCTGAAGAACATGCTCGGCGGCGTGCCGGAAGACCGGCGTGCGGCGTTGCTCGCGGCGAACGAGCTGCTGCAGCAGGGCTACAAGCTGCGCAGCGCCGGTCAGGAGGTCCCGCCGGAGCTGGCCGAGCGGATCAAGCAGACCGACGCGGCCGCCCTCGCCCCGGTGCGGGCGCTGCTCGGGCTGGACCAGGTGCTCGTCGCCTCCAGCGGCGCGGCCGCGCTGCCGGTGGAGATCATCTACTTCCTCGCCGGCCTCGGCATCGAGATCGCCGAGGTCTGGGGCCTGTCCGAGACGACCGGCGCGGCGACGTCGAACTCGGGCACCGCGTTCCGCGCGGGCAGCGTCGGCAAGCCGCTCGCCGACGTCGACGTGCGTGTCGCCGACGACGGTGAGCTGCTGGTCCGCGGCCCGATCGTCTTCCTCGGCTACCTGCAGGAGGACGGCACGATCGCCGACGCGACCGACGCCGACGGCTGGTACGCCACCGGCGACATCGGCACGATCGACGAAGACGGCTTCGTGACGATCACCGACCGCAAGAAGGAACTGATCATCACGTCGAGCGGCAAGAACATCGCCCCGACGCGGATCGAGGGCCTGCTCAAGGAGCACCCGCTGATCGGCCAGGCCGTCGCGATCGGCGACGACCGGCCCTACGTCACGGCGCTGCTCGTCATCGACGACGAGATCGCGCCCGGCTGGGCCGCGGCGAACGGCGTCGACGCGAAGCCGGACGAGCTGGCCGACCACCCGGCGGTGCGCGCGGAGCTGGAGCGTGCCGTCGAGTCGGCCAACAGCCGGCTGGCGCGGATCGAGCAGATCAAGCGGTACCACGTGCTGCCGAAGACGTGGACGCCCGAGTCGGGCGAGCTGACCCCGACGTTGAAGCTCAAGCGCCGCATCATCAACGATCGCTACTCGGCCGACATCGAGGCGCTCTACGCCGCCACCCGCAACCCAGCCCCCACCGCCGGCTCCTAGAACGTCACTTTCGCTGGGAAAGATGCGTCCGGAGGGCCTTCGGACGCATCTTTCCTAGCGAAAGCTCAGCTTTGGAATGCAAAGTGGTCAGGCGGTGCGGGGCGAGGTGTCGGTCCACTTGCGCAGCCGCGGCGGGACGCGCTTCTCCAGGCCGTAGTTCTCCAGGTGCGCGCTGAAGACCTCGTCGAACGCCTTCTGCACCGTCTCGGTGTCCCACACCGGGCGCTCCAGGATCGGCTGCTTGAGGAACGGCTGCCCCATGACGTGCAGCTGCGGGCCGTTGCAGCGGATCATCTGGCCGGTGATGCCGTCCGAGCCCTCGCCGAGCAGGAACAGCACCACCGGCGCGATCCGCGACGGCGTGCGGTCCGGCGGGCAGGCGCGCAGGGAGCGTTCGGACTTCCACACCATGCGCGTGTGCGCGAGCGGGCAGACGGCGTTGACGCGGATGCCGACGTCTTCGAGGTCCAGCGCCCACGAGTAGGTCAGGGACGCGACCGCGCCCTTGCTCGCGGCGTAGACGCCGAGCTTGCGCTGGCCGAGCGAGGCGCCGGAGGAGATGTTGACGATCGAGCCGCCGGTGCCCGCGTCGACCATCGCCTTGATCGCGGCGAGGCCGGTGTTGACGACGCCCAGCACGTTCACCTGGACGAGCTCGCGGGCCTGCTCGGCGTCGTCCTCCCAGGGCAGCGCCTCGTAGTTCAGCCCGGCGTTGTTGACGAGCCCGTCGATGCCGCCGAACTCCTTGACGCAGCAGTCGATGATCTCCTGCGCCTCGCCGGCGTCGGCCACGCTGTGCCCGCTGGCCACGGCCCGGCCGCCGTGGTCCCGGATGGTCCGGGCGGTCCGCTCGGCGAGCTCGACGTCGATGTCGTTGACGACCACCGCGCCGCCGGCCCGCGCGATGTGCACCGCGAACGCCTCGCCCAGCCCCCGCCCGGCGCCGGTCACCACGACCGCCTTGCCCTGCATCAAGTCGTCCATTGTCATCTCCCCGATCTGCGGCGCCGTCGGCGCGGCGGCCCGTCCACCCCGGCCGGTCCTGGCTCCAGTCTTCGCCCGTTCGGCCCAACGGAGCAGCGCCACGACGACGAGCGGCCGCTGCCCTGCGCCGAGCGAGTCCGGTTCGATCAGCCCGGAGATACCCGCGCACCGGTCACGGCCACCGTCCGCCGCCGGTCAGGCGGTGTAACCCGATCGGTTCGAGGACGCGGCACCGCGCCGTTCCGCGTACATCGGCGAGTAGTCGGCGGCATACTGTTCGTGGTCCCGGGAGCGCGGGTGTGACGCCCCCGGACCGGATCGTCACTGACGAGGCACAATGCGGGGCGATCCATATTCACTCGATCGGGGGACGGTGGTCAGAAGGTGACGACGCGCGCGACACCCCGGTTCCGGGCCGTCCTCGCCAACCGCGAGTTCCGCGCGCTGTGGTTCGCCGAGACGCAGTCGATGCTGGGCGACCAGCTCACCATCGTCGCGCTGGCCATCCTCGTGTTCGACCGGACCGGGTCGCCGCTGCTCTCGGCCGTCGTCTACTCACTGACGTTCCTGCCCGCGCTCGCCGGCGGCCTGGGCCTGTCCCAGCTCGCAGACCGCTTCCCGCGGCGGGCGGTGCTGGCCGCCGGGTCGCTCGCGCAGGCCGTGCTGATCGGCCTGATGGCCGTGCCCGGCCTGCCGATGGGCTGGCTGTTCGTGCTGTTCGTCCTCGCCCGGCTGGCGAACGCGCCGGGCAACGCCGCGCAGAACGCGCTCGGCCGGGAGATCTTCACCGACGACGACGTCTACCTGCAGAGCCAGGACCTGCGCGGGATCACCAACAACACGGCCATGCTGGGCGGCCTCGCCGTCGGCGGCCTGCTGGTGACGACGATCGGCACGTCGTGGGCGCTGGCGATCGACGCGCTGACGTTCCTGGTCGCCGCGGCCGCGGTCCAGCTGCTGGTGCTGCGCCGCCCGGCCGCCGGCGACGGCGGCGCCCCGTGGTTCGGCGCCATCCGGCAGGTTTTCGGCGACGAACGGCTGCGCGTGCTGCTCTACCTGTCCTGGCTGGTCGGGCTGGCGGTCATCCCGGAGGGCCTCGCCGCGCCGCTCGCCGCGCAACTGGGCGTGGGCGAACAAGCCGTCGGCTGGCTGCTGGCCGCCGACCCGCTGGGCTTCGTGGCCGGCACGTTCGTGCTGTCGCGGTTCGTCTCGACGGAGCGCCGCCGCAAGCTGCTGGGGGTGCTGGCCGCGCTGCCGCTGGCCGCGCTGGCGGCCTTCGCGCTGCGGCCGGGGCTGGCGACCGCGCTGGTCCTGCTGGCGCTGGCGGGGGCAACGGGTGCGTACGTCATCACGGTGTCGGCCACGTTCATCACGTGGGTCCCCAACGACATCCGCGGCAGCGCCGGTGGGCTGTACCGGACCGGGCTGCGGGTCGCCCAAGGGCTGGGCGTGGGAATCGGCGGGCTGGTCGCGCAGTGGGTCGGCTCCGCGAACACGACGATCGCGCTCGCCGGTGCGGTGGGCCTGCTGCTGGCCGTCCCGGTCGCGCTCGCCTGGCGCCGGGTCGGCGGGCTGGAACCACCGCCGTCATGAGCCGGGGTGAAAAGGTCTGGTTTCAGAGGTCACGGTTCGCCATCGGAAGCCACCTCTCCGTGAAGTCAAGATCGTGAATGGGATTCGCACTCGTCACAGGTCGCGGTTGCGCACGGGAGCCACCTCTCGGAGTAATCAAGGGACGACAATTAGCCGACGGATCAGAGATCGCGGTTGCTCAACGGTGCCACCTCCGTGTGGGGAGCCTGAAGATGCTTTCGGGCCGCGTTCCCGGCGGATACGACGGGGACCCGGCAGTTCCGTTGCTGTCGGATGATACCCGGCGGCGGAATGCGTGAACCACTCTGGCAGGTACCGATGAGATTACTCAAGACCCCAAGTAGGCTGGAAAGGAGGTGACCAATTGCATCCCGGACCAGACGACGCCCCGACCGCGGGCCGCCGCGCACCGCGGCCCGCGTCGTCGCGCGCGGAACCGGACCAGGTGGCGACCACTACCAGTGGTCCATCCGGGACACTCCGGCGCGACCACCCGTACTCGCCGCGCAACTGGGCGCTCTGGCGCCGCCGTCCGCGAGTGGTCGCCTTCATCCTCGCCAGCGAGGCGATCGCCGTCGCCGTCCTCGCTTTTTCGCTCACCCGTTCCCCGGCATTGGTGCCGCGCGACTGGATCAATTTCGCGATTCTCGCCGCCGGCGCCACCATTCACATCCAGCTGACCCAGCGACAGGAAGAAAGACGCCGGAACCGCAAAAAGACGGTCCTCATCGACCTCACCGCGGTGTGGACCTTTTCGGCGGCGATGATCCTTCCCCCGCTGTTGATTCTGCTCGTCATCTTCGTCATCCGGCTCCAGCACTGGTTCATCGCCCGGCGGCCGGCGCACAACTTCATTTTCTCGTCGCTCACGCACGGCCTCGCGGGCGTGCTCGCGCACCTCACCTACGTCGCGCTCGGGCCGCACCTGCTGGGCCTCGGCTGGGGCGACTTCCTGTACGAGTTCGCCACGATCGTCATCACCGGCGCGATCTACGAGGCGATCCAGATCGTCTACGTCGGCGGGGCGCTCGCGCTCGGCATGTCGTCGGAGCCCACGGTTCGCAACGTCCTCGGCAGCCCGGCCGACAACATGCTCGAAGCGATCACCATCGGCCTCGGCGCGGTGACCGCGATCCTGCTGGCGGTGGTGCCGCCGATGGTCGCGGTGATGGCCGTGGTGACGGTCGTGTTCAATCGCCTGGCCGAACTGGACCAGCTGCAGAACGACGTCCGGACGGATCCGAAAACCGGCATTCTCAACATGCGCGGCTGGTCGGAGACGGCGGAGCGCGCACTGGAACGGACCGCGCGTTCGAGTGATCAGCTGGCGCTCCTGATGGTCGATCTCGACCACTTCAAGTGGATTAACGACACCTATGGACACCCGGCGGGTGACGACGTGCTGCGCACTGTTGCGCAAACCCTCGACGAGGTGACCAGACCGAGTGACTCGGTAGGCCGTTTCGGCGGCGAGGAATTCCTCATTCTGCTACCGGACATCGACGAAGAGGCCACGCACGACGCCGCCGAGCGCATCCGCATCGCGATCGCCAAGCTGCACATCGTCACCACGGACAAGCGCGGCGACCCGGCCACGATCGCCGACCGCACGACGTCGATCGGCGTGGCCCGGTACCCGAGGCACGGCGACACGCTCGACCGTCTCCTGCAGGCGGCCGACGCGGCGGTCTACCGGGCCAAGGAAAACGGCCGCGACCAGGTGAGCTTTGCCCCGGACACCCCGGACGAGCTACCCGCGTCCTGACGGCCGGGCGCCCAGCCGGAGCGTGAGCCGGGCCTTCACCAGCACCTCCGCCGTCGTCCCCAGCGCCGCCGGGGTGAGCCGCAGCCGCTCGCCGCGGACTCCAGGCGCAGCACCCGGGCGCGTTCACCGGATTCCGGGAGAGAGGCGCCGCGCGGAGGTCCACCTCCTCAGCCGACCACCGGAACAACCCACGCGGCCGCGACCCGCAGGGCGACTGTCCCAGCCCGCGCACCTGGTCGGCCGGCACCACGCGCGCGACCTCCCCGGGACAGTCGCGGGCCAGCGACGCAGGCTCCACGCTCCGCAGCGCCCGGGCGAGCACCCGGACTTCGGGATCCCGCGGTTCCCGCAGGGTCGCGCCGGGGGCGAGGCGGCGCAGCGCGCGCACGGTGTTCTCCACCGGCACCCGCCGATCGGTCGAGCACACCGGACGTCCTCCGGGTCACCGCGCCCCCGCCCGAGTCTGCGCACCGCCGCCCGGCCGCGGAAGGCGGGAACGGGCAGCCGATCGGGCAACCCCCACCGCGCACCCGGGGGTTAGCCCCGTGTCGGCCCGGCGGCGGGGCTGGCACCCTTGTCCCATGCCAGCCCCGACCGAGCCGCCGCGTGTCCGCCGACCCTGGTCGACGTCGGGCTGGCTGCTGCTGGTGCTGCTGGTGGTGTTCGCGTTCGGGCTGATCGCCTCGCGCCCGCCGTCGCCGCCCGACCAGGGGCCGCCTGCCGGCGACGTCCTCGCCGCGCAGAACGCGATCGAGGCCCTGGTCCACCCCGGCCCGCACCCGGACGCGCTGGCGTTGCTGCCCAAGGACTTCACCGCGCTCAGCGGCGTCACGCCGGGTTCGATGCCGGCCCGCGACGGCACCGTCCGCGCGGTGCACGTCGACGGCGGCTGCTCGACGCCGTGGGGCGACGACAACACCAAGTGGGACTACGCGGTGCCGTGCAAGGCGCACGACCTCGGGTACGACCTGCTGCGCTACGCCGACCGCAAGGGCCACCCGCTCGGCCCGGAGGTCCGCGAAGCGCTCGACAGCCGGCTGTCCTACGACATGCACCACGCCTGCGACCTCAACCCGATGGACTCGGCGGGCACCTGCCGGGTCGTCGCGTCGTTCTACTCGGCCGGGCTGGTCGTCAACTCGTGGCACCAGCGCTGGGGCCCGCCGGTCGGCGACCCGATCGGCCCGATGGTCGCCGGCGTGCTCGTGATCGCCTGCCTGCTGGTGTTCCGGCTGCGCGGCTGGCACTACGCCCGCCGCGTCACGCCCACGCCGCGCCCCGCTCCCGCACCCGCGTCGGTGAGCCGCTGGGCGCTGCTCGGCGCCGGCGGGGTCGTCCTGCTGCTGCTCGGCGAGTCCGTGACGGCGCTCGCCGACTGGGCCGGAGCGCCCGAACCGGCGTTGTGGCCGCTGACCTGGCTCGCCCAGCTCGCGCCGTTGATCTTCTTCGCCGGCGGCCACGCCAACGCGGCCGGCTGGCGCGCCGAGCAGGAGACGGGCGGCGGCTACCGCCACTACCTGGCCGAACGCGCCAGCCCGCTGCTGCGCCCGGCGCTGATCTTCGCCGTCGTCGCGTTGCTGACGCCGCTCGCGCTGGAACTGCTCGGCATCCCGGCGGGCACCACGGCGACGGTGATGCGGATCGCGCTGCACCCGCTCTGGCTGCTCGGCGTCTACCTGCTGACGATCGTCTGCGCGCCGCCGCTGCTGGCGCTGCACCGCCGCGCCCCGGTGGCGGCGGCCGCCGGCCTGCTCGCGCTGGTCGTCGGGGGCGAGCTGGCCGCGAACTGGACCGGCTCGCCGCAGCCCCGCTACGCGGCGACCTTCGCTCTCGCGCTCCTCGCCCAGCAACTCGCCTTCGCACACGCCGACGGCGTACGGCCGTCACGACGTCTTCTCGGCTTCACGGCCTTCGCCGGTGTCGCGGCGCTCGCCGTGGTGAGCGTCGTCCGGGGCGGGCCGCCGCTGCTGCTCGGCAGCCCGGGCGCGCCGGCCGCGTTCTCGGCGCCGCCGTGGGGCGTGCTGCTGCTCGGGGCGACCCAGCTGAGCCTGCTCGGGCTGCTGGCCGGCCCGCTGTCGCGGCTCGGTTCCCGGCCCCGCGTCACCGCGGTGTGCCGGCTCGTCGTGCGCGCGCCGATGAGCCTGTACCTGGCGTTCCTCGCCGGGATGCTGCTGCTGGTGGCGCTCGTCTACCTGCCGGGCCGGATCGCCGACGGGCTGACGTGGCTGGTCCGGCCGCGCACCCTGGTCGCGGTCGGGTTGCTCGCGGTGCCGGGCGCGCTGGTGTTCTGGTGGTTCGAGCGGCACACGCACGGCGCCGGCCACCCGCGCGCGGCGGAGCTCCCCGGCCGCCGGACGGCCGTGCTGACCAGGGCCGCGGCGGCGCTGGGCATCGGCTACGCGACGCTCGGGGTGTTCGGCTTCGCCCTGACGCGCTTCGGCGGCGTCGCGGCGGACGCGGACATCCTCGGCCTGCGGCTCGACCCGATCCAGAGCCTGGTGCACCTGCTGCTCGGGGTGTTCCTGCTGCACACGATCCGGATCGGCGCGAGCGCCGCGACGGGCACCTGGCTGGCCACGGCGCTGGCCTGCGCGCCCTCGCTGCTCTTCGCGGCCGACGGCGGCACCCCGGGCCTGCTGGGCGTGACGCTCCACGCGGCCACGGCGGTGTTCGCCCTGCTGGCCGCGGCGGGAACGCTGCTCCCGGCGCGCCGAGCCGCCAACGCGGCCCCCTGACCCGTCCGAAGGCCGAGCTTTCTCCAGGAAAGATGCGTCCGAGGGCCCCCGCGACGCATCTTTCCTGGGGAAAGCTCGGTCTCGCGTTCACTCGTCCGTGGGACGCCGGAACGCTTCAGGCTGACCGGTTCGCCCTGCTCTTCGCGGCGGCCGCTCCGGCGTCCGGCGAAGGCAGTGTCCTGACCAGGCGAAACCGGCAGGCCTGCGGGAAAATGGGTGGTGCACGCCACATCCACAGGGGGATGTGTAACGCTACGGCAACCAGGGGAAGGCACCATGCGTCCCATCCTGTAGCCCTACAGATCTGAGCAGTGAGGAGGCGCCCGCGTGGATCACCCGCCTCGGAACGGGCAAGGCGACCGCCGCCCCGCCCGGCCCTGGCAGGACGAGCCAGGACGAGCCGACGCTCGCCGTGGCACGCCGCCTCCTCGCCGTCCGGCACCTCGCCGTGAACCGGTCGACGCCCGCCGCCCGCCGCCGCCGAAGCGGCCGGCGCCGCGGGCCCGCCGCAACTCCTTCCGGGGCGCGAAGATCGCGCTGACCGTCGTCTCGCTGCTGGTGATGGGCCTGACCGGGTACGCGTGGGCCGCCATGCAGGGCCTGGTCAACGGCCTCAACTACGCGAACGTGATCAGCGACGACGCCGGTGGCGACAAGCCCGCCGACGGCGCCCGCGACATCCTGCTCGTCGGCCTGGACAGCCGCACCGACGCCCAGGGCAACCCGCTCTCGCGCGAGGTGCTCGACCAGCTGCGGGCCGGCGACTCCGACGGCGAGCTGAACACCGACTCGCTGATCTTCGTGCACATCCCGAACGACGGCAGCAAGGCCGTGGCGATCTCGCTGCCGCGCGACACCTACGTCGACATCCCCGGCGGCTACGGCAAGCACAAGATCAACTCTGCGTACGCCCGCGCGATGCTGTCGGCCCGCAAGGACCTGCAGAAGCAGGGCGTGACCGACCCCAAGCAGCTCGACGTCCAGGCCAACCAGGCCGGGGCGAAGGAGCTGATCCAGACCGTCGAGAAGCTCACCGGGTCGACCATCGACAACTACGCCGCGGTCAACCTGCTCGGCTTCAGCGAGATCACCACGGCCATCGGCGGCGTCGACGTCTGCCTGAACAACACCGTCAAGGACGAGTACTCCGGCGCGAACTTCACCAAGGGCCAGCACACGATCTCCGGTGTCGAGGCGCTCGAGTTCGTCCGCCAGCGCCACGGCCTGCCCAACGGCGACCTCGACCGGGTCGTCCGGCAGCAGGTGTTCATGGCCGGCATGGCCCGCAAGGTGCTCTCGGCCGGCACGCTGACGAACCCGGGCAAGCTCAGCGACCTGATCGACGCGATCAAGAAGTCGGTCGTGCTCAACCAGAACTGGGACATCTTCGGGTTCGCCCAGCAGATGAAGGGCCTGACCGGCGGCCAGCTCGAGTTCCGCACCATCCCGGTGAAGAACATCGACTACAAGACCCCCGAAGACGGCTCGGCCATCCAGGTCGACCCGGCCGAGGTGAAGAACTTCGTCCAGGGCCTCGCCGGGCCGCAGCCGGGCGCGACGACGCCCGCGCCGCAGGTCGACAGCGCGAACAAGGCGACCAAGGTCGACGTCCGCAACGCCTCCGGCAAGACCGGCCTGGCCGCGACCGTCGCCAAGGCCCTGGAGGCCAAGGGCTTCACCGCGGGCGACACGGCGAACTCGGCCGCGCGCAAGACCACGGTGATCTGGGTGCCGAAGGGCGGCAAGGACACCGGCCAGGCCGTCGCGGACACCCTCGGCGGCTCGCCGACGGTCCAGGAGGACAAGAGCGTCCAGGCCGGGCACGTGACGGTGTTCCTCGGCTCCGACTACAAGGCCCCGAGCACCGACTCGAACGCCGGTTCCAGCGCGGGGGGCGCGACGTCCCAGGCACCCGCGCCGCCGCCGGCCGACGAGGAGAAGCCCATCACCGCCGAGGGCGTTCCCTGCGTCAACTGAGTCACGGCACCTGCAAATTGCACGTCGTGGTCATCTGCCGTTAACCCGTTAGGCCTAACTCTCGCAATCGGTATCAAAGACATGCCGGAATCCGCGTAATGCGCGGGCACCTGCGCACTTACATACACGTGAGGGTGCACCTGCACGGAAACTGCCACCTCCGTGAAGGTGCCGCGGGAGGAACACGGCAGGGGACATTGATGTGCTGATCGACGCCGAGGACTACCAGCGGATACTCGGAGACGAGCTCCGCAAGCTCAGGCGCAGCCGAGGCTGGACGCGCAAGGAGCTGAACCAGCACCTGCAGAGCGAGATCTCGCTGCAGACGCTGGCCACCTACGAACTGGGCACCAGACAGTGTTCCGTGGTGCGGCTGGTCGAGCTGTGCGTCGCGATGGACGAGCTGCCCCAGGACCTGCTGGCCAAGGTGCACCGGCGGGTGTTCGTCGACGAGCCCGGCCGGGTCCGCGTCGACCTGCGCAAGGTCGTCGCCGACGCGCCGCCCGAACTGCTTCCCCTGCGCCGCTGGGCCGAAGACCGCCTCCGCACGGCCGGTGAGCACGGCCCCGGCGAGGTCGCCCTCGACCTGCCCGCCCTGGAGCGGATGGCGGAGCTCTGCGAACTGCCCACTGTGGACCTGATCGCCAGCCTCCGCCGCTACGTCTCCCGCTGATCCCCGAAAGCCGTGAAGGGCACCCCCAGGGACTCAACAGCCCTGAGGGTGCCCTTCACGACAGATCGGGTTCAGCCGACGAGGTAGTCCTCGCGCCGCACCTTTCGCGTGTCGAGCCAGTAGCGCCAGGTGAACCCGGGCCAGATCGTCCGGTTGACGCCTTTCGCGTCCAGGTACCAGCTCTTGCAGCCGCCGCGGGTCCAGATGCCCTTCGCGAGCTTGCGCTGGATCCGCGTGTTGAACCGCTCCTGCACCTCGGCCTTCGGCTCGATCGCCCGGCCGCCCGCGAGCCGCAGCGCCTCGGCGACGTAGGAGATCTGCGCCTCGATCATGAACACCACCGAGTTGTGGCCGAGACCGGTGTTCGGGCCGAGCAGGAAGAACAGGTTCGGGAAGCCGGCGACGGTGATCCCGAGGTGCGTCCGCATCCCCTCGGTCGCCCACTCCTTGCCGAGGTTGCGCCCGTCGCGGCCGACGATCTCCAGGTCGTCGAAGGCGTCGGAGACGTGGAAACCGGTGCCGTAGACGATCGCGTCGACCTCGTGCTCGACCCCGGCCGCGTCGACGACGCTGTGCTCGCGGACCTCCCGGACGCCGTCGGTCACGACGTCGACGTTGTCCCGCGCGAGCGCCGGGTAGTAGTCGTTCGAGATGAGCACGCGCTTGCAGCCCATGGTGTAGTCCGGCGTGACCTTGCGGCGCAGCACCGGGTCCTGGATGGCCTGGTCGATGTTGCGCTTGGCCAGGCGCTGGCCGATCTTCATCATCCACGTCTGGCCGTTGAAGCCGATGGCGCGCGCCTCGAGCGTCCAGTAGAGGAAGTTGCGGTAGGCGCGCTGGGCGAGCGGGAACGCCTTGAACAGCGTCCGCGCGCGGCCGGACATCTCGTGGTCGGCCTTCGGCATGATCCACGGCGGCGTGCGCTGGAACAGCGTCAGCTGCCCGGCCTCCGGCGCGATCCGCGGCACGAACTGGACGGCGCTGGCGCCGGTGCCGATCACCGCGACCCGCTTGCCCGCGAGGTCGACGTCGTGGCGCCACCGCGCGGAGTGGAACGCCGGGCCCGCGAAGTTCTCGATGCCCGGCAGCTCCGGGATCTGCGGCAGGTGCAGCGCCCCGACGCCGGCGACCAGTGCCTGACCCGCGAACTCGTCGCCGCCCCTCGTGGCGACGTGCCAGCGGTTCTCCTCGCCGTCCCAGCGGGCCCCGGTCATCTCCTGGCCGAAGCGGATGAACCGGCGCAGGTCGTGCTTGTCGGCCACCTCGCGCATGTAGCGCCAGATCTCCGGCTGCGGCGAATACGCCCGCGACCAGCCGGGGTTCTGCTCGAAGGAGAACGAGTACATGTGCGACGGGATGTCGCAGGCGCACCCCGGGTAGCTGTTGTCGCGCCACGTGCCACCGACGTCGTGCGCCTTCTCGAGGATGACGAAGTCGTCGCGCCCCTCCTTGCGCAGCTGGATCGCCATGCCGAGACCGGAGAACCCGGTCCCGACGATGACGACCCCGGTCTCCGTGCGGTTGCCCATGACCTGCCTCCCGGTTTCCTGTTACCCGTCGTCCAGCTTACTCAGAGTAGGTTACTACCGGTAGAGTGTTGCCCGTGACCACCGCCAAGCGCAAGCGCATGCCCCGGGCCGAGCGGATGCGGCAGATGATCGACGTCGCCGAGCAGGTCTTTTCGGCGCGCGGCTACGCGGCGGCGTCCATGGACGAGATCGCCGAGCTGGTGGGCGTCTCGAAGCCGATGCTCTACGAGTACTTCAACTCGAAGGAAGGCCTGCTCCTGGCCTGCATCCAGGAGTCGCGCGCGGTCCTGCGGGAGGTCACCGAGCAGGCGATGGTGGGCGCGACCAGCGCCGAAGACGCCCTGCGGCGCGGCCTGCTGGCGTTCTTCGTGTTCATCCGGGAGCGGCGGCAGGCTTGGTCACTGCTGCGGCACGAGATGGCGCTGATCGGCACGCCGGCCGCCGACGAGGTCGAGGAGACCCGCCGGCAGCAGACCGACCTCATCGCCGCACTGATGAGCGGTTATTTCACCGGAGACGACGACCTGCAAGCCGAAGCGGCCGCGGAATTCGTCGTCGGAGCCTGCGAGCGGCTCGCTATCTGGTGCGAGCGCCACGAAGAAGTGACCCCCGAAATGGCCACCGGGTACGCGATGGACGTCCTTTGGGCTGGACTTCGGGGTCGTGCACGGTAATCTGCTCGTGCATTAGGCCATTCGGTCGTTACTCAGCGCACTTTGCGCTCCGTGTCTTGTGACACAGAGTTGCTCTACGGTATCGATGACACGGTACAAAAGTGTGCTGGGCTTCGCGCGGTCGTGAACAGGGTGGCGGGAACCACGTCATAAGGGCGTGGCGACCGGGTCACGTACGCGTGAGGGCATGCTGGAGAGGGAGAGGGGCGTGAGGCAGATGGTGGAAGCGATCACGGCGACGTACGTCCAACAGGACGCGGACTGGGCGATCACGGTCAGCGGCCAGGGCAAGGAGCTGACCGCCCGGGCACCGGGCATCATCGCCGCTCGGGACCGCGCGGACCAGCTGGTCGAACAGCTGGCCGTCGGCGGCCGGACCACGGTGGTGCACCTGATCAACGGCAGTGCGCTGGACTTCACCAGCGCCTACATGACCGCCCGGCTGACGCTCCCGAAGCTCCCGCCGCTCGAGGTCCCGCCGCCCGGCAGCGTGCCGAAGCAGCAGACCGCCGAGAAGGTTGTCGAGAAGGTCGAGAAGCCGGCCGAGAAGAAGCCGGTGCTGCCGACGGGCAAGCAGCTCCCCAAGGAAGTCGAGGAGCCCAAGCCGGTGGCCGAGCCGGCCCCCGAGGTCGAAACGAAGACCCCGGCCAAGCCGGCCCGCGCCTGAGCTACTTGAGGAGCTTGCGCACCAGCAGGGCGAGCACCAGGACACCCGCACCGATCAGCGGGTACTTGACCTTGGGGTTGTCCAGCTTGGCGCGCACGCCGTTCTTGGCCGCGTCCGCGAGCTTCTTCGGGTCGGCCTTGACGGTCAGCTGGTCGAGCGTCGCCGCCAGGGCGGTTCGAGCCTGCTCGATCTCACGCTCGATCGTCTCGGGATCGCGGGCCACGGGTCCTCCTCGCCGCAAGGGACTGCTGGTGGCCAACGTTAGCTGGCCCGCCCCCGGAACCCCGCACCGGCCACGGCCCGGCGTGGCGAAGGCCGCAGCACGCTACGCTTCCGGATGCGCAGGGCCCGTAGCCCAATTGGCAGAGGCACACGGTTTAGGTCCGTGCCAGTGAGAGTTCGAGTCTCTCCGGGCCCACTCGAATCCCCTGAGCAGCAACGACACCCTGCGGCGCCGAGCACCTGGAACGCCGCGTACAGCAGAAGTACGGCTTCCGGTCCCTCCGGGCCCACCTCGGTTCGCTTCCGCCGACCGAGGACTTCGCGGCACACTCGCCCATCATTCGACGAGGACCACGAGGCGTATCCGGCGAACATCGCCGAAGGCATCCCCGATCCGGCGATCTTCGCCCTGCTCCCCTGAAGCTCAGCCGAGCGTGACGTGCGGTGCCAGCGCCCGCAGGAAGTCCGGGGCGTCGAACAGCTCGCCCGCCGAGGCGACGCCCTTCGCCTTGGTGCGGCCCGTCAGGATCCGCTCCACCGCCTCCACCGCGAGCGGCGCCGTGACCGCGTAGATGTCCCGGCCCCGCGCCACCATCCGGCGCTCCTCGCCACCAGACCGCACCACGACATCGACCACGAACGTCTCCGGGGCCCCCGACCGCTCCTGCGCCGCCGACAGGCCCTCGGCCGCCACCGACGTCATGTACGTCGTCACCGACGGGACCTTCAGGTGGCTGGGGATCGTCACGACGTCGGCCATCGTGAACTCGCCGAGCACCGGCTGTGCGCCCAGCGGCTCGGGGAACGGCCACGACAGCTTCGGCAGCGCGTCGTCGTGGTGCTCCAGGCGACCGTCCGCGAACCGGATGCGCTTGCCGCCCCGTCGCGTGTGGGAGACGCGGCCTGCGGCGAGCGTTCCCGCCGTCGGGTGCCAGCCGCTCAGGCCGTACGCGACGTGGATCTCGTCCGCGCCCGTCCAGTCGCCCATCGCCGCCGTGGCCAGCAGGTCGCCGAGACCGCCGTAGAAGGCCATCGCCGGGACGACCACGGTGTCCGCGTCCGCGAAGCGCGCGAAGGTGTCGAGGTTGGCCTCCAGCTCGGCCGCGACGTCCACGTACGGCACGCCCGCCCGCTGCGCCGCCTCGATCACCGGGGCGGCCGTCTCGGCGAAGGGTCCTGCGGTGTTGATCACCGCGGCCACGCCCGCCAGCGCGCGGTCGAGCGACGCCGGGTCGTCGACCGACGCCGGCCGGCCGCCGGGCAGGCGCGCCGCGTCGCGGCCGGAGAGGATCGGCTCGAAGCCGCGTTCGCGCAGCTCGGCCACCACGAAACGGCCGGTGTGCCCGTAGGCGCCGTAAACCAGTACCGATGTCATGCAGCCATCCTGACGAGCGCCGCGCCGCGCTGACAGTGTCCGGAACGCCATCCTGCGTACAATTCCGGACATGAAGACTGTGGCGCTGGCCGCGACCGACGGGATGCTGTCCTTCGAGCTGGCCATCGCGTCGGAGGTCTTCGGCGAGAACCCGCGGTACGACTTCGCCGTCTGCGGCTCGGCGCCCGTGCTGGTCGGCCGGTTCCGGCTGGAGCCGGAGCACGGGTTCGACCGGCTGGCGCGCGCCGACACGGTCCTCGTGCCGGGCTGGGCGGACGTCGACGTCGACCCGCCTGCCGACCTGCTCGACGCCGTGCGCGAGGCCCACGCGCGGGGCGCGCGGGTGGCGTCCCTCTGCACCGGCGCGTTCGTGCTGGCCGCCGCCGGCCTGCTCGACGGCCTGCGCGCGACGACCCACTGGGCCCACACCGGCGTGCTGGCCGAGCGCTACCCGGCGGTGACCGTCGACCCGGACGTGCTCTACGTCGACAACGGCAGCGTCCTGACGTCGGCGGGCAAGGCCGCGGCGATGGACCTGTGCCTGCACCTGGTCCGCACCGACCACGGCTCGGCCGTCGCCAACACGATCGCCCGCCGCCTGGTCGTGCCGCCGCACCGCGACGGCGGCCAGGCCCAGTTCGTCCCGGCCCCGGTGCCCGCCCGGGACGACCACCCGCTCACCGAGCTGCTCCCCTGGGCGGCCGAGCGCCTGGACCGGCCGCTGTCGGTGGACGACCTGGCGCGGCGGGCCACCATGAGCACCCGCACGCTGACCCGCCACTTCCGGACGGTCACCGGCACGACCCCGTTGCAGTGGCTGCTGACCCAGCGCATCCGCCGCGCGCAGGAGCTGCTGGAGACGTCGAAGAGCAGCGTCGACGCCATCGCGGAGGCGGTCGGCATGGGCACGGCCACGACGTTGCGCCGGCACTTCCACCGCACGGTCGGCGTGGCCCCGGACGCCTACCGCCGGACGTTCCGCGGTCAGTAGCGGACGTCGCTCTGCAGCAGGGGCGGGTAGACCGCCGACGGCTCGCCGTCGACCGTCGTGCCCGCGAACTGCAGCATCGCGCGCTGGGCGCCGCGCATCGGGGCCGGGTAGTCGAGCGTCGGCGCCGAGACGTCGTCCAGCCGGGCGAGCTGGTCCGCCGAAAGCGCGATCTCCAGCGCCGCGAGGTTGCCGCTCAGGTGCTCCAGGCGGCGGGCGCCGACGATCGGGACGACCGTGCCCGGGCGGGCGCGCAGCCAGGCCAGGGCCACCGCGGCGGACGTCGTGCCCAGCTCGCCGGCGATCGCCGCGACGGCCTCGACGACGTCGAACTCCGCTTCGCTCGGGCCGCCGACGTACGCCGTGCGGGCCGACTCGGGGGTGCCGGCGCCGCGGCGGTACTTGCCGGACAGGAAGCCGTTCTTCAGCGGGCTCCACGGCGTCAGCGCGATCCCCTGGTCGAGCGCGAACGGGGCGAGCTCGCCCTCGACGGTGCGGGCCAGCAGCGAGTACTCGACCTGCAGCGCGATCAGCGGCGTCCAGCCCCGCAGCTGCGCGGTCGTCTGGGCCTGCGCGGTGACCCACGCCGGGGTGTTGGAGAAGCCGACGTAGCGGATCTTGCCCGCGCGGACCAGGTCGTCGAGGGTCCGCAGGGTCTCCTCGATCGGGGTGTTGCGGTCCCAGTTGTGCAGCCAGTACAGGTCGAGGTAGTCGGTCCGCAGGCGGCGCAAGGTCTGGTCGAGCTGGGCGATGATCGACGCGCGGCCCGCGCCGCCGCCGTTCGGGTCGCCGGGGAACATGTTGCCGAAGAACTTGGACGCCAGCACGACGTGCTGGCGGCGCCCGGGCCGCGCGGCGAAGAAGTCGCCGAGGATCTTCTCCGAGTGGCCGTTGGTGTAGAAGTTGGCCGTGTCGACGAAGTTCCCGCCCAGGTCCAGGTACGACGCGAGGATCTTCTCGGACTCCTCGACGCTGCAGCCGGCGCCGCCCGGGTCCTCGCCGAAGGTCATCGCACCGAGCGCGAACGGGCTGACGCGCAGACCGGACCGGCCGAGGGTGACGTAGTGGTCGAGTGACATGAAACGCTCCTTGCGTGTCGGATTGCCTGCCACCAGGAAACGCGAATCACCAGCTCAGCGGTAGATCGATCCACGCGACCTCTTGCACGATCCTGCCGACCTTGGTTCCCTTGAGACATGCTGCTCGCCGAGATCCGCGACCTCATCGCGGCGCACGCCCACGCGGACCTGCGCACCCGCGTGCCGGGCCTGCTGCTGTCCGAAGTGGACTCCGCGGAGCCGCACCATTCGCTGACGGAGCCGCTGCTGGTCGTCATGGCGCAGGGCGGCAAGCGGTTGCTCCTGGGCGAGCAGGTGCACGAGTACACGGCCGGGCAGTACCTCCTGGTCACCACGGACCTGCCGGTGACCGGCCACTTCGTGGGCGCGTCGCCGCGGACGCCGGCGTTGGGCATGGGCTTGACCCTGCGGCCCGCGGCCATCGCGCCGCTGCTGCTGGAGACACCGCCGACGCGCTCGCGCGACACGTCGCCGATCGCGATCGGCGACGCCGGCGTCGACCTGCTGGACGCCACCGCGCGGCTGCTGCGCCTGCTCGACCACCCGGCGGACGCGCCGGTGCTCGCGCCGCTGATCGAGCGCGAGATCCTGTGGCGGCTGCTCACCGGCCCGCACGGCGGCCTGCTGCGCCAGATCGGCCTGGCCGACAGCAGCCTGTCGCACGTCAGCCGGGCGATCCGCTGGATCCGCGGCAACTACGCCGAGCCGATGCGCGTCGACGAGCTGGCGCGGCTGACCGGCATGAGCCCGTCGGCGTTCCACCGCCACTTCCGCGCGGTGACGGCGATGAGCCCGCTGCAGTTCCAGAAGCGCATCCGCTTGCAGGAAGCGCGGTCCCTGCTGGTCGCCGGCGCGGGCGACATCGCCGGGGTGGGGCACCTCGTGGGGTACGACAGCCCGTCGCAGTTCAACCGCGAGTACCGGCGGTTGTTCGGGGCGCCGCCCGGTCAGGACGCGGCGCGCCTGCGCGAGGCCGCGGCGCCGGCGGCGCAACTGCCCTGACCGCCGATCCGTTCAAGACCGCCGGCCGCGCCGGTGCGACCCTGAACCGGTGACTGCGAACCTCTCCGCGGCGGCGTCCTTCCTGGCCACGCACGCCCGTCTCCTCGACCGCCGCCGCTTCGAACTGCTTCTCGGTGAGACCGACGCCGCCGCCGTGCTCGCCGCCGTCGACGGCTATCGCAATCCCGACGGCGGCTACGGCTGGGGCCTCGAACCGGACCTGCGCGCCCCGGAAAGCCAGCCCGGCGGCGCCCTGCACGCGTTCGAGGTGTTCGAAGACATCGCCCCGGACACCGCGCCGCACGCGGCGAAGCTCTGCGACTGGCTGGCCGGCGCGTCCCGCCCCGACGGTGGCCTGCCCTTCGCGCTGCCGGTGGCCGACCCGGCGGGCTGCGCGCCGTTCTGGGTCCAGGCCGATCCCGACGAAGCCACCTTGCAGAGCACGGCGTTCGCGGCCGCCGTCGCGCTGCGCGTCGCGCGGCACGACCGCACCGTGCGCGACCACCCGTGGCTGGCCGGTGCGACGCAGTACTGCTTCCGCGCCATCGAAGAACTCTCCGAAGCGCCGCACGCGATCGTGCTGTCCTTCGCGGTGCAGTTCGCCGACGCGGCCCACGACATTCACCCCGGGGCGAGCGAGCTGCTGGACCACCTAGGCGCGTTCGTCCCGGCCGACGGCCTGGCCGCGGTGGCCGGCGGTTCCGAGGGCGAAACCCTGCGCGCCCTGGACTTCGCGCCGCTGCCGGACCGCCCGGCGCGCGCGTTGTTCAAGCAGGACGTGATCGACGCCGAGCTGCGGCGGCTCGCCGGGGAGCAGCAGGACGACGGCGGCTGGCGCGTCGACTTCGCGAGCTTCTCGCCCGCCGCGGCCCTCGAATGGCGCGGCTACGCCACCGTGCGTGCCGTGTCGATCCTGCAGCGCAACGGCGTCCTCTGACCTATCGCGGAAAGCTCTACACGGGTGACGCCGACGTTCACTCGGCCGTGGCGTATCACATCGCAGCCCGTGAGACGACCACGGACGGCGACGTGCCGACGTCACCGAACGGAGCCGGCCGGACGGCGGCCGGCGGGCGGCCGGCGGGCGGCCGGCGGGCGACCGGCGGGCGACCGGACCACCTGGGGTGGCACGGCCTCCGCCCGCCGCCGTCGCGACGGCCGGTCGAAGCCGTCGAACCCGCTCGAACGAGCGCGCGGCCGTTGTCTGGTTCGGGACGAAACTCCTGATCATCACGCGGCTTCCGGTGTCCGGCGCCGAACCCGTAGGGTGACGGGGAAGCCGGTACCCGGAGGTGAGCCATGGCGTCGCGCAACCCCCTTGGCTGGTTCGCCCGCTGGGCGGACTGGTTCGAAGGACGCGGCGTCTACGTGCCCGGCGAGGAGAGCCGCGCGGTCGACCCGGTCCGCGATTTCGGCTGGCTGATGGCCGCCTGGGTCGCCGGAGTGGCGATCTTCATCCTGTTGTTCGCCCTCGCGGTTTAAGTGGCATGTGGATGGTGATTGTCACCACCCGTGCCGTTCCGGTCACGGATTGGCCACGGGGCGGCACCAGGTGCGCGACAACCCCCCGTGGCGCCTCGTAACCCCGCGCGATCACGACCAGAGTGGAGCGGGTTCGCCCGGCACACCCCGATGCCGACGGCACCCCCGACCCGCCGACTGGAGTACCCGCGATGGCGCCCGCGCGCACGTGCAAGATCATTTTCACCTCAGGGCTGTTGTGCCTGGCGGTGGCGTGCGGGGTCCCGGCGCAGGAAGGCACCGCCGCGCTCGGCGCCGGCTCCCCCGCACCCGCGGGTGCCGCGGCGGCCCAGGCGGGCAACGACCTGAAGTTCGGCGCCGACCACCGGTTCGCCAGCGGCGTCACCATCTCGGTCGGCTCGCCCCAGTCGTTCCAGCCCAGCCCGTCGGCGTACCCGCAGAGCCCGCGCGGCGCAGCCTTCGACGTCCTGCTGACCAACAACGGCACCACGACGTACAAGCTTTCGGGCCTCGCGGTCACGGCCACCGCGTCCGGCGCGGCGGTCAAGCAGGTCGTCGACACGACGCAGGGCTTCACCGGCATCGCCGACGCGGGCAAGGACGTGCTGCCGGGCCGCTCGGTGCACGTCACCCTGGCCTTCGCGGTGCCGCAGGACCCGACGCAGCTCCGGCTGCGGGTCAGGCCCAGCACGACCGAAGAAGCCGTGGTCACCTACTGCGGACCCGCCTGAGCAGGCGCCCGTTACGCTCGGCGGCATGACCGAGCGCCTTTCCCCCGGTGACGACGCCCCGGACTTCGCACTGCCCGACAGCGAGGGCAAGGAAGTGTCGCTGCGCGAGTTCCGCGGCAAGTCCGTCGTCGTGTACTTCTACCCGGCCGCGAGCACGCCGGGCTGCACCAAGCAGGCCTGCGACTTCCGCGACAACCTCGCCGAGCTGAACGACGCCGGCTACCAGGTCATCGGCATCTCACCGGACACGCAGGCGAAGCTCGCGAAGTTCGTCGCGAACGAAGAGCTGACGTTCCCGCTGCTGGGCGACCCGGACAAGACCGTGATCGAGGCGTGGGGCGCGTACGGCGAGAAGAAGAACTACGGAAAGACGTACCTGGGCGTCATCCGCTCGACGTTCGTCGTCGACCCGGAAGGCAAGATCGCGCAGGCCTTCTACAACGTCCGCGCGACCGGTCACGTCGCGAAGCTGATCCGGGATCTCGGCCTGGCCGCCTGATCACCGCGGAGCTGCCCGGTCACGGGGCCGGGCAGCTCACGCCGTCAGCCGGCCAACGCCGGCGCGAGCAGCCAACCTTCACACCAGCGCGCCTCGGAGTCCTCGGAACGGCTTCCTCGGCGAGCTTCGCGGCCAGCTTCCGCGGATCCAGCGCGGTGACCGGATCGGCCGCGACGGCCTTCGACATCGCCCAGTCCCACTGCACGAGCCGCGACACCTCGGACGCGAGGCACAGCTCCCGGACCCGCTCGTCGGTGTCGAGCACCCGAGCGACGAGATCGGCGTTTTCGCGGCCCGGCAGGAACCTGCCCGAGGTGACGCTGGGGTACGCGGGTGTGCTCGCGCCGATGCCGGCCGCCCCCGCCACCGCCTCGACGAGACGGCGGAGGAGTCCCAGCGGCTGATCGAGCCGTGGCGCACGTGCATGAACGACAAGGGCATGCACGTGGTGGAGACCCCGGACAACGACGAGTCCCCGTGGACCTACGGAAGCGACACCCAACCGCCGAACGCGGACAAGATCGAACACGACTGCGAAGTCTCGATCCTCGGCCCGAGTGACAAGCAGAGTTCGCCCATTCGGCCGTGTGACATCCCGATAAGCTTTCGTCCCGTGTCCGTGCCGAGCCAGATCCCCGCCGACGTCGCCGAGCTCACCGTTCCGGCGGACCAGGGCCCCGACGAGCTGGTCGAAGAGCTGTACGCCCGGATCCCGGGCCTGGCCGAGCAGGTGCTGGTCAGGTTCGAGGATCGGCTGGACAGAGGCATCGGCCACGCCGCCGATCGCGAAACGGCGCGCACGAAGATCAAGGACCGCGTGACCGAGGACGCGGCGACCTTCCTCAGCGAAACCAACGAGCAGATCTCCCGGTTGCGCCAGGCCCGCCGGGACCTGGCCGCGCACGAACGGCGTCCGGCTCCCTCGGCCCCGCGGCTGCCGGACGCCCGGGACAAACGCGCCCACGCCGGCCTGGGCCTGGTCTTCGGCACCGGTGTGCTGGTCCCCCTCGTCTTCTGGCAGCTCCTCCAGGTGCCGATGAGCACGTCCGGGCAGGTCTGGACCTCGGTGGCGGTCGTGGTGGCCGGCCTCGTCCTGATGTGGCCCGCCGGCCGGGTCGTGGTGCGGGCCGGGCAACGGCTCGCCGGCACGAAGTTCAGCGACGGCGGCGGCTGGCTGCTCGTAGTCGGCGTCCCCACGACGTACGCGCTGTCCCTCTGGCGGCTTTGGCCGTCCTCGGCCGAGGGCATGGGCCCGGTCCTGGCGGTCGTGGTCTGGGTCGTCGCGGCCCTGCTGGTCTGGTTCGTGACCTTCATCCTGTACAGCATCGTCAACCTGCCCACCAAGGCGAAGCCGCAGGCGAACTGCCTGGCGGTGGCCCTCGTCCGCCGGGAGCTGCTCGTCACGGTCGTCGTGGCCGTGCTCCTGGCTCCGGTGCTGACCGGCGTCGTCCCGGTGCCGTGGCCCGCGTGGGTCGTCTGGCTTGCGCTGGACGCGCTCCTGCTCGCGGGGACGGCGCTCGGCGGACCGCTGTCGCTCCTGGCCCCGCTCGCCTTCTCGGACGACGTCGCGCGGTACGGCAGCCGGGCGTGGGAACGACGCCGCGACGAGCTGCGGGACCTGCGGGAGGCCGCCGACCAGGCGTGGTCGGCCGCGGCCGCCGCACCTGTCGAGCGCAGCGTGCGGCACCACCTCAACGCCGTGCTGGAGCCGCCGTTCAGCACGGTGCTGCCGGAGCTCGAGCGCGGCTCGCTCGGTCAGATGCGGGCCGGTGACCGGGTGGTCACGGACACAGCGGCCGGTGTCCGGTTGAAGTCGCTCCTGGCGGGGATCAGCGGCGGCGCGGTCGGCATGGCCGGGCCGCGCGGCGTCGGGAAGTCCACCCTGCTGGAGGCCTACCAGGCCGGGCAGCTGCTGAAGACCGGCGGTGTGCACGTCGCGCTCCTCGAAAGCGTCCCGGTGCGCTACGACGTCCGCGAGTTCACGCTGTACCTCTACGCTCGGATGTGCGCGGCGGTGATCGACTTCTGCGCCGGCCGGGCCACCACGAGCCCGAAGCCGCCCAGCGCCTGGCCGGCCCGCCGGGCCCGGCTTCGCCGGCTGTGGCCGTTCGCCGCGGTGGTGGTGGCGTGGCTCGGACTGGGCCTCGCCGGCACGTTCGCCCTGCGCGACCCGAAGTTCGACTTCCGGGTGTGGCTCACCTCGATGTGGTGGCCGGTGGTGTCCGTGGTCGCGGTGGCCGGGCTGGCCGCGATGGCCGCCCGCCGTCGTCCCGGCCCGGCCGCCACCACGCCGCCGGCCGAGCCCGCCGGGACGCGGCCCGGCAGCCTGGCCGAGCTGCGGACGATCGCCACCCACCGGCTCGCCGAAATCGAGTTCCAGCAGAAGCACACCGCGGGCTGGTCGGGCAAGGCCGGCCTGCCGATCGGCGTCGAAGCGACCACCACCAGGTCACGGGAGACGACCCGGCAGCCGCGCACCTACCCGGAGATCATCCGCGGGTTCCGCGACTTCCTCGACCTGACGATCACGTGCCTCGCCCGGGAGCCGGAGGTCTCGCGGCCGGCGGTGGTCATCATCCTCGACGAGCTGGACAAGATCGTCGCCCCCGACGCGGCCCAGGACTTCGTCAACGAGGTGAAGGCGCTGCTGACCCTCGACGTCCCGGGCTTCCTGCTCCTCGTCTCCGTGTCGGAGGACGCCCTGGCCTCGTTCGAACGGCGGGGCCTGCCGGTGCGGGACGCGTTCGACAGCGCCTTCGACGTCATCTTCCGCGTGGAGTACCTCAAGCTGCGCGACGCGCGGCAGGTGCTGACCGGCCGCGTCCTCGGCCTGCCCGAGCCGTTCATCTGCCTGTGCCACTGCCTGGCCGGCGGGCTGCCGCGGGAGCTCATCCGCGTCGCGCGGCAGGTGGTCGGCGACAGCGGTTCCCTCGACCGCGTCACGCGCCGGCTCGTCGAGCAGGACCTCCTGGAGAAACGAGGCGCCCTGCGCACGGTCGTGACCCGCGGCGCGTACGACGAGGTCCTCGTCAGCGACCTGGTCCGCCACATCGACGCGCACGCCGTCGCCGAGCCGGCGAAACTGCTGCACGCGGCCGCGCACCCGCCGGTCGCGGGCGGGCGGACACCGGAATCGGCCGAGCTGCACCGGCTGCAGCTCGAAACCCTGGGGTACCTCTACTACCTGGGCACGATCCTGGAGGTCTTCGGGCCCGCCTTCAGCCCGCGGTCCCTCGAACTCGGCCGCACCGAAGGCGACGCGTCCTTCGACACCCTCACCTCGGTGCGCCAGCTGTTCCCGGTGAACGCCCGGCTCGCCTGGCTCACCGTCAGCGCCTTCCGCGAGGCGTGGCACCTGGAGACCGTCCGCCCGCCGGGCGACGACGACCGTCCACAAGCGACTGGCGGCTAGCTCTCCGCGAGGTCCCGCAGCGCCGGGAGCAACGCCCGCAGCGCCCTTCCCCGGTGGGAGACGGCGTCCTTTTCGGACGGCTCCATCTCCGCCGACGTCCGGGTCCCGCCGTCCGGGCGGAAGATCGGGTCGTAGCCGAAACCGTTGGTGCCACGGCGTTCCCGGACCATGGTGCCGCGCCACTCGCCGCGGACCACCGTCTCCTCACCCGACGTCAAGACCAACGCCGCCGCGCAGACGAACTGCGCGCCGCGGCGCTCGTCCGGGACGTCGCCGAGCTGGGCCAGCACCAGGTTCAGGTTGGCGTCGTCGTCGCCGTGGCCGCCCGACCAGCGGGCCGACAGCACACCCGGCATGCCGTTCAACGCGTCCACCGCGATGCCCGAGTCGTCCGCGATCGCGGGCAGACCGCACGCCGCCACGGCGTCACGTGCCTTCGCGACGGCGTTGCCCTCGAAGTCCGGCGCGGTTTCGGGCGCCTCCGGGAACGGCTCGACGTCCGCGAGGCCGAGGACCTCGATGCCGGAGATGCCCTCGGCGAGCAGGATCCGGCGAAGCTCGCCGAGCTTCTTCGCGTTGCGAGTGGCGAGAAGCAGCTTCGTCACTTCGAGCCCTTCTTCTTGTCCGGACGCGGCTCCGGCAGCTCGCCCGGGTACGGCAGCGCCAGCGCCTCGTTCTGCAGCCGGGTCAGCTCCTCGCAGCCGGCCTGCGCCAGGTCCAGCATCTTGTCCAAAGTGGACCGCGCGAAGGTGGCGCCCTCGCCGGTGCCCTGGACCTCGACCAGCGTGCCCGCGTCCGTGGCCACCACGTTCATGTCGACCTCGGCGCGCGAGTCCTCTTCGTACGGCAGGTCGAGGCGCACCCGGCCGTCGACGACGCCGACGCTCACCGCGGCCACCGAGGACGACAGCGGCTGCGGGTCGTTGAGCCGGTTCGCCGCGGCCAGCCAGGTGATCGCGTCCGCGAGGGCCACGTAACCGCCGGTCACCGCGGCCGTGCGGGTGCCGCCGTCGGCCTGGATGACGTCGCAGTCGATGACGATCGTGTTCTCGCCCAGCGCGGCCAAGTCGATGCAGGCCCGCAGCGAACGGCCGATCAGCCGCGAGATCTCGTGCGTGCGCCCGCCGATGCGGCCCTTGACCGATTCACGGTCGCCGCGCGTGTTCGTCGCGGACGGCAGCATCGCGTACTCGGCCGTCACCCACCCGAGGCCGGAACCGGCCCGCCAGCGCGGCACCCCTTCGGTGACACTCGCGGCGCACAGCACCCGCGTGTTGCCGAATTCGATCAACACCGAACCCGCGGGCCACTGCTGGAACCCCCGGGTGATCTTGATGTCGCGGAGCTGGTCGTCGTTCCTGCCATCTTTTCGAGCCACGAAGAGCACTCTAGGACCGCGCCGCTCACACGTCGTAGACGGCACCCTGCTTGACGACCTCGGCCCCGGCGAACTCGGCCGCGGCCTCGGCCAGCACGGCACCGGGGTCCGTCCACGGCGCGATGTGCGTCAGCAGCAGCCGTCCGACACCGGCGTCGCGCGCCAGCTCGCCCGCCTGCTTGCCGGACAGGTGCACCCCGGCCGGGCGCTCCGCCGAGTCCGTCCAGGACGCCTCGGCGAGCAGCAGGTCGACGCCGTCGGCGAGCTCGTTCAGCGCCCGGCACGGCCCGGTGTCGCCGGTGAAGGCGAGGATCCGGCCGCCGTAGGAGATGCGCAGGCCGAACGCCGGGGTCGGGTGGTCGACCTCGACCGCGACCACCTCGAACGGCCCGATCCGGAACGGCTCGGAGCGCAGCGGGTGGAAGGCGTAGACGTCGGAGAGGTCCGTGCCGGCCCGCTCGGTCTCGTTGGGCGCGTACGCGTTCGCGAGCCGGACCGGCGCGTCGTCCGGCGCGTACAGCGGCAGCAGGCGCGGGCGGGCCGGGTACGGCGGCGCCGGGTGGTAGCGGCGCAGGACGGTGAGCGCGCTGACGTCGGCGCAGTGATCGGGATGCAGGTGGGTGAGCACGAGCGCGCCGAGGTCGAACGGATCGGCCACGGCCTGCAGCTGCGCCAGCGTGCCGTTGCCCAGTTCGAGGCCGAGCAGGAAGCCCTCGGCCTCGACCAGGTAACCGGACGCGGCGGCGTTCGGCCCGGGGATGCTGCCGGAGCACCCGAGGATGGTCAGTCGCACTTCGCCACCCTAAGCGCCCGAAGGGGTGATCACGCGGTGGTGGGAGCGAGGACACCCGGGGCAAAACCCATGAACCGCTGGGCGAGCCGGGTGAACGGCTCGGCCGAGCCGGTGGCCAGGAACTCGTGCCGGGGCGCGGTCTCCCTGGTCGTCAGCAGGTCCCGCTCGGTGAGCACGCGGACGAGGTCCTTCGCGGTCTCGTCGGCGCTGCTCACCAGGGTGACCTCCTGGCCCATCACGATCTGCAGCACACCCTGCAGCAGCGGGTAGTGCGTGCAGCCGAGCACGAGCGTGTCGACCTCGGCGTCCAGCAACGGCTCCAGGTAGCCCTGGGCCAGCCCGAGCACCTGCCGCCCGGAGGTGATGCCGCGCTCGACGAAGTCCACGAACCGCGGGCAGGCGACGCTGGTGAGCGTGATGCCCGGCGCCGCGGCGAAGGCGTCTTCGTAGGCCCGCGACCGCACGGTGCCCTCGGTGCCGATCACACCGACCCGCCCGGTGTGCGTCGCGATGACCGCACGGCGGGCGGCGGGCAGGACGACCTCGATGACCGGGACGTCGTAGCGCTCGCGGGCGTCGCGCAGGCAGGCCGCGGACGCCGTGTTGCAGGCGATCACCAAGGCCTTCACACCGCTCTCGACGATCTCGTCGAGCGCCGCGAGCGCGTAGCTGCGGGCGGTGGCGATCGGGAGCGGGCCGTACGGGTTGTGCGCCGTGTCACCGACGTAGCGGAGCTGCTCGGCGGGCAGCTGCTCGAGGATCGCCCGCGCGACCGTCAGCCCGCCGACGCCGGAATCGAACACACCGATCGGGGCATCAGCGAGCGGCAGGGTCACACGTCGAGGCTACCCGTGGCCGCCGGAGCGGGTTTGCGGGACTTCCCGGTGCGGCCGGTCAGCCACGCCGCCAGGACGCCGGCCAGCGCGCCGAAGACGTGCCCCTGCCAGGAGACGCCGGTGTTGCCCGGCAGCAGGCCCAGCAGCATCCCGCTCCAGATGCCCAGCAGCACGACGGCGACCAGGATCTGCCCGGCCGCGCGGTTGAAGACGCCGCGGACCAGCAGGTAGGCGAGCCAGCCGAAGGCCAGCCCGGACGCGCCGACCGTGACGGTGTTGGCCGGCCCGATCAGCCAGACGCCGAGCCCGGACACCAGCCAGATGATGCCCGTGACCAGCGCGAACCGGCCGATCCCGGCGGCCATCGCGAGGAAGGAGAACAGCAGCACCGGCACCGTGTTGGCGAACAGGTGCGACCAGCCGGCGTGCAGCACGGGCGCGAACAGCACGCCGTCCAGGCCGGACAGCTCGCGCGAGTGGATGCCGCCCTGGTCCAGGTCGCCGGGCAGGATCACGTCGGCCAGCTCGACCAGGTAGAGCAGCAGGGTGAAGGACAACGCGACGAGCGCGGCCGCCTTCGGCTTCGGCGGCAGCACGCGCTTGCGGGCGTCGGTTTCCGGGTCCGGGGTCACAGGCAAGGTGCTCACGTCCTCGACGCTACGTCAGGGCCCGGCGGGTCCGCCTCGGGTGAAATCCCTGATCCGGGGTTTGCCGGCGCCCGCCGCTGGTTGTGCCCCAACGCCCCAATGTGGCGTTGGGTGCGTCCAACGCACCCAATGTGGTGTTCGGTGCGTCCAACGCACCCAACGCCACATTGGGTGCATGCCGGCAACCACCACCGAACGCACCGAGGCCGAGTGATCGCCGGTGCGGCCGGAGATCCGGTTTTTGTCGGTGCCTGCCGCTAGCGTTCGCGCCATGGATGTCACCGGATATCTGGAGCGGCTCGGCCTCGACGCGGAGCCGCCGGGCGTGGCCGCGCTGGGGCGGCTGCACGCGGCGCACGTCGAGCGCGTGCCGTACGAGGCGCTGGAGATCACCCTCGGCCGGCCGACGCCGCTGGCGCCTTCGGCGTCGCTGGCGCGGATCCTGCGCGGCCGCGGCGGCTACTGCTACCACCTCAACGGCGCGTTTTCGGCGCTGCTGCGCGAACTCGGCTACGACGTCACGCGGCACCTGGGCGGGGTGCAGGGCAGCGTGGCGGACGCGCCGAACGTGGACCGGAACCACCTGGCGCTGACCGTCACGGGCCTGCCGGAGGACCCGTCGGCGGCGTGGCTGGTGGACGTCGGGCTGGGTGACGGCATCCACGAGCCGCTCCCCCTACGGGGAAGGCACCTACACGCAGGGTCCGCACACCTACCGGCTGCGGCCGTCGGAGGTGGCGCCGGGCGGCTGGCGGTTCGACCACGACCCGTCGGGCAGCTTCGCCGGCTTCGACTTCGCGCCGGGCGTCGCCGGGATGGCCGACTTCGCCGAGAAGCACGCGTGGCTGTCGACGGCACCGGAGTCGGGGTTCGTGCGGGTCTGCGTGATCCAGCGGCGGGACGCGGCGGGCGTCGACACCCTGCGCGCGCTGACGCTGAACCGCCACGGCGCCAAGGAACTCGTCGAGTCACCCGAAGGCTGGTGGGCCGCGGCGGGTGACGTTTTCGGGATCCCGTCGGCGGCTTTCACGGCCGGGGAGCGCGACCGGTTGTGGCGCGTCGTCGTCGCCCAGCACGAGGCGCACGTGAGCGGCGGGCCGGTGGTCGCCGTGTGACTCAAGCGGGCAGCGGGGCCTTGCCGAGGGCGTAGTCGACGGCGGCCGCGGCGTGCAGCCGGGTCGTCGGGAACGTCGGCACCGCGCTGTCCTCGGGCCCCACCAGCAGCTCGATCTCGGTGCAGCCGTAGATGACACCTTCGGCACCGGCCTCGACGAGCCGCGCGATCACGCCCCGGTAGGCCTCGCGCGACTCCGGCTTCACGACGCCGAGCACCAGTTCGTCGTAGATCACGCGGTGCACCAGGTCGCGGTCCTCGGCGCTGGGCACGAGCACGTCCAGGCCGTGCGCGGCGAGCCGGTCGCGGTAGAACGGCTGGCTCATGGTGAACCCGGTGCCGAGCAGGCCGACCCGGCGGATCCCGGCGGCCCGCACAGCGGCCGCCGTCGCGTCGGCGAGGTGCAGCAGCGGGATGCCCAGGCCGTCGGTCAGCCGCTCGGCGACCTTGTGCATGGTGTTGGTGCAGAGCACGACGAAGTCGGCACCGGCGGCCTCCAGCGCGCGAGCCGCGCGGTTCAGCTCCGCGCCCGCGTCGTCCCAGCGGCCCTCGGCCTGCATCGCCTCGATCGCGGCGAAGTCCACCGAATACAGCACGGTGTGCGCGGAGTGGAAGCCACCGAGCACGTCCTTCACCCGTTCGTTTACCAGTCGGTAGTACTCGATGGACGACTCCCAGCTCATCCCGCCCAGCAGCCCGATGACCTTCATGCTGTTCAGCATGCCCGAAACGACAGTCCGCACCACTTTCGCCGGCGTGTCCAACGTCCTGATCAGCGACGGGACGTCGGCCATCCTCGTCGACGGCTTCTTCACGCGGCCGTCGCTGCTGAAGCTGGCCACCCGGGTCTCGCCGTCACGAAGCCGGATCGACGAGTGCCTGCGCCGGCTGGACGTCACGAAGCTGGACGCGGTCCTGGTGGCGCACTCCCACGTCGACCACGTCCTGGACGCGCCGGTGGTCGCCCAGCGGACCGGCGCCACGCTGTGCGGCTCGCCGTCGACGCGCCGGGTCCAGGAGGGTTACGACCTCGCCGCCGAGCCGTTCCACGAGCTGGTGCCGGGCGAGCCGGTGAAGTTCGGCGAGTTCACGGTGACCGGCGTCGACGCCCGGCACAGCGACGGCGACCGGGTGCCGGGCGAGATCACCGAGCCGGTCCGCGTACCGGCGAAGGCGAGCGCGTTCAAGACCGGGCGCTGCTACTCGTTCCACATCGCGCACCCCGACGGGAACGTCCTGGTCCACCCGTCGGCGAACTTCGTACCGGGTGCCCTGGCCGGCTACTCCGCGGACGTCGTCTACCTGGGCGCCGGAGCGGCCGGGAAGCAGTCCGAGGCGTGGCGGGAAGAGTACTGGCGCGAGACGGTCGGCGCGCTCGGGCCGAAGGTCGTCCGCCCGGTGCACTGGGACGCCTTCTGGCGGCCGCTGTCCAAGCCGTTGAAGCTGCTCCCGAAGCTGGTCGACGACCTGGACACGACGATGGCCACGTTCAAGCGGCTCGCCGCCGAAGACGACGTCGACCTGGCCCTGCCGGAGCTCTGGCAGACCGAGTGACTCAGGCCCAGAGCTGCCCGTCGAGCCGCTCGGCGGCCTCGTCCAGCGAGCCCGCGTAAGCCCCCGTCGACAGGTACTTCCAGCCGGCGTCGGCGACGACGAACGCCACGTCGGCGGGCTTGCCGGCGGCCACGGCCTTCTCGGCGACGGCCAGCGCCGCGTGCAGCACCGCGCCCGTCGAAATGCCCGCGAAGATGCCTTCGTGCTCCAGCAGCTCCCGCGTCCGGCGCAACGCGTCGTACGCGCCGACGGAGTACCGGCCGTTGAGCACGCTGGGGTCGTACAGCTCCGGCACGAACCCCTCGTCGAGGTTGCGCAGGCCGTAGACCAGCTCGCCGTAGCGCGGTTCGGCCGCGATGATCTGGACGTCCGGCTTCGCCTCGTGCAGGTACCGCCCGCAGCCGACGAGCGTGCCGGTGGTGCCGAGGCCGCCGACGAAGTGCGTCAACGTCGGCAGGTCCTTGAGCAGCTCGGGGCCGGTGCCGCGGTAGTGCGCCTCGGCGTTGGCCGGGTTGCCGTACTGGTACAGCATCACCCACTCGGGGTTCGCCGCGGACAGCTCCTTCGCCCGCCGGACGGCCTCGTTCGAGCCGCCCGCGGCCGGGGAGAACACGATCCGCGCGCCGTAGGCCTGCAGCAGCTGCTTGCGCTCGGTCGAGGTGTTCTCCGGCATCACGCAGACCAGCCCGTAGCCCTTGAGCTTGGCGGCCATGGCCAGCGAGATGCCGGTGTTGCCCGACGTCGGCTCCAGGATCGTGGAGCCGCGCCGCAGCTTGCCTTCACGCTCGGCGGCTTCGATCATGGCCAGCGCGGGGCGGTCCTTGATCGAGCCGGTCGGGTTGCGGTCCTCCAGCTTCGCCCACAGGCGCACGTCGTGCGTCGGCGAGAGCCGGGGCAACCCGACCAGCGGGGTGCCGCCGAGCGCGTCGAGCAGGGACTCGAAGCGAGCCATCGATCAGCCACCGGCCACGGCGGGGAGGATGGTCAGGGTGTCGCCGTCCTTGACCTCGGCCTCGAGCCCGCCGGCGAAGCGCACGTCCTCGTCGTTGACGTAGACGTTGATGAAGCGGTGCAGCTTCTCCTCCTTCACCAGGCGCGCCTTGAGGCCGGCGTGCCGGGACTCGACGTCGTCGATGACCTGCAGGACGGTCGCGCCCTTCGCCTCGACGGACTTCTCGCCGCCGGTGTGGGTGCGCAGGATCGTCGGGATGGAGACGGTCACGGCCATGGGTTCTTACCTCCGGTGGGTTCCTACACGCAGACGCCTGCGGCGCGCGGTTTGTTCCGAGTGGCTCAGTCGACGATCTCGACCGGCTCCTCGGTGATCTCGGCGTCCACGATCCGGTACGACCGGAACTCGTGCACTTCGGGGTCCCGGGTCGAGACGAGCACGTAGTGCGCGCCGGGCTCGGCCGCGATCGACGCGTCGGTCCGCGACGGGTACGCCTCGGTCGCGGTGTGCGAGTGGTAGATCACCACCGGCTCTTCGTCGTTGGCGCCCATCTCGCGGTAGAGCTTCAGCAGGTCACCCGAGTCGAACTCGTAGAACGTCGGGGACCGCGCCGCGTTGAGCATCGGGATGAACCGCTCGGGCACATCGGACCCCTCCGCACCGGCGATCACCCCGCACGCCTCGTCGGGATGGTCACGGCGGGCATGGGCGACGATCTCGTCGACGAGTTCACGGCGGATCCGGAGCACACCGCCATCTTAGGTGGTGGACACAAGCTGTCCAGACTCTGAGATCTACCGCTCACCGGTGGTTCCTGGGACACTTCCGGGGTGCCATTGCCGGCGAAAGCCCGTGAACGCTGCCGCGAGTTCCTCGAGGACGGCGAGCGGATCCAGTACCTGATCCCGGGCATCTCGCTCTACATCCGCGGGATCCGCACCCGGGCCGCGTTCTTCGTCGTCGTCACCGACCGGAGCATCACGGTGCTCTACGGCGGCCGCTTCCGGCGCTACACGCCGAAGGCCGTCTACGACCGGCTGTCCCGGCGCACCGAGATCGGCCCGGTCGAGGTCCACCCCTCGCTCGGCCCGGTCCTCACCGTCGCCGAGCTGCAGCTGGAGATCGACGAGGAGTACGTGAGCGCCGTCCGCGCCGCCAACCTCGAAGTGAGCCGCGACGGTCTGCCCGAGGACCCGCACCCGGACCTCTAGGCGAACGCCTCCGGCCAGACCTCGCGGTAGGCCGGCATCCCGCCGGCCGTGGTCGCGGCCAGCAGGCCGTGCACCATCGCCCGCGCGAACACCCGGGCCGCCGCCGAGCAGAGCGCGTCCAGCGCCGCCGGGCGGACCGCGGGGTGACTCGCCCCCGGCAGCTCCCGCGCGCCCGTGGCCAGCGCGAACACGGTGTCGCCGTCGAACATCGTGTGCGCCGGGCGGACCGCGCGCGCCAAGCCGTCCTGCGCGGCGACGGCGAGCCGCCGGGCCTCGGCCTTCGACAGCGCGGCGTCGACCGCGACCACGCCGATCGTCGTGTTCAGGTCGGTCCGGCGCGACGGCAGCTCAACGGCCCGCGAAGGCCAGGTCACGCCGAAGCCGCCGTGGTCGGCCGCGTACGCCCGGCCCGTCGAGAGGTCGACGGCCTCGCCCGCCGCGTTGAGCGCGGCCACGGCCCCGACCGTGAACTCGCCGACGACCTCGCTGGCCGTGCCGATGCCGCCCTTCAGCGACCCGACGGCCGCGCCCGCACCGGCACCGACCGTGCCCTGCGCCACCGGCCCCGCGGCCGCCGCGGCGCAGGCCGCGTAGCCGAAGGACGCGTCGGGCCGGTTGCCCCACTCGCCGCGCGGCAGGTCGAACAGCACCGCCGCGGGCACGATCGGGACGACCTCGTGCGGCTTGGTGCCCACCGGGAAGCCCAGGTTCCGCTCCGAAAGCCACCGCATGACGCCGTCGGCCGCGGCCAGCCCGTACGCCGATCCGCCCGAGAGGCAGACGGCGTTCACGCGCTCGACCAGGTTCTCCGGCTCCAGCAGGTTCGTCTCACGCGTCCCGGGCGCGCCGCCGCGCTGGTCCACGGCGCCGACCGCGCCGTCCGGCACGAGCACCACCGTCGTCCCGGTCGCCCAGCCGTCCCCGACCCGCTCGTGGTGCCCGACCAGCACCCCGGGGACGTCGGTGATCATCCGGCCAGTGCCTGGATCAGCGTCTCCTGCACCCAGGTCAGCCAGTGGTAGACGCCCAGGTGCGGCGCCCGCGGGTCGTCCTCGGGCAGCTCGTCGGGCATGTCCTCGGTGACGTCGAGCGCGGTGCCCAGGGCCAGCCGGACGTCGTTGAGCGCGCCCAGCCAGGCGTCGGCCTGCTCCTCGGTCAGCCGGACGTTGCCGCCGTCGCGCGGCAGCGTGTCGAGCACGATCTTGGCCACGCCGACCTTGATGTCGAGCAGCTCCGGCTCGTGCAGCGAGCGCATCGCCGCGGCCGAGTCGAGGTCCTCGCGGGTCGGGTTGTCCGGGTCGAGCCGGTGGAAGTCGGGCAGCAGCCGCGAGAGCACCGGGTCGTCCGGCGACTCGGTCGGGCCGGTGCGGATGCCGGTCAGCTCGGCGAGCTCGTCCTGCGGCGCCTCCTCGGCGCGCGCGGTGAGCATGTCCTCGAGCTGGCTGACCAGGCCGCGCAGCACGGCCGCTTCCTGCTGCTCGAACCCGGCGTGGATGACCGCGCCCTTGCGCCGCCAACCGTTCACGACTTCTGCTCCATGGTGGCCCACAGGCCCGCCGCGTGGAGTTTCGCCACGTCCACCTCCACCTTTTCCTTGCTGCCCGACGACACGATCGCCTTGCCCTTGTGGTGCACGTCCAGCATCAGCTTGGTGGCGTGGTCACGGCTGTACCCGAACAGCTTCTGGAAGACGTACGTCACGTACGACATCAGGTTGACGGGGTCGTTCCACACCACGGTCCGCCACGGTGTGTCCGACTCGGCGACCTCGGCACCGGCCGGCTCGACCTGCGTCTGCTCGGCTGCGACAGGCGTGGACATGCACCCCATGGTGTCACGGGGTCGACAGGGCACGCCGCGCCAGGTCCGGCCATGTGGGTGAATAGGCTGACCCCATGGGTTCACCGGAGCCGGCCACGACCAGCACTGCGCTGCTCACCGACCACTACGAGCTGACCATGCTGGGCAGCGCGCTCGCCGACGGCACGGCGGAGCGCCCCTGCGTGTTCGAGGTGTTCGCCCGGCGCTTGCCGGACGGCCGCCGTTACGGCGTCGTCGCGGGCACCGCCCGGGTGCTCGACGCGATCGCGGACTTCCGCTTCACCGACGCCGAGCTGGCGCAGCTGGAGGCCACCGCGGTGGTCGACGACACGACACTGGCCTGGCTCGCGGACTACGAGTTCGCCGGCGACCTCGACGGCTACGCCGAGGGTGAGCTGTACTTCCCCGGCTCGCCGATCCTCACGCTCGCCGGCTCGTTCGCCGAGTGCGTCCTGCTCGAGACGCTGGTGCTGTCGATCCTCAACCACGACAGCGCGATCGCGTCGGCCGCGGCCCGCATGTCGGGCGCCGCGCACGGCCGGCCGATCATCGAGATGGGCGGGCGCCGCACGCACGAGTGGGCCGCCGTCGCCGCCGCGCGCGCGTCCTACCTCGCCGGCTTCGCGACGACGTCCAACCTCGAGGCCGGCCGCCGCTACGGCATCCCGACCCGCGGCACCGTCGCGCACGCCTTCACGCTGCTGCACGACAGCGAGGAAGAGGCCTTCCGCTCGCAGGTCGGCAAGATGGGCGCGGACACGACGCTGCTGGTCGACACCTACGACATCACCGCCGGCATCGAGACCGCGGTGCGCGTCGCCGGCCCGGAGCTCGGCGCGATCCGGATCGACTCCGGCGACGTCGGCCCGCTCGCCCGCCGCGCCCGCGAGCAGCTGGACTCCCTCGGCGCGAAGGACACCCGGATCGTCGTCTCCGGCGACCTCGACGAGCACGCCATCGCCGCGCTGCGGGCCGAGCCGGTGGACGCGTACGGCGTCGGCACCTCGGTCGTCACCGGGTCCGGCGCGCCGACCGCGGGCATGGTCTACAAGCTGGTCGAGGTGGACGGCAAGCCGGTCGCCAAGCGCAGCGCGCACAAGGAGTCCCGCGGCGGGCGCAAGTCCGCGCTGCGGCGCCACCGCGGCACCGGCACGGCTGTCGAAGAGGTCGTCTGGACGGCGGGGACCACGCCCGAGCCGGAGCCGAACGACCGGCCGCTGCAACTGCCGCTGATCCGTGGCGGCCGCGTCGAGCCGGACCTGCCTACGCTGGACGACGCCAGGCAGCGGTTGCGCCGCGGCCTGGTCAGCCTGCCGTGGGAGGGTCTGAAGCTCTCGCACGGCGAGCCCGCAATCCCGACGCTCTTCCTCTGAACGGAGTCAGCCCATGGGGACCGCGCTGATCGTGGTGGACGTGCAGAACGACTTCTGCGAAGGCGGCTCGCTGGCGGTGGCCGGCGGTGCGGCGGCCGCGGCGGCGATCTCCGCGCTGAGCGCGACCGGCGGCTACTCGCACGTCGTGGCCACCCGCGACTACCACGTCGACCCGGGTGACCACTTCAGCGAGACGCCCGACTTCGTCGCCAGCTGGCCGCCGCACTGCGTGGCGGGCACGCCCGGCGCGTCGTTCCACCCCGCCCTCGACGTCGTCCCGATCGGCGCGGTGTTCTCGAAGGGCGAGTACAGCGCGGCCTATTCCGGCTTCGAAGGCGCGTCCGGGGACGGCAAGTCCCTGGAGGCATGGCTGCGCGAACACGACGTGACCGACGTCGACGTCGTCGGCATCGCCACGGACTACTGCGTGCGCGCGACGGCGCTGGACGCGGCCCGCGCCGGGTTCGGCGTCCGCGTGCTGCTCGACCACACGGCCGGGATCGCCCGGGCTTCGGTGGACAGCGCGCTGCGGGACTTCGACGAGGCCGGCGTCACGCACACCGGCGAGGCGCACGTCGGATGAAGGACCTGCGGGCCGCTCTGGCGGAACACCGGCTCGTCGCGATCCTGCGGGCCGATGACGCGGCGCGTTTCGCCGACGCGGCGATGGTCCTGCACGCGGCGGGGATCCGCCTGCTCGAAGCCACGCTGACGACGCCGGGCGCGCCCGCCGCGATCACCGCGCTGCGCCTGGCCCTGGGCGACGACGCGCTGATCGGCGCCGGCAGCGTCCGCGAAGCGTCCGATGTGGACATCGCGGTCGACGCGGGCGCGCGCTACCTGATCACGCCGACCGTCAACCCGGCCGTCCTGGAGCGCGCCGCCGCCCTCGACGTCCCGGTGATCTGCGGCGCGCTGACGCCGACGGAGATCGACCAGGCCTGGCGCCTCGGCGCGGCCGCGGTGAAGGTCTTCCCGGTCGCGGCGGCCGGCGGCGTCGCCTACCTGCGCGCGGTCCGGGCGCCGCTGCCGGACGTGCCGCTCGTCCCGACCGGCGGCGTCCACCTGGCCGACGTCGAGAGCTACCTGCGGTCGGGCGCGATCGCGGTGGCCGCGGCGACGCCGTTGCTGGGCGACGCGCTGACCTCCGCCGGCAGCCTCCCGGACCTGGCGACCCGGGCCGGCGAGTTCGTCGCCGCCGCGGCCCGCTTCGCCACCGCCCGAGGCGGCACTTTCGCCGGGAAAGATACGTCCAGGGCCCCTTGAAACGCATCTTTCCCTAGGAAAGTGGCGCCTTCTTCTTGCCGTACGGGTCGCAGGCGGCCGTGCCGAGGTAGACGTCGCCGCTCGCCGGGCCGCCCTGCGGGAACAGCACGATGTGCACCGCGTGGGTGACCAGGCTGCCGTCCGGCGGCTGCGGCGTCACGGTCTCGTTGAGGATCACCGTGGCCAGCGCGGTGCCCGCCGGGCCGCCGGGGATGACGATCCGGTCGTTCGGCGGGATCTGAGCGGGAACAGTGATGCCGGTGACGGCGCCGATCGTCACCTCGCCGCCGCTGCCGGTGGCGCTCGTCGCGCACTTCGCCGAGAACGTCCGGACCGTGATCACCGGGCCGCCGTAGCGCTTGAGGACCGACGCCTCGAACCGGTGCCCGGACGCCTGCGCGATGGCCACCTCGCCCGAGCGGCCGCAGCCGGACTCCCCGAGGCCGAACGATGCGACGTCGCCGGTCACGCCGCCGTCCGTCCGCGCCGAGGCCGGGCCGTCGGCCGTGCACTTCGCCAGCTCGCCGGTGACGACGTGCTCGTTGTCGATCAGCACGTCGAGCGAACCGGCGGATGCCCAGCCAGTGGACGTCACGGGCGCGGCGGCGACCAGGAACGGGCCCGCCAGCGCCGTCACGGCCAGCAACCGGATCGTCCTCTTCCTGGCGTTTCGCATGCACCGGCCTCCTGGGTTCGTGACGTTTCGTAGTTGTCCTCTGGATCATCGGCAGGCGCGGCGGGCCGCCTGATCGGGTCCACCCGGACGAGTGGCCGGTGAGGAACGCGACTTTCCGGCGTTTCCCGGGGGTAACGAGCGTTAACCTCGGGCGTCGCGTGTGTCCACCGTGGGAGGTTCTGTGTCTTCGCTGTCCATCGCCGGAAAGCGGCCCGTGCTGGCCGACCTCGTGCCCGGCTCGCTCGTCCGGGACATCGCGCTGGTCGCCGGCGGTGCCGTGCTCACCGGCGCCGCCGCGCAGCTGATCATCCCGGTACCGGGCAGCCCGGTGCCGATGACCGGCCAGACGTTCGCCGCGCTGCTCGTCGGCGCCTCGCTCGGCATGTCGCGCGGGGCCGCGTCGATGCTGGTCTACCTGCTCGTCGGCGCCGTGGGCGTCCCGTGGTTCCAGAACGGCACCGCGGGCCTGTCCGGCGCGAGCGCCGGCTACATCGTCGGGTTCGTCTTCGCGGGCGCCCTCGTCGGCGCGCTCGCCGGCCGCGGTGGTGACCGGACGCCGCTGCGCACCGCCGCCACCATGGTGCTCGGCAACGTCGTCATCTACGCGTTCGGCGTGCCGTGGCTGATGGCCTCGACCGGGTTCGACCTGTCGACGGCGTTCGCCAAGGGCGTGACGCCGTTCCTGGTCGGCGACGCGCTGAAGATCGTCGTGGCCGCCGGCCTGCTGCCGCTCACGTGGAAGCTGGTCTCGCGCCGCACCGAAGACTGAGGTCCCTCGCCGAAGGGCCCGCCGTCACGACGGCGGGCCCTTCGCCGTTTACCAGTACGGCGCGAGTGGCCCGTTCGCGACGGATCACCGATCCTGTCGGTGGCGGCGGCTAATGTGTCGCTGTGCCCGCTCGAACTGACTTCCCCGGCGTCCTCGAACTCCTCACCCACGCGGTGGAGTCGGTGGGCGGAGCCGAGCGGCCGGGGCAGGTCGAGATGGCCGACGCCGTCGGCCGCGCCATCCGCACCGGCGAACACCTCGCCGTGCAAGCCGGTACCGGCACCGGCAAGTCACTGGCCTACCTCGTCCCCGCGATCCGGCACGCGGTCCAGAAGGAAGCCACGGTCGTGGTCTCCACGGCCACCATCGCGCTGCAGCGCCAGCTCGTCGACCGCGACCTCCCCCGGCTCGCGAAGGCGCTGAAGAAGCCGCTGGGCCGCGAACCGACCTTCGCGATCCTCAAGGGCCGCCGCAACTACATGTGCCTGCACCGCCTGGACTCCGGCGCGCCGGACGAGCCGGAGGACGCCCAGCTCTTCGACCCGTTCGCGGTGTCGCGTCTCGGCAAGGAGGTCACGCGGCTGCGGGAGTGGGCGTCGGACACCGAAACCGGCGACCGCGACGAGCTCGTCCCGGGCGTGACGGACCAGGCGTGGCGCCAGGTCTCCGTGACCGCAAGGGAATGCCTCGGCGCGTCCCGCTGTCCGATCGGCACGGACTGCTTCGCCGAGAAGGCCCGCGCCGAGGCCGGCCGGGCCGACGTCATCATCACCAACCACGCGCTCCTGGCCATCGACGCGTTGCAGGGCTACCAGGTCCTGCCGGACCACGACGTCGTGATCATCGACGAGGCGCACGACCTGGTCGACCGGGTCACCTCGGTCGCCACCGGCGAGCTGACCAGCGCGATGTGCTCGGCCGCCGCCCGCCGCTGCGGCAAGCTGATCGACGCCGACGTCGCGGACCGCCTGCTGGAAGCGGGTGACGGGCTGGCCCTGATCGTCGACGACCTGCCCGCCGGCCGGATGGACGCGCTGCCGCAGGCGTTGAAGGGCGCCATCCCGGCGGTCCGCGACGCCGCGCACGCGTGCATCTCCGCGCTCGGGTCCGACCGCAAGGAAGACGTCGAGGGGGCCACCGCGCGCAAGCTGGCGCGCACGCTGCTCGACGAGGTGCACGACACCGCGGTCCGGCTGCTCGAGGCGTTCGACGAAGACCAGGCGCACCAGCGTGACGTCGTCTGGCTCGCGGGCGACAAGTTCTCGTCGAACCCGCGCCCGCCGGCGTTGAAGGTCGCGCCGCTGGGCGTCGCCGGCCTGCTGCGCGAGCGCGTGTTCAACCTGCACACGACGATCCTGACGTCGGCCACGCTGACGCTGGGCGGCACGTTCGACACGATGGCGCGCCAGTGGGGGCTCCCGCCGGGCGGGGCCCGCGTCGAAAAGGCGCCGGGCGCGGCCACGGACAAGGAAGCGCCGTCCGACGCCGACACCGGCCCGAAGTGGCTCGGCCTGGACGTCGGGTCGCCGTTCGACCACCAGCGCAACGGCATCCTCTACCTGGCCAAGCACCTGCCGCCGCCGGGCCGTGACGGCCTCGCGTCGTCCACAATGGACGAGCTGGCCGAGCTGATCGAGGCCGCGGGCGGGCGCACGCTGGGCCTGTTCTCCTCGATGCGCGCGGCCAAGCAGGCGGCCGAGGAAATGCGTGAGCGGCTGGACTTCCCGGTGCTGTGCCAGGGCGACGACGCGACGTCGCTGCTGGTCCAGAAGTTCTCCGAGGACGTCCGGACCTGTCTGTTCGGCACGCTCAGCCTGTGGCAGGGCGTGGACGTCCCGGGGCCGTCGCTGCAGCTCGTGGTCGTCGACCGGATCCCGTTCCCCCGCCCGGACGACCCGGTGTCGTCGGCGCGCCAGCGCGCGGTGGAAGCCCGCGGCGGCAACGGGTTCCTCACCGTGGCGGCCACGCACGCGGCGCTGCTGCTGGCGCAGGGCACCGGCCGGCTGCACCGCTCGGTGACCGACCGCGGCGTCGTCGCGGTGCTGGATTCGCGGCTCGCGAACGCCCGCTACGGCGGATTCCTCCGTGCGTCGCTGCCGCCGTTCTGGCCCACGATGGATCCGAAGGTGGCGCGCGACGCCTTGCGCCGCCTCGACGCAGCCGCGCCCGCGTGACGCGGTCCACAACACCGACCGGTACGGTGAAGCAACCGAAGCGACAAGGGAGCACCGGTTGACCCAGGATTCGTCCAGCGCACAGTCCCGGACTGTCAGTGTCGACGACACCGGCGTGCGCCGTCGCCTCGCGGACGGCAGCGAAGAAGCCGTCACGTGGTCCGACCTGTCCTCGGTGATGGTCAGGGTCATCCCCGACGGCCCGTGGAACGAAGACGTCTTCTTCATGCTGGTGGGCACGGACGGCAAGGGCACAGCGGTCCCGAGCGGCGACCCGGCGGCCGACGCCCTGATCGAGCGGCTGCAGTCGTTGCCGGGCTTCGACAACGACAAGTTCATCGAAGCCATGACAACGGACGCGGACCAGGCCTACGTGGTCTGGGAATCCAGCGAGAACTGACGTCGCTTACGCGGTCGGGAACTCCTCCGTCACCGGAATCCCCTTCTTGAGCGTCCGGCTCACCGTGCAGAGCCGTTCGATCGCGCGGTCCACGGCGCCGGCGAGCGCTTCCCGCTGATCCTCCGCCAAAGTCGACACGTCGACATCGAACGCGACGTGCACCGCGTCCAGTTCCGCGGCACCCTCACGCCGATCGGCCGAGACGGTGACGCGGAACTTCGCGTCCTCGCCCACTCGCCGCGTGATCAGCTCTTCGGCTGTCACGGCGCTGCAGCCCGCGGCCGCGATCTGCAGCAGCTCGGCGGGCGAAAACGCCCCCTCCGCACCGGTCCGGCCCAGCCGGACCTCGGCGCCGCGGTCGTTGCGTCCGACGAAGCTGTGCTGCCCGTCGCGCTGTACTTCGAGTCCCATATCGGCTCCAACCGGCTCAGGAAGCCGCTTGTTCCGGCGTCCAGTACGTGGGCGGGAACTGGGCGAGCACGGTGATCGTGCCCGGATCGACCTCGGTGAACCCGGCGTCCCGCACGGCGATGACGCGGTCGCGCCGCCACGCGCCCTCGGGGTCGTCGCCCGGGTGCAGTTCCTTCCACCGCGCGACGCTCGGCGTGCGCACGGCCGTCCGGTAGCCCTGCGCGGCCCAGCCGGCGAGCTGGGCGTCGTCCAGCAGCGCGGCGAGGATCATCGTGGCGTGGCCGACCTGCGCGGCCCCCTTGCCGACGGTCATCGGGACCTGCGGGTTGAGCAGGAGCAGCGGGACGCCGTCGGGGATCGGCCCCGGCTCGTCCGGTGGCAGCTCGCTGCCCGAGATCTGGAGCCGCGACACCTCCTTGGGTGTCTCGGTGACCAGGCCCGGCACCAGGGCCCGCGCCTCGGCGCCGTCGACCTCGACGGTGATGCCCGGCAGCTCCTGCACCGCCGCCCAGTGCGCGCCCCGCGCCCGCCGCGCGACCTTGCGGATCCGGTTGTCGAGCCACGCGTGCATCGGCTCGGCCCACTCGCCCTCGGGCTCGGCCCGCTCGTCCAGGCAGACCGCCAGCGCGGCCGCCGCCGCGGCCTCCAGCAGCGGCGTGCGCCCCGGCGGCTCGGCGCGTTCGATGCGCAAGACGACCGGCATCGCCCGCACCTGTTCCGGCAGCTCGTCGGAGGTGTCCGAGGTGTCTTCGGGCGGCAACCCGAGCCAGTAGGCGTACCGGGTGCCCAACGGGTCGAGAACGCTGCTCACGGACGCATCAGCTCGAGCCCGTCGGCGGCGTCGGCCGCTTCGACCTCGCCGCGGGTGAGGCCGAGCATGAACAGCACGGCGTCGAGGTAGGGGTGCGAGAGCGCGGCGTCCGCGACTTCGCGCAGCGCGGGCTTGGCGTTGAACGCGACGCCCATCCCGGCCGCGGACAGCATGTCGATGTCGTTGGCGCCGTCGCCGACCGCCACGCACTGCTCCAGCGGAATGTCGTACTCACCGGCGACGCGGCGAAGCACCTTCGCCTTGCCCGCGCGGTCGACGACCTCGCCGATCACCCGGCCGGTGAGCTTGCCGTCCACGATCTCGAGCTCGTTCGCCGCCGCGAAGTCCAGCCCGAGGTCGTCCACCAGGCCGCCGATGACCTGGGTGAACCCGCCGGACACCACGCCGGTCTTGAACCCCATCCGCTTGAGCGTGCGGATCGTCGTGCGCGCGCCCGGGGTCAGCTCGATCGTCGCGGCGACCTCGTCGATCGCCGTGGCCGGCAGCCCGGCCAGCAGCGCGACCCGCCGCTCCAGCGACTCGGTGAAGTTCAGCTCGCCGCGCATCGCGGCCTCGGTGATCTCGCGGATCTCCGGCTCGACGCCGGCGTGCGCGCCCAGCATCTCGATGACCTCGCCCTGGATCAGCGTCGAGTCGACGTCGAAGACGACCAGCCGCTTCGCCCGCCGGGTGATCCCGGCCCGCTCCACGGCGATGTCGACGCCCGCTTGGACGGCGGCGTCGGCCAGCACCGTCCGCAACGCGGCGTCGGCGTCGGGGGTGTCACGGTCGACCGAGACGTACAGCTCCAGCCCGGTCACCGGGTAGTCGGCGACGCTGCGGATCGAGTCGATGTTCGCGCCGAGCGACGCGAGCCGGCGCGCGACCTCGGAGAAGCCCCGCGCGGTGACCGGGCGGCCCAGCACCACCAGCACGTGCGACGAGTCGCGACGGCCGAGCGCGAACGGGTCTTCCCCGATCGCCGACCCGATCTTGACCTCGACCTGCATCCCGACCGACGCCAGCGCCTGCTCGACGGACTCCTGCAGCCCTTCCGGGTCGCGGTAGACCCCGGCGAGCACCCCGAGCACGAGCTGCCCGCGGATGACCACCTGCTCGACGTCGAGCACGTCGACGTCGTGCCTGGTCAGCACGGCGAACAGCACGGACGAGACGCCCGGCTTGTCGGGGCCGGTCGTCGTGATCAGGACGGGGGTTTGGGTCACTGGTCATCCCTCGCTCGGCAACGCTGCACGATCAGTCTGCCGGTCCGGCCTTGGACATAAGTAGAGCGCGTGCCGGGCTTCACAAAAGCCGGGCACGCGCTCTCACTCGTTCGGGGTGTTTTACTGCTCGCCCGAGTTGTCCTTGCTGTGGTCACCCGGCATGACGGCCTCGGTGAGCACCTGCGACGGCGCCGACCCGTGGCTGTTCAGCTTCTGCTTGCCGAAGAAGCCGATCTCGCCCTCCTTGTGGAGGCGCTCGATCATGTGCGGGTAGTGCAGCTCGAACGCCGGCCGCTCGGACCGGATCCGGGGCAGCTCGGTGAAGTTGTGCCGCGGCGGCGGGCAGGACGTCGCCCACTCGAGCGAGTTGCCGTAGCCCCACGGGTCGTCCACCGTGACGATCTCGCCGTACCGGTAGCTCTTGAAGACGTTCCAGATGAACGGCAGCGTCGAGGCACCGAGGATGTACGCGCCGATCGTGGAGATCGTGTTCAGCGTCGTGAAGCCGTCACTGGTCAGGTAGTCCGCGTACCGCCGCGGCATGCCTTCCGCGCCCAGCCAGTGCTGGACGAGGAACGTGCCGTGGAAGCCGATGAACGTGGTCCAGAAGTGCCACTTGCCGAGCTTCTCGTCCATCATCCGGCCCGTGATCTTCGGGAACCAGAAGTAGATGCCGGCGAAGGTGGCGAACACGATCGTGCCGTAGAGCACGTAGTGGAAGTGCGCGACGACGAAGTAGCTGTCCGACACGTGGAAGTCGATCGCCGGCGCGGCCAGCAGGATGCCGGTCAGGCCGCCGAAGAGGAACGTGACGATGAAGCCCATCGAGAAGATCATCGGCGTCTCGAAGGACAGCTGGCCCTTCCACATCGTGCCGATCCAGTTGAAGAACTTCACGCCGGTCGGGACCGCGATCAGGAACGTCATGAAGGAGAAGAACGGCAGCAGCACGGCGCCGGTGGCGTACATGTGGTGCGCCCACACCGCGACCGACAGCGCCGCGATGGCCAGCGTCGCCCAGACCAGGCTCTTGTAGCCGAACATCGGCTTGCGGCTGAAGACCGGGAAGATCTCCGACACGATCCCGAAGAACGGTAGCGCGACGATGTAGACCTCTGGATGGCCGAAGAACCAGAACAGGTGTTGCCAGAGGATGACCCCGCCGTTTTCGGGGTCGAAGACGTGTGCCCCCAGATGCCGGTCCGCCAGCAGGCCCATCAGGGCCGCGGTCAGGATCGGGAAGGCGAGCAGGATCAGGATCGACGTCACCAGGATGTTCCAGGTGAAGATCGGCATCCGGTACATCGTCATGCCCGGCGCGCGCAGGCAGACCACGGTGGTGACCATGTTGACCGCGCCGAGGATGGTGCCCAGACCGGAGACCACCAGGCCCGAGATCCACAGGTCCGCGCCGACGCCCGGCGAGTGGATCGCGTCCGACAGCGGGGTGTAGGCGAACCAGCCGAAGTCGGCGGCGCCACCCGGCGTCAGGAAGCCCGACAGCACGATCAGGCCGCCGAAGAGGTACAGCCAGTAGGAGAACGCGTTCAGCCGCGGGAAAGCGACGTCCGGCGAACCGATCTGCAGCGGGAGGATGAAGTTCGCGAACCCGAAGAGGATCGGCGTCGCGTACAGCAGCAGCATCACCGTGCCGTGCATGGTGAAGAGCTGGTTGTACTGCTCCTGCGAAAGGAACTGCTGCCCGGGTCGCGCCAGCTCGGTACGGATGAGCATGGCCATCGCGCCGCCCGCCATGAAGAAGGCGAACGACGTGACCAGGTACATGATCCCGATCTGCTTGTGGTCCGTCGTGCGGAACAACCGCAGCAGGTACGAACCCTTGACCGACTCGCGCGCGGGATACGGGCGCGTCGCGATCGGCTTGGGGGCTACGGCCGTCACTCCTGCCTCCAACACTTGAAACCTTGTGGTGGTCATCGTCGCGCCGCCAAGGCCCGGGAAGACCCGGTCCGGCGGCTTAGGGGGATCGTAGCCCTCGCTACCGACAGTCGCGCGCACCGGCTGGCAAGATCGGCGCATGGCCGACGAGTACACCCGCGCGGCGGTGCGCGCGGCCCGCACGGTGACCGCCCGGCTCGGCCTGCCGGAGCACTCGCCGGAGGTCCTGCACGCACGGTCGAACGTGCTGGTGAGGCTGGGTCCGCTGGTCGCGCGTGTGCCGGCGACGACGTTGCTCGCCCGGCCGGCGCCCGCGCCCTGGCTGGCCCGCGACGTCGCCGTCTCCCGCTTCCTCACCGAACGTGGTGTGCTCGTCGTCTCACCGGCCGCGGATCCCCCGGCCGGACCGCATTTCGCGGACGGTCTCCCGGTCACGCTCTGGCACCACACACCGCACGATCCGGACCACCGGTACGCACCGGACGTCGTCGCGCGCTCGCTCGCCCGGGTGCACGCGGTACTGCGGGAGTATCCGGGCGAACTGCCCCGGCGCGGCCCGCTCGACGACCTCGAACGGATGCTCGCCCGCCACGGCGACACGATGGACGGCGCGGCGCCGCGGCTGCGGGCCGAAGCCGCCCGGATCGAGGCCGCCCTGCCGGACGTCGCCGTGCAGCCGCTGCACGGCGACGCGCACCCCGGCAACCTGATCGCCACCGAGGCCGGGCCGTGCTGGCTCGACTTCGAGGACACCTGGCGCGGGCCGCTCGGCTGGGACCTGGGGATCCTGGCCCGCCAGGGCGGTCCGGAGTACTTGGCCGCCTACCCGGGCGGGGCTGACGTCCCTGCTGAAGCTTGTACGGAGCTGCGCGAACTCTTCGCCGTCGCGTGGCGCTTCATCATCGCGAAGCGGTTCCCGCACCGGCTTCCCGAAGCGCGCGAAGCACTCGCTGCCTACTTCTCGTGAGTCGCCGGGTACCAGGAGAGGATCGCTTCGACGACGCCCGCCGGGTCCTCGAGCGGGGTCAGGTGGCCGGCACCGGGCAGCACGACGAGCGTGGCGCCGGGCATGGCCTCGACCATCGCGCTCGCCGCCGCGACGGGCGTGATGGGGTCTTCCTCGCCCACGACGACCAGCGCCGGGACACCGGCGTCCCGCAGCAGGCCGAGGGAGTCCGGCCGGGTCCGCAACGCCAGCGCGGTCCACGAGATCCCGGCGGGCGGCTGGGATTCGATGATCGCCCGGACGGTTTCGACGACGTCGGGCCGCTCCTCGCGCGTCGACTCGGCCAGCAAGGTGGGCAGGTTCGCCTCGGCCAGCCAGCCCGCGGTGCCCTCCTGCTCGACGCGCACCGCGACGTCGAGGCGGCTCTGCGCGGCCTCGGCTGTGTCGGGCGTGGCCTTGGTGTCGATGAGGACGAGCCCGCCGACCCGGTCGGGCGCCAGCCGGAGCACGGCCATCGCGAGGTAACCGCCCATCGAGCAGCCGCCGAGCACCACGCGGTCCAGGTCCAGCCGGTCGAGCAGGGCGACGACGTCGCGCGCGGCGTCGTCGAGGCTCGGTTCGCGGCCGGACTCCGGCAGCGGCGAGCGGCCGAGCCCGCGCTGATCCGGAGTGATCACCCGAAGGTGTGAAGCGAGAGGCTCGCGCACCGCGTTCCACATGCGGGCGTCCAGGGGAAAGGCGTGGAGGAGGACCAGCGGCAGTTCGGTCATGCGCGTCATTTTGTCGGACCCCCGCGCTAGCTTCGCCGACGTGTTCACCGACATCGAAACCGACCGGCTGCACCTGCGTCCGCTCCACGAGGCGGACCGGCAGGCGATGGTCGACATCCACACCGACCCGCGCACCAACCGCTTCAACCCCGACCCGCCCGGCGTCGCGCGGGCGTCGGAGATGTTCACGGCCTGGCTGGTGCACTGGGCCGAGCGGGGCTTCGGCTACCTGGCGGTGACCGAACCGGGCGGCAAGGAGGTCATCGGTGTGTGCGGCGTGCGGCTGCGCGAGTTCCACGGCGAGAAGGTGCTCAACCTCGGCTACCGGTTCCGGCCGTCCGCGTGGGGCAAGGGCTACGCGGTCGAGGCCGGGGCCGCGGTCCTGGAGTGGTGCGCCCGCGAGCAGGCGTCCCTGCCGGTGCTGGCGAGTGTGAACGTGGACAACAAGCCGTCGCTGCGGGTGGCCGAGCGGCTCGGCTTCACCGAGTACACGGAGGAAGCGTACGAAGGCGCGTTGTCCCGGCACTACCGGCGCTGAGCCGGGCGTTGTTTGACAACTCCAGAGAGAAGCGGATCACCGGCGGCGCTGCGGGCGGCGCCGGGCGCGGGCGTCCCAGCAGGGCCGGTGCCAGTGCCGCCGGTCGGCGACGGAGCCGGTCTCGTCGGCGGGCCAGACGACGAGGTGCGGCGTGCCCGGCCGGATCTCGTGGTCGCAGCCGGGGCAGCGGTAGAACTTCGTGGCCTGCGCGCCGGGCACCGTCCGGACCAGCCACTCGCCGTCGCTCCCGGCTTCGGCACGGGCCCACCCGGTGGCAGCACCGATCTCCCGCTCGGGCGGCCCACCGTCCGAGCGGTGGCCGGGACGGTTGCGTCGAGGCACGCCCAAACGGTAACCGCACCCCACCCACCACCGCGCACCCGCGTGACAGCGCCCACCACCCCGTGTCGACCTCCCGATCACACGTGCCGGCGCTCCGATCACACGTGATGCCCTTCCCATCACGCGTGATGCCTCCTCAGTCACGCGAGATTCCCGCCGAAACACGCGAACCGACCGCCCGGGCACGCGAACCGACCGCCCAGGTACGCGAGCCGACCCTCCGGGCACGCGAGTCGTCCGCCCGGGCACGCGACCTCGCGGGCCGTCACCCCTGGGCGATCGCCAGGGGCACGAGCTGCTCGGCGGTGGTCAGCGAACCGTGCTGCCCGACCAGCGACGTCTCCACGGCCTCGGCCAGCCCGCGCACCATCCCGAACCGCCCGCGGGCCGCCACGACGACGTCGCCGATCCGCGGCAGCACCCGGTCGCTGACGGTGGGACCGAACCACCCCTCGGCGACGGCCTCCGCCCGCGAACGCACCCAGGCCCGCTCGCCCACCACCGCCCGCCAGGCGGCGAGCACGTCGGCGGTGGCACCCGGCTCGGTGTAGACGTGCCGGGCCCGGACCTCACCCCCGAACGTCCGGACACCCGCCAGCAGCTCCGGCACGTCCTCGAGGTCGAGCTTGTCCTCGACGGTGACCATGCCGTGGTCGGCCACCACGGCGAGCAGGGCGCCGGCCGGCAGACCGTCCACAAGGGACTCCACGAGCCGGTCGACCTGGCGCAGCTGCATCCGCCACGCGTTCGAACCCGGGCCGTACACGTGCCCGAGCAGGTCGAGTTCACTGTGGTAGGCGTAGCAGAAGGCCCGTCCGGCGAGCACCGACAACGTCCGGGCGGCGAGGTCGCCGAGCGCGTGCACCCCGGCGTAACGCGCGCCGCTCTGGGTGGCGCGGGTCAGCGCCGAGTCGGCGAACTGCGCGGACGACACGACGGCCGCGTCGATCCCGGCCGCGGCGGCCAGCTCGAACGTCGTCGGCAGCGGCTGCACCTCACGCGGCGGGAGCGCGCCGCGAAGGTCGCCGCCGTCCTCGTGGCTGCGCCAGCGCAACGCGTTGAGCACGCCGACGCCCGGCATCTCGAAGGTGTAGCCGACCATGCCGTGCTCACCGGACGCGAGGCCTGTCCCGATCGCGGCCACCCCGGCGGCGGTGGTCGACGGGAAGCCCACGCGCACCGTCCGCCGGGCGAGCTCGGTCAGCACCGGGGCGTCCGCGGCGTGCTCGGTCAGCAGTTCCCAGCCAAGCCCGTCGATCAGCAGCACCGCCGCGCTCCGCGCCGCCGGCAGGTCCAGCGTGTTCGCGCACCCGGGCACCCCGAGCGCGGCGAGCAGGGAAGGGACGACTTGGCCGAGGTGCGCGACGTCGGCGAGCGAAGGGGGCTGCACGCGCCCACCTTCCCATCCGGGGGCCGGCCCGGCGATAATCGCCGCATGCCGACCTACGCCTACCGCTGCCGCGAGTGCACCGAGACCTTCGAGCTCCTGCGCCCGATGAGCGAGTCCGGCGCGCCGGCCGCCTGCCCGGAGGGCCACGCGGACACCGTCAAGCTGCTCACGACGGTCGCCCTCACCGGAGCCGCGGGTGGTCCCGCGGCCCCGGCCGGTGGCGGCGGGTGCTGTGGCGGCGGCTGCTGCGGCTGACCGGCCTCAGAGCGCCTTCAGCGCCTGGTCGAGGTCGTGCCAGAGGTCCTCGACGTCTTCCAGCCCGGCGGACAGCCGGATGAGCTGCTCGGACACGCCGGCGTCGTGGCGGTCGCCGGCGTCGACGATCCGGTGGCTGATCGACCCCGGGTGCTGGATCAGCGTGTCGACGCTGCCCAGGCTGACGGCGGGCGTGATCAGCCGGACGGCACCGATCAGGGCGTGCGGGTCGCCGTCGACCTCGAACGCCACCAGCGGGCCGCCAAGCCGCGGGTAGTGCACCTTCGTCACGGCCGGGTGGGCGGCGAGCCGCTCGGCCAGCGTCGCCGCGGTCGCGGACGCCGCGCCGACCCGCAGCGGCAGCGTGGAAAGCCCGCGCAGCAACAGGTATCCGGCGAGCGGGTGCAGCACGCCGCCGGTGGCGAAGCGGATCTGCCGCAGCCGGGCGGCTTCCTCGGCGTCGCACGCGACGATCCCGCCCATCACGTCGCCGTGGCCGCCGAGGAACTTCGTCGCGCTGTGCAGCACGATCCGGGCGCCGTGGCGGCCCGGGCGCTGCAGCACCGGTGTCGCGAAAGTGTTGTCCACCACCAGCGGCACGTCCCCGCACGCGAGAGCCAGCGCGGCGATGTCGACCTCGGCGAGCGTCGGGTTCGCCGGGGTCTCGACGAACACCAGGCCGGTGTCGGGCCGCAGCGCGGCGGCGACGGCGTCCGGCGCGGCCCAGGTGACCTCGGTGCCGAGCAGTCCCGACTGGAGCAGGTGGTCACTGCAGCCGTACAGCGGGCGCACGGCGACGACGTGGCGTTTCCCCTGCGCCACCGCGGAAAGCAGGCAGGCGGACACCGCGGCCATGCCGCTGGCGAACGCGACGCCGTGGTCGAACCCTTCGAGCTCGGCCAGGGCCCGCTCGAACCGCTCGACGGTCGGGTTGCCCACCCGGCCGTAGATCGGCGGGCCGGCCACCTCGCCGCCGGCGGCGAACTCGTCGATCCGGGCGGCTTCGCCGGCACTGTCCCGGGACGGGTAGGTCGTGGACAGGTCGAGCGGCGCGGCGTGCACGCCGAGGTCCGTGAGGTCGTCACGGCCGGCGTGGACGGCGCGGGTGCGCAGGGCGGAAGTCATAGGAGCATGCTCGATCTTTCACCGGATCGAAGGCAACAGTCTCGGATATCATTCGCCGATGCCCGATTCCGTCGAACTCAGTCCGGTTGATCTTGACATTCTGCGCTTGCTGCAGAACGACGCCCGGATCACCAACAAGGACCTCGCGGCCGCGGTCGGCCTGGCGCCGTCGACGTGCCTGGACCGGGTGGCGCGGCTGCGGGACACCGGCGTGATCACCGGGCAGCACGCGTCGGTCGACGCGGCGAAGCTCGGGCGGCCGCTGGAGGCGTTCCTGTTCGTCCAGGTGCGCCCGCACCGGCGGCCGCTGGTGGACCCGTTCATCGAGCACCTGCTGTCCCTGCCCGAGGTGCGCGCGGTCTACCACCTGACCGGGCCGGACGACTTCCTCGCGCACGTCGCCACCAGCTCGGCCGGCGAGCTGCAGCGGCTGGTGCTCGACGAGCTGACCGCCCGCGACGAGGTCGCCCGCGTCCACACGAACCTGGTGTTCCAGCACTGGAGCGGCGGCCCGCTGCTGCCACCCGGTGCTTGACGTCCGGCCGTCGACGTCACAGCGTCTCGAGCCACCGGCGTGTCTGGCGCGGGGACGTCATGCGGAGGACCGCGGGGCACGGCGGTTCGACGGCCCAGCCCCGGATGGTCGCCCGCTTCCGCGCGAACGACGCGAAGTGCCAGCGGATGATCGAGTCGGCGGAGAACGTCTGGCGGAACGACTCGACGTTGCCGTTGCAGATCCGCTCGCGGGTCACCGACCGCACGGCCGTCCGGCGCAGCAGGCGGCCCAGCGAAAGCCCGCGCGGGTAGTCGAGTCCCACGATGAGCTGGGTGCGGGGCAGCACGACGTCCTTCCACCGGCTGTACGCGGCGTCGAGGACCCAGCGCTCCCCCGCGCAGACCTCCGCGATGCGGCGGCGCTGCTCCTCGTCGGGCACCTGGACCCAGCCCGGCTGCCAGGTGAGGTCGTCCACGGAGTGGTACGGCAGGCCGGTGCGCTCGGCGATCCGCGCGGCAAGCGTCGACTTGCCCGAGCCGGTGACGCCGTAGACGACGATCCGGTCAGGAGTCGAGGTCACGGGCGGGCTCCTGCGGTCCTCGGTAGGGCAGGGTCTGGCTGTAGACGATGCTCGTGGTCGTGCTGCCGAACTGGGCCAGCTCGTCCATCGTGCGCTCGAGGTGGGCCATCGAGGCCGCAGCGACCTTGAGCGTGTAGCAGTCGTCGCCGGTGGTGCGCACGCATTCGAGGATCTCGAAGCGCTCGGCCAGCAGCTTGTGCAGCGGCTCGTGGCGGCTGCCCGGGTACTTGAGCCGGACGACGGCCAGCACCGCGTACCCGACCTTGCCGAGGTCGATGTCCGCGCGGTACCCGGTGATCACGCCGGTGGCCTCGAGGCGGCGGAGGCGTTCGGTGGTCGCGGACGCGCTGAGGTTCACCCGGCGGCCCAGCTCGGTGAGGGGCAGCCGGGCGTCACGCTGGAGCTCGACCAGGATGGCCCAGTCGGTCGGATCGAGACTCTCGGTCATCCGGCGAATATACCGCGAGATCCACGGCCGAAGCCGGTGAACGCCGTGGCCGATCCCTTCCGATCAGGGCTTTCCCCTCGTAGCCTTGGTGGGTGAAGATCGGCGTGAACGTCCCCAACTTCGGCCCCGGCACGGATCCCGGCGCACTGCGCTCGTGGGCGCAGACCGTCGAAGGCCTCGGCTACGACCTGCTGATGGTGTCCGACCACGTCGCGATCACGCCCGACGTCGCGGTGCAGTACCCGGCGCCGTTCTACGAGCCGTTCACGACGCTGTCGTGGCTGGCCGGCGTCACGACGCGGGTGCGCCTGGGGACCACCGTGCTGGTCGTGCCGTACCGCCATCCCCTGCTGGTCGCCCGGATGGCGGCGAACCTCGACCAGCTCAGCGGCGGCCGGCTCGTGCTCGGCGCCGGCATCGGCTGGGCGAAGCAGGAGTTCGACGCGCTGGGCGTCCCGTTCGAGCGGCGCGGGAAGCTCACCACCGAGTACCTGCGGACGATCCGCGCGGCCTGGGCCGAGCACGACGACTACCGCGCGGGCCCGATCCCGCTCTGGCTCGGCGGGCTCAGCGACGCCGGGCTGCGCCGGGCGATCGAGCTCGGCGACGCGTGGCACCCGTTGCGGCTGACCATGGCCGGGTTCCGGGAAGGGCTGGGGCGCTTGACAACCCTGGCCGGCGACCGGCCGGTGCCCGGGTTCGCGCCGCGGATCCTGCTGCGGCTGACGGACACGCCGGTGACCGGGCCGGACCGGCGCGCCGGCGAGGGCACGCTCGACCAGGTCCTCGACGACCTGGCGCGGTTGCGGGACCTGGGTGCCGACACCGTCGTGCTCGACCCGTTCGACGCCGACCCGGCCGAGACCCTCCACCCGGAGCCGGCTTGGCGAGACCTCGCGGTGATTGCCGCGTCCTGGAAGGAGAAACTGTGAACGACACCGAGGAAACCCTGCTCCGGCGGGCGATCGAGCTGGCCCGTGAAGCGCGCGAGGTGCACGGCAACCCGCCGTTCGGCTCCCTGCTGGCGGACACCGACGGCAACGTCCTGGCCGAGGACCGCAACACCTCGATCACCGACGACGACATCACGGCGCACCCCGAGCTGAAGCTCGCCCGCTGGGCGGCGCAGCACCTGGCCCCGGAGGTCGCGGCGGCGACGACGATGTTCACCAGCACCCAGCCGTGCGGGATGTGCGCCGGCGCGATCGAGCGGTCCGGGCTCGGCCGGGTCGTCTACGCGCTGTCGACCGAGCAGTTCCTCACCCTGCGGCCGCCGGTCACCTGGGGCGGCCACAAGCTCGACGGCCCCGCGCTGTTCGACGAGGCCCGCGTCCCGGTCGAGGGGTACTACCGGTAGCGGCCGACGCCCCCTGGAAGCGGTCCTGGCGAGCGTTGCGCCAACCGAGCACGATCCGGGCGCCGGGGTAACGGGCGCCATCCTCCGGACGACCTCCTTCGCACGAACGGACCCGCCGATCGTGCCGACCGGAGGTGTCCCGATGACCGACCTGTACCAACCGGATCCCGGCGCGCCGGCGGCCGCACCGGCTCGGCCCGGGTACCGGACCAGCCCCTGGCGCCTGGTGCTCGCGGCCACGGGCGGCGCGGCGCTGGTCGGCGCGCTGTGGGCCGGCCTCGGCCTGGCCGGTTCCGGCGGTCCCGCGGGCCCGTCCGGGGGCACGTTCGACCTCCGTGGCACGTTCACGTTGACCAGCGGCGGGGACGGCTTCGGCACGTGCGTCGGCTCCGGCGGTTATGCGGACATCACCGGTGGCGCCGCGGTCACGGTCTACAACGCCGCCGGCACCGTGCTCTCCCGGGGCGCGCTCGGCACCGGACGGCCGGCGGGCATGGGCACCTGCGTGTTCTCCCTGTCCGCGCAGAGCGTCCCCGCGGGCGAGCAGATCTACCTGGTCGAGGTCGCCCACCGCGGCCGGACCATGGTGACACCGCAGGACGCGCGCGACGGCGACGTCGCGCTCAGCCTGGGTGGCTGATCAGTAGTCCTTGAAGCCCTTCCCGGTCTTCCGCCCCAGCCGGCCGGCGGTGACCAGGTGCTCCAGCAGCGGCGCCGGCGCGAAGCCTTCCTCGCGGAACTCGTTGTAGAGCGTCCGCTGGATGGCCAGGGAGACGTCGAGGCCCACGACATCCAGCAGCTCGAACGGGCCCATCGGCAGGCCGCAGCCGACCTTCATCGCCGTGTCGATGTCGTCGGCGCCGGCGTAGTGCGCCTCCAGCATCTTCACGGCGTCGTTGAGGTACGGGAACAACAGCGCGTTGACGATGAAGCCCGCGCGGTCGCCGCAGTGGACGGCGTGCTTGCCGACGGCCTGGCAGACCGCGCTCGCCGTGGCGACGACGTCCGGGGCCGTGGCGATGGTCGACACGACCTCCACCAGCTTCATCACCGGGGCCGGGTTGAAGAAGTGGAGACCGACCACATCGCCCGGCCGCGAAGTCGCCGCGGCGCACTCGATCACCGGCAGGGAGGACGTCGTCGTGGCCAGGACGGCGCCGGGGCGGACGACCTCGTCCAGGGCCGCGAACACCGCCTGCTTCACCGAAAGCTCCTCGGCCACCGCCTCGACGACCAGGTCGACGTCGGCCAGGGCATCGAAGTCGGTGACCGGGGTGATCCTCCCCAAGGCCAGCGCCGCGTCCTCTTCGGACAGCTTGCCCTTGACCACGGCCTTGTCGAGCGACTTCTTCACCTTCGCCACCGAAGCCTGGGCCTTCTCCAGGCTGCGGGCCCGCAGCACGACGTCGAGGCCGCGCTTCGCGAAGACCTCCGCGATGCCGGTGGCCATCGTGCCGGTGCCGACCACACCGACCTTCGCGACCGGCCGCGGCGCGACACCGTCCACAGTGGACGTCGCCGTGGCGTCCACGACCACGTTCGGCGAGTCCGGCGCGTCGTAGGTGTAGAAGCCGCGGCCGGTCTTGCGGCCGAGCAGGCCCGCGGTGATCATCTGCTTGAGCAGCGGCGCCGGCGCGTGCAGCCGGTTGCGGGACTGGTGGTACATCGTGTCGAGGATCTCGTTCGCGGTGTCCAGCCCGATCAGGTCGAGCAGCGCGAGCGGGCCCATCGGGTAGCCGCAGCCGAAGCGCATCGCGGCGTCGAGGTCCTCGCGCGTGGCGTAGCGCTGCTCGTACATCCGCACCGCGTGGTTCAGGTAGCCGAACAGCAGCGCGTTCGCGATGAACCCGGCCCGGTCGCCGATCACCACCGGCACCTTGCCCAGCCGCTCGGCGAACGCGACGACGTCGGTGACCACCTCCGGCTCGGTGACCACGGTCTTCACGATCTCGACGAGCTTCTGCACCGGCGCCGGGTTGAAGAAGTGCATGCCGACGACCTTGCCGGGGCGCGCGGTGTGCACGCCGATCTCGGTGATCGACAGCGAGGACGTGTTGGACGCGAACACGACCTCCGGCCGGGTGACCTTGTCCAGCTGCGTGAAGACGTCGGCCTTGGCCGCCAGGCTCTCCGGGATCGCCTCGACCACGAGGTCCACTTCGGACAGATCCGAGAGCGTGGTGCTGTACCGGATCCGACCCAGCAGGGCCTCCCGGCCCGCTTCGTCGAGCTTTCCGCCGGACAGGGCGCGCTCGGTCGAGTGCTCCAGGTGCCCCCGGCCGCGTGCGACGCCCGTCTCGTCCAGCTCGACCGTGATGACGTCGAGGCCGCTGCGCGCGAGCACTTCGGCGATACCGGCCCCCATCGTGCCGAGGCCGACCACTCCGACTGTCGAGATGTCCCGCGCCATCGAGGCCTCCAGTGATGTTACTCGCCGGTAATTGCCCCGATACTGCCACGCGCCGCCTTCTGAAGCCCAGACGGAATCGAGTCAGAACGGCGTTTGTCACCCGGTCGGCAACGCGGGCTCACTCGCCGAAATTGCCCTCCACCAGCTCTTTCGCCTTGGCCAGCGCCTCGGACGCCTGCGGGCCGCTGGCCCGGACGCGGATCCGGTCACCTTGCCGGGCGCCGAGCGACATCAGGGCCAGCACGCTGTGCCCGTCGGCCTCCTGCTCGCCGAGGCCGACCTTCACCTCGGCGTCGAACGCGCTCAGCGTGCGCACCAGCACCGCGGCCGGCCGTGCGTGCAGCCCGACCTCGTTGTGCAGTTCCAGCTCGATTTCGGTACCACCGGCGGCGGGCTCGGCGGTGGCGGGCGTCAGGTCCTCGGGCATCCCGGCCGCCGCGGCGGCCTCCGCCACCGCCTTGCGGTCCCCGCCGGCCTGCGCGGCGACGGCCGCCGCGATCGCGCCCTCGACCAGCGGGCCGTCGGCGACGAGGGCGGCCGACGGGTCGGCCAGCGACTCGACGGCCAATTCCGCGGTCATCTGGGCGCTGCCGAGGTCGTAGAGCAGCACCACCCCGGCCCCGGAGTCGGCGCGCTGGGTGGCCGCGACGACCTCGTCGTAGTCCGTGCCGATCCCGCCGTCGGCGAGGCCACCGGCGGCCAGGATCGTGACGTCCGGGGCCATCTGGGCGGCCAGTTCGGCGAGGCCTTCCGCGAGCTTCCCGCTGTGCGACACGAGCACGATGCCGACGCTCACCGGGCGGCTCCCGCGAACGCCCGCAGCAGCAGGGCCGACGAGCGCGCGCCCGGGTCCAGGTGGCCCACCGCCCGCTCGCCGAGGTAGGACGCCCGGCCCTTGCGCGGCACCAGGTCCACTGTGGACTCGGCGCCGCGGTCGGCGGCGTCGGCGGCCGCGGTCAGCACCGCGGCGACGTCCCCGCCGTCCTCGGCCGCCTTCTCCGCGGCCGAAAGGGCGGGGATCAGGGCGTCGACCATCGTCGCGTCGCCGGCCACGGCCTTCCCGCGGGCCTGGACGCCTTCGAGCCCGGCGCGCAGCGCGTCCAGCAGCGCCGGGACGTCGAGCTCGGCGGCCGTGCCCAGCTTGGCCGAGGCACGCAGGAAAGCCGTGCCGTACAACGGGCCGGCCGCGCCGCCGACCTTGGAGATCAGCGTCGTCGCGACGAGCTTCAGCACCCCGCCCGGGGTGTCCGGCTCGGCGGCGTCGAGGGCCGCGACGACGGCCGTGAAGCCGCGGTTCAGGTTCTCGCCGTGGTCGCCGTCGCCGATCGCGCGGTCGAGCTCGATCAGCTCGGCCCGGTGCTCGGCGACGACCGCCGCGGCGGCGCGCACGGCCGCCGCGACCCCTTCGGACTTGCAGGTCATCAGAGCCCCCACCGCAGGGCCGCGGTGTTGACCGGCGCGTCCCAGAGCTCCGTCAGCTCGTCGTCCAGTTTGAGCAACGTCAGACTCATCCCCTGCATCTCGAGGCTGGTGATGTACGGCCCGACCAGCCGGCGTTCGACCACGATCCCACGCTCGGCCAGCAGCCGCTCGGCGATGCCGTGGGCCAGGTAGAGCTCGACCAGCGGGGTGCCGCCCATCGAGTTGGTGAACAGCAGCACGCGATCCCCGGAGGCGAACGGCAGGTCCGAGACGATCGCCTCGACCATGCGCGCGACCAGCGCGTCGGCCGGTTCGAGCGGGATCCGCTCGCGGCCGGGCTCGCCGTGGATGCCGATGCCGAACTCGATCTCGTCGTCGGCGAGCTCGAAGCTGGGGGTGCCGGCGTGCGGCACGGTCGGCGCGGTCAGCGCGACGCCGATCGAGCGCACCTGGCCGATCACCCTCTCCGCCAGCGCGGTCACCGCGTCGAGCGAGTCACCGCGCTCGGCGGCGGCGCCGGTGATCTTCTCCAGCAGCACCGTGCCGCCGACCCCGCGGCGGCCGGCGGTGAACGTCGAGTCCTTGACCGCGACGTCGTCGTCGATCACGACGCTGCGCACCTCGAGGCCGTCGGCGGCGGCCAGCTCGGCGGCGGTCTCGAAGTTGAGCACGTCACCGGTGTAGTTCTTCACGATCAGCAGCGCCCCGGCGTCACCCGTGGTCGCGGTGACGGCGGCCTGCACGGCGTCCGGGGTGGGCGAGGTGAACACCGCACCCGGGACGGCGGCGGCGAGCATGCCCAGGCCGACGAAGCCGCCGTGCAGCGGCTCGTGCCCGGCCCCGCCGCCGGAGATGACGGCGACCTTGCCCGCGACCGGGGCGTCGGCGCGGACCACGACGTCCGGGTCCTCCTGGACGCGGAGGATGTCGGCGTGCGCGGCGGCGAGTCCCCGCAGCGACTCCACGACCACGTTCGCCGGATCGTTGATGATCTTCTTCACGGCAACCTCCGGCAACATCGGCGGGTGGGTGCCCTCTTCCTACATCTCCGCGCGGCCGTACGCCAGGTCAGGGTTTCGGGAGCAGGGAGACGACGTTCTTCGCGACGGTGACCGCCTTGCCGCACGGGTCGTCCTTGTCCGCCTGGGCGTCGTAGTTCTGGTAGCGCACCTGGGCCAGTTCGACGTCGTCGCCCTGCCACGGCCGGTGCTGCCACTCCACGTCGCACTGCGACGAGCCCGACGTGCCCTTCTTCTGGAAGCCGGTGATCCCGCCACCGAGGTCCACCTTGGAGTAACCGTCGCCCACGATCGGGGGCAGGCCCGGCAGGAACCCGACCGTCACCGTCGCGGAGGCGGCCTTGGCCTTCCAGTCGCAGGCGTGCAGGCCCGACGGCGCCGGCTTAGCGGACGGCGCGGCCGAGGCGACCACAGAGGACTCCGCCATCGCGCACGGGTCGGCGGTCAGCAGCGTGCCCGGCGGCGTGGAGTACTTCTCCGGCGAGCTGTGCAGCTTCTGCACGACGGCGTCCATCAGCGTCTGCCCGGGACGGCAGGGATCACCCGGGTAGGCGACCGTCAGGGTGATGGCCGTGTCCGGGTTCAGCGCGGTCATCGCCGCGACCGTGCAGTCCGAGTCGTCGGTCTTGTCGACGCGCAGCGGCAGCCCGCCGACCAGGCCGGTCGTCTTGTCCGCGTGCGGCAGCAGGGTGTTGCCGATCTCGAAGTCGAGCCGGATCTCCTTGCCGCCGGGGTCCTTGACCTTGTTGGTGCAGCGGTCGTAGGCGATCGACGACGGCGTCGGGTCCTCCTCGACCGTGCCGAGGCCGAGCGCGCCGAGGGCGTCCTTGGTCAGGAACTGGCACGGCTTGATCGTGCGCAGAGCGCCGGTGGCCACCGCGGCGTCGGTGATCGGGCCGTCGGTGGCCGGGCCCGAGCCGGCCCCCGCGGGCACCGTCGTCCGCGCGAAGTTGGACCGGCCGAGGTCCTGCCCGCACGCGGTCAGCGTCAGCGTGAGGGCGGTGACCAGCAGGAACAGCTTCGGAAGACGGCGGCGTCGAACATCAGGGAGCACGCGATGCACGGTAGCGGCAGCAGCGCGCCGCTGTCCGGACAACCCGGCTATTCGCCCGCCGCCGGGGTCGTGTCGATGGTCTCTTCCGTCTCGGTCTCGGCCGGCACGACCAGCGGCCGGACCTGCGCCCAGGTGAAGAACAGCGCGGCGACCACCAGCATGCCGATCCCGGCCCACAGGTTGATGTTCACCCCGGCCGCCTTCTGCAGCTCGGCGTCCGTGGTGAAGCCGATGCCCAGCACCGTGAGGATGACGCCGTAGACGCCGATCAGCAGGGCGATGATCAGCCGGATGTCGAAAGCGCCCGCCTTCTTCGGCCGCGCGCCGGACTCGGTAGCCATGACGGACCTCCTAGAAGATGACGTTGAGCGCGATGGTCAGGATGAGCACGATGCCCGCGAGCAGGCCCGGCTTGCGGTACCAGCCCGCGTTCTCGCCGGTGTTGTCGTGCTGCCGCGTCGACTTCGGCGTCAGCGAGTAGACGAGACCCACCAGCTCTTCGTCCGGCTTCGGCTTGGTCGCCAGCGAGACCACGACGCTCACCACGATGTCGACGACGAACGCGGTACCGGCGGCCACGAAGCTGGTGCCCTGGCCGCTCAGGCCGATCACCCCGCCCTGCGACAGGCCCCAGACGGTGATCGCGGACGTGGTACCGAGGAGCAGGCCGCTCCAGCCGGCGTGCGGCGTCATCCGCTTCCAGAACATGCCCAGGATGAACGTCGCGAACAGCGGCGCGTTGAAGAACGAGAACAGGTCCTGCAGGTAGTCCAGGATGTTGCCGGAGTTCGAGGCGATGAACGCGGTGCCGATCGCGAGGACCGTGCCGACCGACGTCACGATGCGCCCGAGGCGCAGGTAGTAGCCGTCCGGCTTGTCCTTCTGGACGTACGTCTGCCAGATGTCGTACGTGAAGACCGTGTTGAACGAGCTGAGGTTCGCGGCCATGCCGGCCATGAACGAGGCCAGCAGGCCGGCGATCGCGATGCCGAGCATGCCGTTGGGCAGCAGGTCGCGCATCAGCAGCAGGAGCGCGTTGTTGAAGGTGACGCCGCTTTCCGCGGTGCCGCCGTCGAGCAGGACCTGCTTGTCCTTGACGTACTCGGACACGGTGACCGCGGCGATCATGCCGGGGATGATCACGATGAACGGGACCAGCATCTTCGGGAACGCGCCGATGATCGGCGTGCGCCGCGCGGCGGACATGCTCTTCGACGCCATCGCGCGCTGGACCTCGACGAAGTTCGTCGTCCAGTAGCCGAACGAGAGCACGAAGCCCAGACCGAACACGATGCCGAGGATCGAGAGGATGTTGTTGCCGAAGCCCGTCAGGTTGTCACCGGGCCACGAGTGCAGCTGCGCGGTGCCGCCCGGGCTGCCGGTGACCTTGTCGACCAGGCCCTGCCAGCCGCCGACCTTCACCAGGCCGATGATCGTCAGCGGGACCAGCGCGATGACGATCACGAAGAACTGCAGGACCTCGTTGTAGATCGCGGCGGAGAGACCGCCGAGCGCGGTGTAGGAGAGCACGATCACGGCGGCGATGATGATCGACACCCAGATCGGCCAGCCCAGCAGCAGGTTCACGACACTGGCCAGCAGGAACAGGTTCGCGCCCGCGATCAGGATCTGAGCGGCGGCGAAGCTGATGCCGTTGAGCAGGTGGGCCGGCTTGCCGAAGCGGCGGCGCATGAACTCCGGGACGCTGCGGACCTTCGAGCCGTAGTAGAACGGCATCATCACGATGCCGAGGAACAGCATCGCCGGGATCGCGCCGATCCAGAAGTAGTGCACGGTCGGCAGGCCGTACTGGGCGCCGTTGGCCGACATGCCCATGACCTCGACCGCGCCGAGGTTCGCGGAGATGAACGCCAGGCCGGTCACCCAGGCGGGCAGCGAACGGCCCGACAGGAAGAAGTCGAGACTGCTCGACACCTGCCTTCGGGCCAGGTACCCGATGCCGAGCACCAGGACGAAGTAGAACGCCAGCTCGATGTAGTCGATCGCGTTGGCGTCGAGTCGCAGGTTCGCATCGGCGAGAAGCACCCGACCCACCTCCCGGCTGTACTTTCAAACTGGACAAGAACCGACAGGAATCACCACTGTCCTGTCGGATCCGGACAGTACTGCATGGTTTCCGGGTCGGCACGCTGAGCTGTCCATTGTGCACAGAGGGCGCGTTTCCCGGTCTATGACCAGCGGAAACGCGCCCTCGACGCCGCGGGAGCGGCTCAGTTGCCGATCATCGATCGGTCGGGACGGCGATCTCGCCCTCCTCGTCGATCAGCCGGGCGAGCACGTCGTCGGGCAGGTAGGTGCGGTGCGGGTACTGCGGACCCCACGAGTTGAGCAGCGGCACCGCGCCGAGCTCGTCGGCCCGCGGGTTGCCGAGGACGGCGTGCACGTCGTCGACCGACTTGGCCCAGCGGAAGGCCGCGATGCCCTGCTTGGCGTCGGGGACGTACTTCTCCCGCGCCTCCCAGTCGTCGTTCTTGTACGAGTCGTCCCAGAGGACGTGCCCGGCGTCCTTGAGCACCTCGGCGCCGGCGCGGACGGAGGTGCCGTTGTCGTCACCGGGGTTGGTCTCGGGCCACTCGTCGCCCTTCTTGGCCGCGTCCCAGAGCCAGCGGGCGGTGTACTCGCCGCCGTTGAACAGCGACATGCACCGCGACCAGCCAAAGCCGACACAGGCGCCTTCCGCGCCCTGGTCGTAGAAGGCGTAGTTGGCGTCGGTGTCCGGGGTGCCGCCCGGTTCGAGGCAGACGCAGTGCCCGCCGCGGATCCGGCCGAGCGCGGCGGCGCCCGCCTTCGCGATGAAGAACTCGCCGGACTTCTCGTCCTGCTCCGGCGTGTCGAAAGCGGAGTACCAGTTGACCCCGATGACGACGGGCGACCGCGTCGGCCGGTCGTCGTCGGCGAGCGCCGACAACGGATACCGTTCGACGTGCTCCCAGTCGTCCGGAATGAACCGGCCCAGCCGCGGGTCGAGCGGATCGGAACCGAGCGGGCGATAACGCATGACTTCCTCCTCCGTGCAGGCGAAAACGCGCGCACATCGACCAGAGGACATGCGCACACCGAGCTCAAAGGCGGAAACAAACGTTGGCACGACGAAGAAAGACGGCCGAGCGCACCACCCTCCGGCCACACCGGACGTACCGGCGGAACCCCTCGAATCGAGTATCCCACGAGCCGCACTCAATGGATCCGCACCTCACCCGAACAGCGCATTAAGATAAGGCGGATGAAATGATCGGCCCACCGCAACGCGCGCTATCCGGTCAACAATTCCCCGGCCGGAGTAATGGCAGCCGAATCAGATACACGAATACGGCATCGATTCGGCATCACCGTGACAACGGCGACGGGTGAAGCGGCTCAGGTGCGTCTTCCCGCCACCGGACCGCCCGGAGGAATCCCCCTTCACGGTTCGAGGCACGCGATTTCACCGATCCGCTGAACGAACGAGCCCGGCACCGGCCCTCTTCAGCAGGTGCCGGCGGAACAGGCCGAAGCGGCGCGGCGGGCGCTCGAGAGCGCCGGGGCGACCGTCGAACTGTGGTGAAGGTGGCTCAGGAAGTCACCGGACAAAACCGCGGTACCGGACCGCCCGGCGTCTCGACCGTCTCGGTGAACATCGCTTCCGGGCGCACCCACAGGCCCCGCTCGCCGTAGAGCGCGCGGTACACGACCAGTTGTTCCTCGGTCTCGCTGTGCGACGCGACGCCGAGCACCTCGTACTCGTTGCCCTTGTAGTGGACGTAGCGGCCGGGCTGCACCACTCAGAACAGCCGGAACTCGTCGGACTCGATGCCGCGCAGCTCGTCGTAGTCCAGGGTCAGGCAGCGGATCCCGCGGTCCTCCGCCAGCGTGCGCGCCTGCGGCTTGATGATCTGGGCCGCGAACACGCCCTGCACCGGGGCCAGCAGCGGGTCGCGGTTCAGCAGCTCCAGGTAGCGCGTCAGCTGCTCGACGCCGTCGATCTCGCCGCGGCGCTTGATCTCCACCGCCACCGACTTGCCGTCGGCGTCGCGGGCCATGATGTCGACCGGGCCGATCGGCGTGGGGAACTCGCGGCGGACCAGGGTGTAGCCGTCGCCGAGGGTTTTGATGTGCTCGGCCAGCAGGGCCTGCAGGTGCGCCTCGACGCCGTCCTTCTGCAGGCCCGGCTCCGCACCCAGCGCCTGGGAGTAGTCGTGGAAGATCTCCTCGATCGAGATCACCAGCTTCTCGCCCTGCTTGTTCTCGACGATCCAGATCTTGCCGTCCTCGATCAGCCAGCAGGGCGGGCTCATCCAGTTCAACGGCTTGTACGCGCGGTCGTCGGAGTGGACCGACACCGAGCCGTCGGACTTCACGAGCAGCAGCCGGGTAGCCATCGGCAGGTGGGCGGTCAGCCGGCCGGCGTAGTCGACCTGGCACCGCGCGATCACGAGACGCACCCGAGGAGGGTAGGACAGGTCCGGGATACTGGTCTGGTGGACCCCATTCAGCGTGTCGCGTCCCGCGAGGTGTACCGGAACAATTGGATGACCGTCCGGGAGGACGAAATCCGCCGTCTCGACGGCTCGGCCGGCATCTACGGCGTGATCGACAAACCGGCGTACGCGCTCGTCATCGCCCAGGACGGCGACCGGTTCCGGCTGGTCGAGCAGTTCCGCTACCCGCTCGGCGAACGCCGCTGGGAGTTCCCGCAGGGCACCGCGCCCGACCTGGCCGACGTGCCGCCCGGCGAGCTCGCGGCCCGCGAGCTGCGCGAGGAGACCGGGCTGCGCGCCGGCTCGATGGTGACGCTCGGCCGGCTCGACGTCGCGGCCGGGATGAGCAGCCAGCGCGGCTGGGTGTTCCTCGCCACCGAGCTCACCGAGGGCGAGCCGGAGCGCGAGATCGAAGAGCAGGACATGCGCAGCGCCTGGTTCACCCGCGCCGACGTCGAGAAGATGATCCTCACCGGCGAGATGACCGACGCGCAGTCGCTGGCCGCGTGGGCCCAGCTCATGCTGGCCGAGCGGTACCCGATCAGGTGACTCTCGCCGGGAAGCCGTGATCAGTCGGGCCAGGAGGGCTTGCGCTTCTCCAGGAACGCCGCCATGCCTTCGCGGGCGCCGGGCAGCTGCGACGCCGAGGCCATGACCTCCAGCGCGATCGCGTACGCGTCGGCTTCGGGCCGGTCCAGCTGGGCGTACAGCGTCACCTTGCCCATCGCCTTGCTCGCCCGGCTGCCCCGCGTCGCCCGCGCGAGCAGCTCCGCGACGGCGTCGTCGAGCCGCTCGTCCGGCACGACGCGGTTGACCAGGCCCCAGTCGAGCGCGGTCGGCGCTTCGACGACGTCGCCGGTCAGCGCCAGCTCCATCAGGCGCTTGCGGCCGATCGAGCGCGCCACCGGGACCGCCGGCGTGTGGCAGAACCAGCCGCCCTTGCCGCCCGGGAGCGCGAAACCCGCCGACTCGGCGGCGACGGCGAGGTCGCACGAAGCCACCAGCTGGCAGCCCGCGGCGGTGGCCAGGCCGTGCACCCGCGCGATGACCACCTGCGGCACCGACTGCATCGTGCGCATCAGGTCCGTGCACAACGTCAGCAGCTCGCGCACGCCCATCAGGTCGCGCGCGGCGACGTCGCCGAAGTCGTGGCCGGCGGAGAACACCGGGCCGGCGCCGGCCAGCACGATGCCCGTCGCGTCGGACGTCCCGGCCTCGTGGAACGCGGCCAGCAGCTCGGCGAGGTGGCCCGCGGACAGCGAGTTGCGCCGGGCCGCGCGGTTCATGGTGATCGTGACGGTGTCGCCGTCGCGCTTGACCAGGATGTGCTCGTACTCGGTCATGCCCCGACGGTAACCCGTCGGAACGTGCGCCGGTAACTGTCCGGGCCGACGCCGACCTCGGCGCGCATCCGGCGCCGCAGGTTCGCCGCGGTGCCCAGGCCGGAGCGTTGCGCGACCCGTTCGACCGGCAGCTCGGTCGTCTCCAGCAAGCGCTGCGCGTACCGGACGCGCTGGACGCGCAGCCAGCGTCCCGGCGTCACGCCGGTGGCCGCGGCGAACTCCCGGTGGAACGTCCGCTCGCTCATCCGCGCGTGCCCGACCAGGTCCTCGACGCCGATGTCGTCGCCGATCCGGGCCAGCGCCCAGTCCATTGTGGACGCCATGCCCGGCTGGGCGGTCGCCGGCGGCAGCGGGTTGTCGACGTACTGGCGCTGCCCGCCTTCGCGCGCCGGCGGCATCACCAGCCGGCGCGCGAGCGCGGCGGCGACGTCCGCGCCGTGGTCCCGGCGGACCAGGTACAGGCAGAGGTCGAGGCCGCCGACGACGCCCGCCGAGGTCAGGACGCCGTCGTCGTCGGTGTAGAGCACGTCGCGCCGCAGGTCGGCGCGCGGCGCGGCGACAGTCAGCGCGTCGAAGTCGCGCCAGTGCGTGGTCGCGGCGCGCCCGTCGAGCAGGTCGGCGGCGGCCAGCGTGAACGCGCCCGAGCACAGCGCGGCCACCGTCGTCCCCGCGCGGTGCGCCCGCCGCAGGGCCGCGCCGGCGGCCGAAGGCACCGGAGCGAGCGGGTCGTCGCGGCCCGGCGCCAGCACGAGGTCGCAGCCGTCGAGCCCGGCCAGGCCGTGCGTGGCCGCGACGTCGCCGAACGGCGAGACGGCCGTGCGGACCCGGCCCGGGCTGCACAGCCGCAGGGTGAACGGGCCGATCCCGCTGTCGGTGCGGTCCTGGCCCCAGACCTCGCCGATCACCGCGAGGTCGAACATCCGGGTGCCGGGCAGGAGCAGGACGCCGATCGTGCGCATGGCAGAAAAGTACCGCATCGCGCGTCTTCTGCCACTCCCCGGGGCGGCACGGAACCGCGAAACTCGACGTCATGACCGAAACGGCACTCATCCTGATCGACGTCCAGCGCGGGTTCGACGAGCCCGTCTGGGGACCGCGCAACAACCCCGGCGCCGAAGCGAACATCAAGGCCCTGCTCGACGCGTGGCAGGAGCGGCGGCTGCCGGTCGTGCTGGTGCACCACGACTCGACGGGACCGAAGTCGTCGCTGCGGCCCGGCCAGCCGGGCAACGACTTCAAGCCCGAACTCGACGACGCGCGCCCCGACCTGGTGTTCGGCAAGCGGGTCAACTCGGCGTTCATCGGCGACGTCGACCTCGACGCGTGGCTGCGCAAGCGCGGCATCACGAGCTTCGTGCTCGCCGGCATCCAGACGAACTTCTGCTGCGAGACCACCGCGCGGATGGGCGGGAACCTCGGCTACGACGTGACTTTCGCGCTCGACGCGACGTTCACGTTCGACCTGCCGGGCGTGGACGGCGACGTCGTCACCGCCGACGAGCTGTACCGCGTCACGGCGGCGAACCTGCACAACCAGTTCGCCACCGTCAAGTCCACGAAGGACATCCTGGCGGGCCTCAGCTGAGGCCGTGGCGCTCCCGGATGAGCGAGACGATGCCGTCCATGATGTCGGTCAGCTCGTAGTCCTTGGGCGTGAACACCCGCGCGATGCCGCGTTCGGTGAGCAACGCGGCGTCGTCGGGCGGGATGATCCCGCCGACGATCACCGGCACGTCACCCGCGCCCGCGGCCCGCAGGCCGTCGACGACGTGCGGCACGACCTCGAGGTGCGAGCCGGACAGCACCGACAGCCCGACGACGTGCACGCCTTCCTGCACGGCGGCCGCGGTGATCTGCTCGGGCGTCAGCCGGATGCCCTGGTAGACGACTTCGAAGCCGACGTCGCGGGCGCGGACGGCGACCTGCTCGGCGCCGTTGGAGTGGCCGTCGAGCCCCGGCTTGCCGACCAGGATCCGCAGCCGCTCGCCCAGTTCCGCCTCGGTGGCGCGGACGCGGGCGCGCACCCGCTCGATCCCCGGGTCGCCGCCACCCGCGGCGGTCGCGGAAACCCCGGTGGGCGCCCGGTATTCGCCGAACACCTCGCGCAGCGCGCCGGACCACTCGCCGGTGGTCACGCCGGCCCGCGCACAGTCCACAGTGGCCTCGAAGAGGTTCGCGGACGTCCGCGCGGTCTCCTTCAGCGTGGCCAGCGACCGCTCGACGGCGTCGCTGTCCCGCCGGCCGCGCCACTCCTCCAGCGCCGCGACGGCGTCCTTCTCGACGGCCGGGTCGATCGTCTCGATCGCCTTCGCACCTTCGGCCTGCAGCGGCGACGGCTCGGTCGTCGCGAACTTGTTGACCCCGACCAGCACCCGCTCGCCGTTCTCCATCCCGCGGCGGTACTCGGCCAGCGACCCGACCAGCTGCGACTTCATGTAGCCGCTCTCGACCGCGGCGACCGCGCCGCCGACGTCCTGGACGCGGGCGATCTCCTCGCGCGCGCCGGCCGTGATCTCGTCGACCTTGGCCTGGATGACGTGCGAGCCGTCGAAGATGTCCTCGTACTCCAGCAAGTCCGTCTCGAAGGCGAGCACCTGCTGCATCCGCAGCGCCCACTGCTGGTCCCACGGCCGGGGCAGGCCGAGCGCCTCGTTCCACGCCGGCAGCTGGATCGCGCGGGCCCGCGCGCCGCGGGAGAGCGACACCGCGAGCATCTCCAGCACGATCCGCTGGACGTTGTTCTCGGGCTGGGCTTCGGTGAGCCCGAGCGAGTTGACCTGGACGCCGTAACGCAGCCGGCGCGCCTTCGGATCCGTTACGCCGTAACGATCCCGCGTGATCTCGTCCCAGAGCGCGGTGAACGCGCGCATCTTGGACATCTCCTCGACGAACCGGACGCCGGCGTTGACGAAGAACGAGATCCGCGCGACGACCTTGCCCATGTCCGCCGGGTCGACCTGCCCGGAGTCGCGGACGGCGTCGAGCACGGCGATCGCGGTGCACAGCGCGTACGCGACCTCCTGCGTCGGCGTCGCGCCGGCTTCCTGCAGGTGGTAGCTGCAGATGTTGATCGGGTTCCACTTCGGCACGTGGTGCACGGTCCACGCGATCATGTCGGTGATCAGCCGCAGGCTCGGGCCCGGCGGGAAGATGTAGGTCCCGCGGGACAGGTACTCCTTGATGATGTCGTTCTGCGTGGTGCCGGTGAGCTTCGCGAGCACCTCGTCGACGTCCCGGCCCTCGGCTTCGGCCTGCTCGCGCGCCACGGAGACGTACAGCGCGAGCAGCCACATGGCCGGCGCGTTGATGGTCATCGACGTGTTGGCCTCGGCGAGCGGGATGCCGTCGAAGAGCCGCCGCATGTCGCCGATGTGCGACACGGGCACGCCGACCTTGCCGACCTCGCCGCGGCTGAGCTGGTGGTCCGGGTCGTAACCGGTCTGGGTCGGCAGGTCGAAGGCGACGGAGAGCCCGGTCTGCCCCTTGGCGAGGTTGCGCCGGTAGAGCTCGTTCGACGCGGCCGCGGAGGAGTGCCCCGCGTACGTGCGCATCACCCACGGGCGATCCCGCTCGTGGTCGGATGGGTACGGCACTGTGCACCTCCGGCGCTGGTCGACCCACAGAGTGTACCGGCCGGTAACTTAGGTAGCGGAGTGGAATCGGACACGTCCGGGTGACTAGCGGGCCTGGACCTGCGCGATCAGGTCCCGGACGTACTCGGCGTCGGGCAGGCCGAGCAGTGCGACCGCGGGTTTCCGGCCCGCCCACGCCGCAGCGGAACCGGGGACGTCGGTCCGGCCGAGGGTGACGCTGCCGAAAGCACCGCGGCCGACCCGGGCGACCGGCGACCGCAGCGCACCCAAGTGCACCGAAGCGCGAACCCCGCCCGAAACGCGATCGGCCACCACGAGCCGCCGCTCGGTGAGGACGTACACGGAACGGCGCAGCGCCCGTTGCCTGGCGATGACCACGCCCCAGACGACCGCGAGACCCAAGATCCCGACACCCGCCGGAAAGAGCGAGATCCGACCGCTGGCGCCGAACACCGGAAGCACGATGCCCGAGGCCGCCCAGACCACGCCGAAGACCAGGAGCGCCCAGTCGTCCCCTCGGAGGGCGAAGCGTTGCGGCCGTCCCGACCAGAGCAGCTGCTCGCCGTGTCGCAGGACATTCGGCGGTACATCCACGGTGACCTCCCCAGGCTCTCTCCGAGCTGACGCCCGAACGCCCCGGAAAGGTTGCCTTCAGGCGGCCGAACTGCCCGGTTCCGGCGGAGCCTGGCGGCTCTTCGCCTCGTCGATGGCCTTGGTCAGCAGGTCGCGGACGCGCTTGGGTTCGCCGACGCCCATCAGCGTCACCGAGCCGGGCTCGGGGAAGGCGAAGGTGCCCGTGCTCGACCGGCCGGGCTTGAGGGCCGGTGCCGACAGGCCGGCCAGTTCGCTGGAACGTTCCTTCTGCCGGAACAGGCCCGAGCGCGCGATGATCCGGCTGTCCGTCACGGCGTAGGTCGTCCGGCCGAGCGCGAGGTAGCGGACGGCGGACCGGCCGACTGCGCCGTAGAAGCCGGCCGCCAGCACGATCAGCCCGGCGAGCATGCCCGCGCCTTCGGGTCGTTGCGTGAGGAGGAACCACAGCGCGGCCGCGGCGACCACGAGCCCGGCGGGGGCGATCACCCCGTCCGCGGCGACGTAGAACGGGCGCTGGACCGGCTCGCCCGCCCAGAGCACGCGCTCACCGGGTAGAAGATCGATTTCCCCTGCTGACATGGCCGAACACTACTCTGCCGGGGTGGCCGGCGCCGAATGCCGTGCGGGCCCGCGCACCCTCTGTGCGCGCCCGGTTCCGAAGGGCTGCCGTTGTGACGGAAATCCGCGAGACCGGACCGAGATCCGTCGGTTAGCGTGGGTAGCCGTGACGTGGAGTGTGTACGGGAGTTACCTGCTCATCGTGGTCCTGATCGTGCTCGCGCCGGGGCCGGACACGATGGTGATGCTGAAGAACGCGCTGTCCGGCGGCTTCCGGGGCGGGCTGCTCGCGTCGCTCGGGATCGTCACCGGGAACGTCGTGCAGGGCAGCGCCGCCGCGCTCGGGCTCGGCGTGCTCATCGCGAAGTCGCAGCCGGTGTTCCTCGCCCTCAAGTGGGTCGGCGCGGCCTACCTCGTCTTCCTCGGCTTCCAGGCGTTGCGCGGCGCGTTCCGCGGGCACTACGACGTCGTCGAGCAGACGCAGCAACGCCGTCGCGGCGGGGGTTTCCGGCGGTTCCGCGAGGGCCTGCTCTCCAACGTCACCAACCCGAAGGTGCTGGTGCTGTACCTGTCGGTGCTGCCGCAGTTCCTCGACCCCGGGCACACGACGACGTGGGACGCGCTCGCGCTGGCCTACACCACCGCCGTGATCGGCGGGCTGTGGTTGCTGGTGCTGCTGGTGTTCGTGCACCGCGTGCGCGCGTGGCTGGGCCGTCGCCGGGTCCGCCGGACGCTCGACGGCGTCACCGGCACCGCGCTGGTCGGGTTCGGCGCCGCCCTCGCCCTGGAGTCCTGATGACGTGGAGCACCTACGCCGGGTTCGCGGCGATGATGGCGTTGCTGGCGATGATGCCGGGCCCGGACACCATGGTGGTGCTGAAGAACGCGCTCACCGGCGGCGCGCGCGGCGGCGGCTGGGCGTGCGGCGGCATCAGCGTCGCGAACTTCCTGCAGGGCACGGCGGCCGCGCTCGGGCTGGGCGCGGTGATCACCCGCTACCAGCCGGTGTTCGTGACGGTGAAGTGGCTCGGCGCGGCCTACCTGGTGTACCTGGGCGTCCAGGCCCTGCGCGGCGCCTGGCGCGGAGACTACGAAGCGCTCGACGACGTCCGCCGGGCCCGCGCGTCCCGCGCCCGGCGGTTCCGCGAAGGGTTCCTCTCCAACATCACCAACCCCAAGGTGATCGTGCTGTACCTGTCGGTGCTGCCGCAGTTCCTGACCCCGGGCGTGACGGACCAGGGCGACGCGCTGCTGCTGGCGTACACGGTCGCCGCCCTGGGCGTGGTGTGGCAGGTGCTGCTGCTGTTGTTCGTGCACCGGGTCCGCGGCTGGTTGCAGCAGCGGAAGGTGCGCCGCGCCATGGACGGCGTCACCGGAACGGCACTGCTCGGCTTCGGCGCGGCACTGGCCCTCGAAGGCTGACGTCGCCTGCTTCCGGGGGCGAGTTTGCCTGCTCACGGAGCGAGGCTTTGTCACCCGCCCCGCAGCGAGGCTTTTGTCACCCGCTCCCGGAGCGACGTTGCCTGCTCCCGGGGCAAGGCTTTCGTCACCCGCCCCGAGCGAGCCTTTTATCGCCTGGCCCGGAGCGAAGCTTTCGTCGCCGCCCCGGGACGAGGCTTTCCAAGACCCCGTTCCGGCCACCGCGCGAGCCGGCGCCAAGCGTTGTCCACAGGCCTCGCCCGATGTGGACAACTCCGCGCGAAAACCGCTTCACGGCCGGTCTGGTCGGTCCCCGCCGATAGACTGGACTTGGGCACGCCCCCCTGGAGGAGGGTGGGGGCGGGCCTGGGTGGCCGAGGCTCGACGGGGCGTCGTGACAGCATCGGCCGCGCCCGGCGGGACCGCATTCCGGGATCCGGCGACAACCGCCGCCGTGCGTCCTAGCCTCGGTCGTATGACCTGGGGAACCTACGGCACCTATCTGCTCTTCGTCCTACTCATGCTCGTCGTGCCCGGGCCGGATACCGCGCTGGTGCTCAAGAACTCGCTCGCCGGTGGGCGGCGGGGCGGGGTGCTGACCGCTCTCGGCATCGGGTCCGGGAACCTCGCGCAAGGCCTGGCCGCCGCGCTTGGGCTGAGTGCCGTGATCGTGCGGTCCGAACCCGTTTTCGAAGCTCTGCGCTGGGCCGGTGCCGGTTACCTCGGTTATCTCGGCGTCAAAGCGCTCGTCGCCGCGTGGCGGGGGGACTACCGGGCCCTCGCCGCCGGCGCGCCCCGCGGTGGGCGGCGGTGGCGTGAGGGCTTTCTCTGCAACCTCACCAACCCGAAGGTCCTCGTCTTCTACCTCTCGATGCTGCCGCAGTTCCTCACGCCGGACTCGACCGTCGCCGAAGCGCTGGTGCTCGCCGGGACCGTCGGGGTGCTCGCGACGCTGTGGCAGCTCGTCATCGTCGCCGGGGTGCAGCGGATTCGCGCGTGGCTGCTGCGGCGCCGGGTCCGCCGCACCCTCGACGGTGTCACCGGCGCCGCGCTGCTCGGTTTCGGGGCCGCGCTCGCCGTCGAAAGCTAGAGCGTGCGGTCCAGCCAGTCGTAGACGCGGCCGGTCGCGAGCCGCTGCGCGCCGACGTGGCAGTGGGCGTCCGCGCCTTCCTCCGCCGTGAACGTCAGCAACGTCTTCGGCGCCGTCACGTGCTCGTACAGCCGGCGCGGCTCGGTTTCCGTCTCACCGGCGAAGAACAGGTCGTCCGCCGCTTCGCAGATCAGCGTCGGGCACGTGATCTTCTCCGCGATGCCGCCTTCGAGGGTGTACTCGAGGTACTTCGCGACGAACTCGCGGTCCGTCGCCGCGCCCAGGACGTACCGGCCGTGGTCGCACGCCCAGCGCAGGGTCGAGCTGGCCTGCCGGCCGGCGGCGAGCAGTGCGTCGAACTCCTCGTCGTGCTCGGCGTTGGCGCGGCGGACGATCTCGTCGCGGTCCCACGGCAGCATCGACGTCACCGCGGAGCCCGCGTCGTAGACGCCGTCGACCGCGATCACCGCCGCCAGCCGCGGCTCGAACGCCGCCGCGCGCGGCGCGAGCTCGCCACCCAGGCTGACGCCCAGCAACGCGATCCGCGCCGGGTCGACGCCGTCGAGGCCGAGCACGAAGTCCACCACCGGCGTGACGGCGTGCTCCCAGTCCGGCCGGAACACGAGCTTGTCGCGGTGCATCGCGCTCGGCTGGCCGGGACCGTCGAAGGTCAGGACGTGGTAGCCGCGCTCGGCGCCGGACGCCGCGCCGAAGAAGTGGAGTTCCTCGGCGCTGCCGTCGAAACCGCTGTGCATCACCAGGACCGGCTTCGGCCCGGCACCGGGCGCGCGGTAGAAGTAGCCCTGCAGCACCGTGCCCTCGTACGGGATTTCGACCGGCTCGGCGACGCCCGCGCGGCGGAAGCACTCGACGCTGCGGTCGTACGCCGCCGCGATCCGCGGGTCCGCCGGGTCGCCGTGCAGGAAGAAGTCCGCCGAGAAGTAGTACGTCGACGCGCGCAGCAGCAGATCGCGCGCGGTGACCGGGCTCGCGTCGGCCGCTTCGGCGTACAGCCGGTCGGCCAGGGCGCGGTAGGCGTCGTGCCAGCTGTCGTAGTCGCCCGGCGTCACGGTCGACGCCGCCGCGAGCACCTCGCCGAAGTCCGAACCGCCGTAGGCCGCGTGGCCGAACAGGCGCAGGGTCTCGAACCAGAACTGCGGGTCCTCGGTGAACATGAGCTGCTTCATCGGATTTCCTCCTCCACGAACGTGCGGAACGAACGAGCGGGCCGGCCGGTGACCTCTTCGACGGCCGGGGTGACGCGGTCTTCGGTGCCGCGGCGGATGTCCTCGTCGAGCGCGGCGAGAACGGCGGCGAACTCGGCGGGAATCCCGGACGCGGTAACCAAAGCGGCGAACTCGGCGGTGCTCACCGCGCGGTGCCGCACCGGACGTCCGGTGTGCGCGGCGACGATCTCGGCGGCTTCGGCGTAGCTGACCGCCGAAGGGCCGGTCAGGACGTGTTCGGTGTTGTGCGGTTCGGCGTCGGTCAGCGCGCGGACGGCGACCGCCGCGATGTCGCCGGCGTCGACGAACGCCACCCGGCCGTCCCCGGTGGCGGTGACGATCTCGCCGTCCCGCACGCCCTGGGCGACCAGGTGCTCGCCGGTGAAGTTCTGCATGAACCACGACGGCTTCAGCACGGCGTACTCCGGCGCGGCGCGCACCAGGCGCTGCAGCTCGCCGAGGCCGGGCGAGTCCGCGGTGACGGCCGACGAGCTGAGCAGCACGACCCGCCGGACGCCGGCGTCGAGCGCGTCCGCCAGGAACGGTTCGACAAGCCGCGCGGGCTCGGCCTCGCCGATCGGGGCGAGCAGGTACACGGCGGAGACGTCGTGCAGCGCGGCGGCGTGGGTGGCGCGGTCGGTCCAGTCGAAGCGCACCTGGCCGGGTTCGCTCACCTTGCGCGTGGCGGCCCGCGCTGTGACACCGAGGGCGCGCAGGCCCGCGACGACCCGGCCGCCGGTGGTGCCGGTGCCGCCGAGGACCAGGACGTCAGCCACGGTCGCTCCCGGCGAACGCCGCCGTCAGCTCGTCGACGCCGCCCATCAGCTCGGCCGCGGCGAGCGGGCTCCAGTAGTCGCGGTAGCGCCGGATCTCGCCGTCTTCGACCGTCAGCACGGCGATGTAGGACAGCTCGTACGGCTTCCGCGACGCGACGACGACACCGGCCGCGGTCATCTCCACGACCACCACGCCCGGGTCGGCGGTCTCGTGCACGGTCTTCGCCGTGATCGCCCGGACGTCGAGCAGGTCCGGGTAGCCCCGCAGGTAGTCGGCGATGGCGTCCCGGCCCTCGACGCGGGCCGGGTAGCCCGCCGCGGCGAACGGGAACTCGAGGACGCCGTCCTCGGCCCACAGCCCGGCGAACCCGGCCATGTCGTGCTTCACCAGCAGGTCGAGCGCGTGCTCGACGAGTTCGCTCGGTAGCACGGATGCCTCCTTGAACGTTTGGACGAGACGGTACCGTCCCGACGTCACTGTAGACGGGACGGTACCGTTCCGTCCACCCGCTAGACTGCGCGTCATGGCACGCACCCCGACCGGCGCCGCGGTCCTCCAGCCCGAAGTCACCCAGGCCATCACGGACGCGGTGCTGCACGAGCTCGCCGAGCAGGGTTACGGGCGGCTGTCGATGGAAGCGGTGGCGAAACGGGCCGGGGTCGGCAAGAGCGCGCTGTACCGGCGGTGGACGTCGAAGCACGAGATGATCACCGCGGTCGTCGCGGAGTTCAGCGTGTCGCGCGCGGTGCTCGAAGACACCGGCTCACTGCGCGGCGACCTGCGCGTGACGCTGCAGGCGATGATCGACTGGCTCACGCACCCGGTGTTCTCGCGGATCCTGCCGGACCTCGTCGCCGAGGGCGCGCGGAACCCCGAGATGGCCGAAAGCGCGCGCACCAGCATCGGCGGCCCGCGCCGCGACCGCGCGGAGGTAATGCTGCGCCGCGCGATGGACCGCGGCGAGCTGCCGGCGGACCTCGACGTCGAGATGGCGATGGACGTCCTGGGCGCGCCGATCTACTGGCGCATGGTGGTCCGCCGGGCCCCGGTGGAGCCGGACTACCTGGACCGGCTGGTGGAGTACGTCCTGCGCGCGCTGGGCGCGCAGGACGTGTGACGGCTCAGGTGCGGTCGGGCTCGCCGCTGACGCGCTCGATGCGCGCGCCCAGGCGGTTCAGGTTCTCGACGAAGTGCGGGTAGCCGCGGTCGATGTGGAAGACGTCCCAGACCTCGGTGACGCCGTCCGCGCACAGCCCGGCCAGCACCAGCCCGGCGCCCGCGCGGATGTCCGACGCCCAGACCGGCGCGCTGGAGAGCCGTTCGACGCCGCGGACCACCGCGTGGTGGCCGTCCGTGCGGGTGTCGCCGGAGAGCCGGATCATCTCCTCGATGAACCGGAACCGGGCCTCGTAGACGTTCTCCGTGATCATCGACGTGCCCTCGGACACCGCTGACAGCGCGACCGCGAACGGCTGCAGGTCGGTCGCGAAGCCGGGGTACGGCAGCGTCACCCAGTCGACCGCCTGCGGCCGCTCGGCCTGCACGATGCGGAAGCCCTTGTCGCCGAACGTGGTGACCTCGGCGCCGGCCAGCTGGAGCTTGTCCAGCACCAGGTCGAGGTGGTGCGGGTTGACCCCGCGCACGGTCAGGTCGCCGCGGGTCATCGACGCCGCGAACGCCCAGGTGGCGCCCACGATCCGGTCGCCGATCACGCTGTGCTCGGTGGGGTGCAGCTGCTCCACGCCGTGCACGGTCAGCGTCGACGTCCCGGCGCCTTCGACCTTCGCGCCCATCTCCACGAGCATCGTGCAGATGTCGACGATCTCGGGCTCGCGCGCGCAGTTGTCGATCACCGTGGTGCCCTCGGCGAGGACGGCGGCCATCAGGATGTTCTCGGTCGCGCCGACGCTCGGGAAGTCCAGCCAGATCTGCGCGCCGACCAGCGTCTCGGCCTTCGCGACGACGCAGCCGTGCTCGATGGTGCTCGTCGCGCCCAGCTTGCGCAGGCCGTTCTGGTGCATGTCCAGCGGCCGCGAGCCGATCGCGTCGCCGCCCGGCAGCGCCACGACGGCCTGCTTCAGCCGGCCGACCAGCGGTCCCAGCACGCAGACGGACGCGCGCAGCTTGCCCATCGCCGCCGAGTCGGCGCGGTGGGACAGCTCGGCCGGCGTGGTGATCGTGGCCGTGTCGCCCTCGATGACGACCTCGCAGCCGACGCTCCGCAGCACGTCGCCCATCAGCGGGACGTCGAGGATCTGCGGGCAGTTCGTGATGGTCGTGGTGCCCTCCGCGAGGAGGGCCGCGGCCATCAGCTTCAGCACGCTGTTCTTGGCCCCGACCACGTCGACCTCGCCGACCAGCCGGGCTCCGCCATGCACGTCGAAGTGCTCGCTCATGGCCGCCAATCATGCCCTCTCGCCCGGATTCGACCCGGGCGGGGGCCGCTATGGTGGCTTCATGGTCGTTCGCATCAACCGCGTGTACACCAAGGTCGGCGACAACGGCACGACGGCGCTCGGCGACGGGTCGCGCGTGCCCAAGACATCGCCCCGGCTGGGCGCCTACGCCGACACCGACGAGGCGAACTCCGTCATCGGGCTGGCCGTCGCGATGGGCGCGCTGCCGGCCGAGATCACGGACGTCCTGCGCGTGCTGCAGAACGACCTCTTCGACGTCGGCGCCGATCTCTGCCTGCCGATCCAGGACGACCCGCCCTACCCGCCGCTGCGCATCACCGAGAAGTACCTCGAACGGCTCGAGGGCTGGTGCGACGACTTCAACGACCGCCTGCCCAAGCTGACGTCGTTCATCCTGCCGGGCGGCACCCCGGGCGCGGCGTTCCTGCACCAGGCGCGCACGGTGTCCCGCCGCGCGGAGCGGAGCGCGTGGGAGCTGTACGAAGCCGAGCCGGAGAGGACGAACCCGATCGCGGTGAAGTACCTGAACCGGCTGTCGGACCTGCTGTTCATCCTCGCCCGGCTGGCCAACCCCGAGGGTGACGTGCTGTGGCAGCCGGGCGGGCAGCCCTCCTAGATCCCCCAGCTCTCCCGCAGCGACCCGAGGGCCTGGTGGAAGCCGGGGAACGTCTTCTTCACGCACTCCGGGTCGTCCAGCGTGATGCCGTCGACCAGCAGGCCGGTGATGCTGAACGCCATCGCGATCCGGTGGTCGCGGCGGCACTTGACCAGGGCACCGGCGGGCGCGCCCGGCTGGATCTCGATCCAGTCGCGGCCCGTCTCGACCGCCACCCCGAGCGCGCGCAGGTTCTCCTCGCACGCGTCCAGGCGGTCGCACTCCTTGATGCGCGTGTTGTAGACGTCCTCGATGCGCACCGGCCCGGCCGCGAACGGCGCGATCGCCGCCAGCGTCGGGACCGTGTCGGAGATGTCGCGCATGTTCACCGTGACGCCGCGCAGGCCGTCCGACGGGCCCGCGACCGTCACCGAGTTCTCTTCCAGCTGCACGTGGGCGCCCATCTGCTCCAGGACGTCCACGAACAGCACGTCGCCCTGCAGCGCCGTCGAACCCAGGCCGGGGATGGTCACCGTGCGGCCGGTGACCGCCGCCGCGGCCAGGAAGTAACTGGCCGTCGACGCGTCGGGCTCCACCGGGTAGTCGCACGCCTGGTACGGCTGCGGCGGGACGACGAACGTCTTGCCCTCGCGGCGGACGTCGACGCCGAAGCGCCGCATCATCTCCAGCGTGATCTCGACGTAGGGCACCGACACGAGGTCGGTCACGGTGATCCGCAGCCCCTCCGCGGTCAGCGGCCCGAGCAGCAGCAACGCCGTCAGGAACTGCGACGACAGGCCCGCGTCCAGGGTCAGGTCGCCGCCCTTGACGCCGTTCGCGCGGACGGTCAGCGGGTGGTGACCCGGCTCGCCCTCGAAGGTCAGGTCGACGCCCAGCTCCTGCAGCGCGTCGGTGAGCGGACCCAGCGGACGCCGGCGCATCTGGTCGGACGCGTCGAAGTGGAAGGTGCCGGCGCCGGCCGCGGCAAGTGCGGGCAGGAAGCGGGCCGTGGTGGCGCCGTCGCGGCAGAAGACGTCGGCGGACGCCACGCCCGGCCCCGACGGCCGGCCCTCGATCGTCCAGGCGTCCGGCTGCCTGTCAACCTGGTAGCCGAGCTTCACGAGCCCCTCGGCGAAGCCCTCCGTGTCGTCCGAATGCAGCGGACGGCCGAGCACGGTGGTGCCGCGCGCGGCGGCGGCCAGGAACAGGCCTCGGGCGGTGACGGACTTGGAGCCGGGGATGTCGACGAGAGTCACGAACCCCAGTTTAGTGGGGCGCGATCTCGGCCATCGGGCCCCAGTCGGAGGCGTCCTGGACGTTGATGATCTGCGGGTTGTCCGAGATGTAGGCACCCAGGTTCGCGACCGCCCACTTGAAGTGGTCGGAGCCGACGTGCGCGACGGCGGCGTCCTGGCCTTCGAAGCCCTCGACCAGCACGTAGGTGTTCTTGTCTTCGAGACTGCGGGACCACTCGAAGAACCGGTTGCCCGCTTCGGCGCGGGTATTCGTGGTGTAGTCCGCCACGATGTCCGGCCAGGCTTCGGCGTGCTCCGGTTTGACCGGGAACTTGACCACGATGAAGATCATGCGCTCAACCGTAGGCCAAAACGGCGGCCCTGGCTGTCTCGGTTTGAGACAGCGGAGTGAGACAGGGGCAGGTCAGGACGCGCGCGGGAGACGTCGCCCGGGAGGAGCGGATTCGAGCCAGGAGAGGAACCCGGTGAGCGCGCCCGGGCCCATGGCGATCTCGATCGCTTCCTGGGTCTCGGACTCGCAGCGCAGCACGATGGCGCCTTCGGGAACCGCGTAGGCCTCACTGCCGGAGGGGTCACGGCGGTCGGCGATCTGCATGCTCGCGCGCTGGAAGACGCGGTCCGGGCCGCTGCGCAGGCTCCACACCCGGTACCAGACGAACTCGTCACCCTCGTAGCGGCCGAGCCCCAGGTGCCAGCTGGCCCGCGCACTGTCCGGACGCCACCGCAGCGCGACGCTCACGCCCCCACCGCGGCGCATCCGGATCCACCGCTGGCCGTACCAGCCGACCAGCACCACGAGCACGATCAGGAGCCCGACTACCACCACGGTGATCTGCACGGCCCGGCTCCTGCCCGTCGCTCGCTCAGACCGACTGACCTGCCGCGCGGAGCTGGGCCGAGGCCCTGGTCCGCTCGGTCTCGTCGTCGGCGGTCAAGGCCGCCTTCGCCGCGTCGACGTCGATTTCGTCGGAAAGCTCGGCACTTTCGGCGAGGATGCTCACCCCGGTGCCGGTGACCGACAGGAAACCGCCGTGCACGGCCGCGCAGACCGTTTCGCCGTCGGTGGTCGTCACCTTGACCACGCCACCCTCGACGAGCTGCCCGAGCACGGGCTCGTGACCGGCCATGATGCCGATCTCACCCTCGGTGGTCTGGGCCACCACGAAAGTGGCGGTACCCGACCAGAGACGGCGCTCGACGGCCACCAGCTCCACGGACATCTCAGCCACGTAGCACTCCTTCGCTCGGGGTGTTGCCACCGAGTGTAATAGGTCTGTATCCCGGTATGAGAACGGCGGGGGCCCGAGTCCACAATGGACACTGCCCCCGCCGCCTCAGGAGATCACTTCTTGGTGATTTCCTTGTACTTCTTCTCGAGGTCTTCGAGGCCACCGATACCCAGGAACGCCTGCTCCGGGTAGTGGTCGAAGTCACCCTTGGCGATGCGGTCGAACGACTCGATGGTCTCCGACAGCGGCACCGTCGAGCCCGGGATCTGCGTGAACGCCTCCGCGACCAGCATGTTCTGCGAGAGGAAGCGCTCGATCCGGCGGGCGCGCTGGACGGTGAGCTTGTCCTCTTCCGAGAGCTCGTCCATACCGAGGATCGCGATGATGTCCTGCAGTTCCTTGTACTTCTGCAGGATCCGGATGACCTCGGAAGCCACGCGGTAGTGGTCCTCGCCGACGATGGCCGGGTCGAGGATCGTCGACGTCGACGCCAGCGGGTCCACCGCCGGGAAGATGCCCTTCTGGAAGACACCACGCGAAAGCTCGGTGGTGGCGTCCAGGTGGGCGAACGTCGCGGCCGGGGCCGGGTCGGTGTAGTCGTCCGCGGGAACGTAGATCGCCTGCATCGAGGTGATCGACCGGCCCCGGGTCGAGGTGATCCGCTCCTGCAGCTGGCCCATCTCGTCGGCCAGCGTCGGCTGGTAACCCACGGCCGACGGCATCCGGCCCAGCAGGGTCGACACCTCCGAGCCGGCCTGGGTGAACCGGAAGATGTTGTCGATGAACAGCAGCACGTCCTGGTTCTGCACATCGCGGAAGTACTCCGCCATGGTCAGCGCGGACAGGGCGACGCGCATGCGCGTGCCCGGCGGCTCGTCCATCTGGCCGAACACGAGGGCGGTGTCGTTGATGACGCCGTCTTCGCTCATCTCCAGGAAGAGGTCGTTGCCCTCACGAGTGCGCTCGCCGACCCCGGCGAACACCGACGTACCACCGAAGTTCCGGGCGACACGGGTGATCATCTCCTTGATGAGCACCGTCTTGCCGACGCCGGCGCCGCCGAACAGGCCGATCTTGCCACCCTGGACGTACGGGGTGAGCAGGTCGACGACCTTCAGGCCGGTCTCCAGCATCTCCGTCTTGCCCTCGAGCTGGTCGAAGGACGGCGGGTTGCGGTGGATGCCCCAGCGCTCGAGGTCGTCGCCGTAGCCGGGCTCGTCGAGGCACTCGCCGAGCGCGTTGTAGACGTGGCCCTTGACCTTGTCGCCCACCGGCACGGTGATCGGGCCACCGGTGTCGGTGACCTCGGCACCGCGGACGAGACCGTCCTGCGGCTGCAGCGAAATGGTGCGGACGAGGTTGTCACCCAGGTGGGAGGCGACCTCGAGCGTCACCGTCTTGCGCAGCTGCTCGAACTCGATCTCGACCTTGAGCGCGTTGTGCTGGTCGGGAACGGAACCGCGCGGGAACTCGACGTCGACGACCGGACCGGTCACCGACACGATGCGCCCCTTGGCGCGCGGGGCTTCAGTACTGGTCATCAATCATCACTTCCTGCTGCGGTGAGCGCGTTCGCGCCACCGACGATTTCGGAGATCTCCTGGGTGATCTGCGCCTGGCGCGCTTGGTTCATCTCCCGCGTCAGGTTGCCGACCAGGTCGTTGGCGTTGTCCGAAGCGGCCTTCATCGCCGTCCGGCGCGCGGCCAGCTCGGACGCCGCCGACTCCAACAGCGCCGAGTAGATGCGCGTGTTGATGTACTTCGGCAGCAGCGAGTCCAGCAGTTTGTCGGCACTCGGCTCGAACTCGTAGCTGGGCAGCAGGTCGCCGGGCTGCGGCTTCTGCTCTTCGTCGCCGTCGGTGTACTCGACCTCGAGCGGCGCGACGCGCTTGGCGATCGGCCGCTGGGTCAGCATCGACACGAACTCGGTGTAGACGATGTGGATCTCGTCGACACCCTCGATGCCGTCGGCGTTGCCGTGCCCGTCGTCGACGCCGGCCATGAACGACTCGACCAGGGTCTCGGCCGCTTCGACCGCCGCGGCGTAGTTCGGCTGGTCGGAGAAGCCCGTCCAGCCGTCCACCACCTCGCGGCCGCGGAACCGGTAGTAGTTCAGGCCCTTGTTGCCGGTGACGTAGACCCGAGCTTCCTTGCCCTCGTCGCGAAGCAGGGAAAGCAGCTCGCCGGTCGCGCGCAGCACGTTGGAGTTGTAACCACCGCACTGGCCCTTGTCACTGGTCACGACCAGGACAGCGGCCCGCTTCGGGTTCGGGCGCTCGACCAGCAGCGGGTGGTCGAGGTTGGCCGCCGCACCGGCCAGCGCCGAGAGCACCTTGGTGATCTCGTCGGCGTACGGCCGGGAAGCGGCGACCTTCGCCCGCGCCTTGGTGATGCGCGCGGTGGCGATGAGCTCCATCGCCTTGGTGATCTTGCCGATCGACTTGGTCGCCTTGATGCGCGACCGGAGTTCCCGGAGTTGTGCGGCCATGAGCTATCAGCTCACTTCTTCGGGGCGGGCTTGTTGACCTTGACGGTCTCCTGCCCGACCTTGTCGGCGTCCATCGCGTCGGCGTCCACCCCGACCAGGGCGTTGCCGTCGGCGGTGGTGAACTCCTTCTTGAACTCGTTCACCGCGGCGACCAGCTTCTCGGCGGTCGCGTCCTCGAACTTCCCGGAGTCGCGGATCGCGCCCAGGACGTCGTCGTGCTTGCGGCGGGCCGAGTCGAGGAACTCGTGGTTGAAGCGGCGCACGTCCTCGGTCGGGACCGAGTCGTAGTGGCCGTTCGTGCCCAGCCACACCGTGCAGACCTGCTCCTCGACCGGGATCGGCGAGTACTGCGACTGCTTGAGCACCTCGTACAGCCGGGCACCGCGCTCGAGCTGCGCCTTCGAGGCGTCGTCAAGGTCCGAGGCGAAGGCGGCGAACGCCTCCAGCTCGCGGTACTGCGACAGGTCGATGCGGAGCGAGCCGGAAACCGACTTCATCGCCTTGACCTGCGCGGCACCACCCACGCGGGACACCGAGATGCCCACGTCGATGGCCGGGCGCTGACCGGCGTTGAACAGGTCCGACTGGAAGAAGCACTGGCCGTCGGTGATCGAGATGACGTTCGTCGGGATGTAGGCCGACACGTCGTTGGCCTTCGTCTCGATGATCGGCAGCCCGGTCAGCGAGCCGGCGCCCAGCTCGTCCGAGAGCTTCGCGCACCGCTCGAGGAGACGGGAGTGCAAGTAGAAGACGTCGCCGGGGAAGGCCTCGCGGCCCGGCGGGCGGCGCAGCAGCAGCGAGATCGCGCGGTACGCGTCGGCCTGCTTGGTCAGGTCGTCGAACACGATGAGGACGTGCTTGCCCTCGAACATCCAGTGCTGGCCGATGGCCGAGCCGGTGTACGGGGCGATCCACTTGAAGCCGGCCGAGTCCGAGGCCGGGGCGGCGACGATGGTGGTGTACTCCATCGCGCCCGCGTCCTCGAGGGACTTCTTGACCGCGGCGATCGTGGAGCCCTTCTGGCCGATCGCGACGTAGATGCAGCGGACCTGCTTCTTCTCGTCGCCGGTCTCCCAGTTGGACTTCTGGTTGATGATCGTGTCCACGGCGACGGCGGTCTTGCCCGTCTTGCGGTCACCGATGATCAGCTGGCGCTGGCCGCGCCCGATCGGCGTCATCGCGTCGATGGCGGTGATGCCGGTCTGCAGCGGCTCCGACACCGGCTGGCGCTCGACCACCGAAGCGGCCTTGACCTCCAGCGGACGGCGGTCGGTGGTCTCGATGTCGCCGAGGCCGTCGATCGGGGCGCCCAGCGGGTTGACGACGCGGCCGAGGTAGCCGTCGCCGACCGGCACGGACAGGACCTGGCCGGTGCGCTTGACCTGCTGGCCCTCTTCGATGCTTTCGAAGTCGCCGAGGATCGCGGCACCGATGGAGCGCGCGTCCAGGTTCAGTGCGACGCCCAGGACGCCGCCGGGGAACTCGAGCAGCTCGTTGGCCATGGCCGAGGGGAGGCCCTCGACGTGGGCGATACCGTCACCCGCGTCGATCACGACGCCAACTTCTTCCCGGCTCACGTCCGGGGCGTAACTCGAGACGTAGTTCTCGATCGCGCTACGGATCTCATCCGAGGAGATCGTCAGCTCGGCCATGTCTTTCCCGCTCTCGCTTCGTTCTTGCCAGTATGCAAAGTCTTGTGTGGCCGGGGACTAGGCCCGGGCCAGCCGCCTGCGCAGGGCAGCGAGCTGACCCGCCGCGCTCCCGTCGATGATCTCGTCGCCGACGCGGACGACGAGCCCGCCGCCGAGGCTGGGATCGACCTCGACGTGCAGCGCGATCGACCGCCCGTAGAGGGTGTCGAGCTTCTCGCCCAGCCGGGTGGTCTGCTCGTCGGTCAGGGGGCTCGCGCTGGTCACGTAGGCGACCGAGCGCTGACGGCGTTCCGCGGCCAGCTTGACCAGCGCGTCGAGCCCGGCGCCGACACCACGGCCCTTGGCCCGGCGGACGACCTGCTCGACGAGGGTCTCGGTGACCACGTCCACCTTGTCGGCGAACAGCCCGCGCACCAGCGACCGCTTCGCGTCCGCCGGACCGGCCAGGTCCGCCAGTGCGGTCTCGAGCTCCGGGTGGTTGGCCACGACGCGCGAGACCTGGAACAGCTGGGTCTCGACGGCGTCGATGTTGCCGGTCTTCTCGGCGGCGGTCAGCAGCGCGGAGTGCCCGAGCGACTCGAGCCCGTCGACCAGCTGACGAGGGCTGGACCAGCGGCTGCCCGCCACGGCGTCGAGCACCTTCAGCGCCGGTTCGGACAGCTTGCCGTCGAACAGCCGGCGCACCAGCGTGGTGCGCGACTCCGGCGTCGCCGAGGCGTCACTCACCGCCCGGCGCAGACCGATCTCCCGGTCCAGCAGGTCGACGACCGAGAGCAGCTCGTCGCCGACCGTGGCCGCGTCGGCTCCCGCGTCGGCCAGAACCTCGCCGAGGCGTTCCTCGGCGAGGCCGAGCGCTTCACGGCTCGCAGCATGCAGCGTCATTCCGGTCTACTTCCCCGCTCCACCAGCGGCACCGGCGGTGTCCAGCTCCGCGAGGAACCGGTCGACGGTGCCACGACGGCGCGCCTCGTCTTCGAGCGACTCGCCGACGATGCGGCTGGCCAGCTCCACGGCGTTGCGGCCCATGTCGGCCCGCAGCTCGGCGATGATCTGCGCCTTCTGGGCCTGCAGCTGAGCCTGGCCCTGGGCGACGATCCGCTGGGACTCGGACTCGGCCTCGGCCCGCAGTTCCGCCTTGATCTGCTCGGCCTCGAGCCGGGCGTCGTCGCGGATCTTCGCGGCCTCGCCACGAGCTTCCTTCAGCTGCGCCTGGTACTCCGCCAGCGCGGCTTCGGCCTGGGCCTGAGCCTTCTCGGCCTTCTCGATGCCACCCTCGATCTTCTGCGCACGCTCTTCGTACGCGGCCTCGAAGCGAGGGACGACGTACTTCTTGAGGATGAACAGCAGGATCAGGAAGGCGACGATGCCGAGGATCAGCTCCGAGATGTCGGGGATGATCGGGTTGTGCGTCTCGCCTTCAGCGGCGAGGAGCATTGCACTCTTCAGCACGGCGTCTCCTTAAGCGATGAGCTGCTGACTCAGGCGGCGGAGGCGATGAAGTAGATGACGATGCCGATCAGGGCCAGAACCTCGGTCAGCACGAAGGTCGAGAAGCCGATGCCCTGCAGCTTGCCCTGGG